>NZ_JBHVYZ010000040.1:0-85239 GCF_042880295.1 Streptomyces sp. NPDC058307
CGGTGGGGTAGTGCGCGCCCAGGGCGACCTCTGCCCATCCCATCGCGGCGCCGGCCAGGAGCGCCGCGCAGAGTACGAGTGACGTGCCGGCCGTTCTGCCGAGGCCGAGCCGGTCGGTCGCGAGCAGCGCCACGACGAGGGCGAGTGCGGTGAAGAAGGCGGTGTGCCCGCTCGGATAGGACAGGTTGTCGGCGCCGTGGATGGTGCGCCCCACCAGATGCTTGAGCAGCGTCGCCGTCCCCACGACCATGGCGGCGCCGGCGACGGCGAGCACCGCGGCGCGTGGACGGCGAAGCAGCAGGCAGCCCGCCACGACGACCATGACCAGCAGCACCGAACCGGCAGGCTCTCCCAGGAAATCCAGAGCCAGAGCGACGTGCCGCCACGGGGGCCGCACACTGTCCGCAGTCGGCGGGATGATCCACCTGTCCACCCTGCCGGGCCGGCTGTGGTCGGCGTACAGAGCCCCGAGCGCGATGACCACCAGCGCGGCGAGGGCCGCGACCGGCCCGAGTGGCGCGCGCAGCGACGGGGGCAGTAAAGCGGGCGTCGGCCGACCGGTCACACGCCCACCGCGTCCCGTCCAACCGCGGTGACCGTCTTGTCCGCCCTGCGCGGCGTCGGGCGTCGCGGAACCCTCTCGCCGCCCTGCCGGCGCGGTTCCTGCCGGCCCTCGGTGAAAGCATTCCGGACGCGGTCCACCGTGCCCTTGATCTCACCCGTGATCACGGGCGCCACGTTATCGGAAGGCGCAGGCAGCCGTGGCCGGTCGGTGGCATCCGCGGCGGCGCCGCGGTGGAAACAGGCGTCATGCGCGCTCGACGAGTCCGCCGTCCTTCTCGTCGTACAGCGCACCCGTCTGGGGGCACTCCCACACGTCCGGTTCGCCCGCCCGCCCGACCAGTCGTACGCCGGCCCGGCCCACCCAGCCGATGCGGCGCGCCGGAACGCCGGCCACGAGCGCGTGGTCGGGCACGTCCCGGGTCACCACGGCGCCCGCCGCGACCAGTGCCCAGCGGCCGACGCGGACCGGTGCCACACACACCGAGCGCGCCCCGAGGGACGCCCCTTCGGCCACCTCCACGGCCACGGCCTCCCAGTCGCCGCCGCGCTTGAGCTTGCCCTCCGGGTCCACCGACCTGGGGAAGCAGTCGTTGGTGAGGACCGCGGCCGGGCCGACGAACACCCCGTCGCCGAGCACGGCGGGCTCGTAGACCAGCGCGTAGTTCTGGAGCTTCACGTTGTCGCCGATCCGCACGCCGGGGCCGACGTAGGCGCCCCGGCCCACGATGCATCCGCTGCCCAGCCGGGCGTCCTCGCGGATCTGGGCCAGATCCCAGACGGTCGTCCCGTCGCCGATCGCCGCCGTCTCGTCGACCTGGGCGGTGGGCTGCACCTTGAAGTTCACGGGGCTGAATCCTTCGTCTCGTCGAGCATGTCTGGTCGTCGAGCATGTCGACGGTGTCCTTGTCGACGGTGTCCTTGAGGGACCGAGTCTGATCACCGCGTCGGCGGAATACCGGCCTCCCTTCGTGAGCGCGTCCGCTGCGGGGACGGTCTCAGACCAGGCCGGGATCGACGTGGATCTTCGGGCCGGGACCGGCACCGGGCGGGCGTTCGCCCGCGAGTACGGCGCCGATCGCGTCCAGTGCGACGGTGGCGGCCACCAGCGGCCTCGGGTCGATGACCTTGTCGGCGTACGCCCTGATGGTGGCGTCGAGCCCGGGGGAGGCCGACAGGACGCCCACCGCCGTCACGTCCTTGAGGACGAGCATGCGGGTGTCGATCCGGCTGGGCTCGCCGGCCAGCCCGATGTACACGAGCCGCCCGCCCGGTTCCACCAGCTCCTGGGCCAGGGCGGGCAGACGGACCGCGTTGGTGGCGTCGACGACCGCGTCGAACGGCAGGTCCGGCAGCGTGTCCTCGCGCCACGCGTGCGGGAAGCCCAGTGAGCGCGCGAAGGCGAGGGAGGCCTCGGTGGCGCCCATCAGGTGCACCTCCGCCCCGGCGGCCCGGACGAACAGTGCGACCAGCAGCCCGATGGTGCCCGGCCCCAGCACCAGGACCCGGTCGCCGGGCCCCGCACCGGTGGCCCGCGCGGCGCGCAGGGCGTTGCCGCCGGGCTCGACGAGCGCGCCGAGCTGCGGGTCCACGGAGTCCGGCAGAACGTGCAACGAGGCTGCGGGCACCGCGAGCTGCTCGGCCAGGGCGCCCGCTCGGCCGCCCCGGATGCCCACCTCCTCCCGCTTCTCGCACACATGCCGGCGTCCCCGCCGGCAGCGGCGGCAGGTCCCGCAGCCGAGCATGGTGTCGCCCATGACCCGGCGCCCGACCCAGCCGGCATCGACCCCGGCGCCCACCGCACGCACCCGGCCGGTCCACTCGTGGCCCAGCCGCATCGGATAGCCGGCGTGCCCCTGGTGGAGGTAGGCCATGGCACCGGTGAAGAACTCCAGATCGGTGCCGCACACGCCGACCCGCTCGACGTCGACGACGACCTCACCGGGCGCGGCGACGGGCGCGGGCACCTCCTGGACCGCGAACTCGCCGGGTGCGGTGAGGACGAAGGCCCGCATCTGGCGGCCCGCCGCGGAGGGGAGGTTCACAGAAGGGGCTCCTTCAGGGACTGTGGGTGAGGTGCCGGACCGGGACAGGGCGAGGCAGCCGACGCCCGTCTCGTTCTCCCGGTGGTCCTGGGCGTACCGCCGCCGGCGGTGCAACTCCTCGACCCCACACGGCGTTCGGGGCGGCCGGCGTTCCGGTTCCAGGGGGACCTCGCCGACCCGTTGCCGTACGGCGGCGAGGTGACCGACTCGTGGGCGGCGGCGCGCGGCAGACGACCTCCGGGCCGTCCAGGACGGCGCACTGGGCCGTCTCGCCGAACCTGCCGGCCGGGGTCTCCCGCAGCGGCCGCACACGCATGTGTCCGAGGTGGGACCCGCGAGGGGCGAACGCCATCCGCGGGAACTCGTCGCCGAGCAGCCGACGGCCGCCGGAGTCCTGACCGGCCGGACCGCCGCCCTGCAGGGGGCCGCCGTGTGGGTGCGGTCCCCCGAGCCTGGGTTGCACGTGCGACCGGAGTCCGGTGCACCGTCGGCTCGGGGGTGTCGACCGTCCGGGTGAGTTCGTGGAGCGCCACCCCGCCCGCCTGCCGGGAGCGCTTCAGAGGCACGGCGAGCACCCGGGCCGAGCCCACCGCGCGGTCGCCCTCCGCGCGGTCCGTGACGGGGGCTGTCGAAGCGGAGAACGGCTGCGTAAGCTGCATCGCGTTCCGGATGGTAGACCGCCGTACCGATCACCCGAAAGGGCCGAGCGATGGGCCTTCGCAGCGCGCAGTGGTACGCGGGACAGGACCGCAACGCCTACATCCACCGGGCCTGGATGCGCCGGGGCGTCCCGGCCGACGCCTTCACCGGCCGGCCCCAGATCGCCATCGCCAACACCGCCTCCGACCTCACCCCCTGCAACGCGCACCTGGACGAGGTGGCCAGGTCCGTCCGCGACGGGGTGTACGAGGCGGGCGGTATCCCCCTCGACCTGCCCGTGGTGTCGCTGGGCGAGACCAACGTGCGGCCCACGGCGATGCTCTGGCGCAACATGGCGGCGATGGCCACGGAGGAGATGCTGCGGGCCAACCCCCTCGACGGAGTGGTCCTGCTGGGCGGCTGCGACAAGACGATCCCGTCCCTGCTGATGGCCGCCGCCTCGGTGGACCTGCCCGCCGTGGTCGTGCCCGGCGGCCCGATGCTCACCGGCACCTTCCGCGGCACTCCGCTGGGCTGCGGCACGGACGTGTGGCGGCTGTCGGAGGAGGTCCGGGCCGGGACCCTGTCCCAGGAGGAGTTCACCCGTTCCGAGTCGTCGATGATCCGCAGCCGCGGGCACTGCAACACCATGGGTACGGCCTCGACGATGGCGCTGGTCGCCGAGGCGCTGGGCACGGTCGTTCCCGGGGTCGCCGGAACGCCCGCGCCGGACAGCCGGCTGCTGGAGGCCGCGCACGGCACCGGACGCCTCGCGGTGGAGCTCGTGGCGGCCGAGCGACGCCCGAGCACCTTCCTGACCGAGGGGTCCTTCCACAACGCGATCGTCGCGCTGGCCGCGATCGGCGGCTCCACCAACGCCGTCGTCCATCTCCTCGCCATCGCGGGCCGGCTGGGCATCGAACTGACCCTGGACGACTTCGACCGCATCGGCTCCCGGGTGCCGGTGCTGGTGGACCTCCAGCCCGCCGGGCGCTTCCTCATGGAGGACTTCCACCGGGCCGGCGGACTGCTCGCCGTGCTGCGCGAGGTCGCCGACCTCCTGGACCCCGACGCACTGACCGTGACCGGAAAGCCCCTGGTGGACCACCTCACCGACGCCCCGATCTGGGACCCCGAGGTGATCAGGACCCGGGCCCGGCCCCTCGTCGAGGAGGGCGGCATCGCCGTCCTGCGCGGCAGCCTCGCCCCCGACGGGGCACTGATCAAACCCGCGGCGGCCTCGGCGCATCTGCTGCGCCACCGGGGCCGGGCGGTCGTCTTCGACAGCATCGAGGACTTCCACGCCCGCGTCGACGACCCGGACCTGGACGTCGACGCGGACTCCGTCCTGGTCCTGCGCGGCTGCGGACCCAAGGGCTACCCGGGCATGCCCGAGGTGGCCAACATGCCGCTGCCCACCAAGCTGCTGGAGCAGGGCGTGCGGGACATGGTCCGCGTCTGTGACGGCCGGATGAGCGGCACCGCGTACGGCACGGTCGTACTGCACGTGGCCCCGGAGGCGGCGGCGGGCGGCCCGCTCGCCCTGGTACGGACCGGCGACGTCATCAGCCTCGACGTCGAGGCCCGCCGCATCGACCTGGAGGTGCCCGCCGCCGAACTCGCCGCCCGCACCCCGAACGCGGCCACCGTGGCGGGCTTCGCGAACCCGAGGCGCGGCTGGGAGCGGCTGTACGTCGACCACGTCCAACAGGCCGACCAGGGCGCCGACCTCGACTTCCTCGTCGGCTCCAGCGGCTCCGAGGTCAGCCGCGAGTCGCACTGACCAGGAGGGGGGCGGCGCCCGCGTTCGCCCACCTCGTGGACGCCCCCTTGACGTGCGCCCCGGCCCGATCGACACTCCAAATGGGAATCCTAGTGAACGGGTAGGGAAACATGGGGCGCCTTGAACCGGCCATCGGCCGAGTGAGCCGTACACCTCGGCCTTCGCCTCTTCTGACCTCCCGCCGCCACATCGACCTGCAGCGCGTCTGCAGCGCGATCAGGACCCTGGGCTGAGCCCGGCCGTAGCCGCCCGCGCCGCCCCTCCCTGTCCCGACCCCCCTTCCGGCCCGACGACGCTTCCGCCGCGCGTACGTCTGCGCACCGACACCCCGGGGAGACCTATGTCCGTCACACCGCTCGCCCATGTCCCGGCCACCTACCCGGCCCCCGCCTTCCGGGGCCGGATCGGACGGGACGCGCGCAGTGGGCACTACGCCGTGCCGCGCCGCTACCGGCTCCACCTGGCCGCCGCCTGTGCCGACGGCCTGCGCATCGCCGTCGTGCACAGCCTGCTCGGCCTCGACGACGTCTGTCCCGTGACCTTCCTGGACCCGGTCCCCGACTGTCCCGACGGGGGGCATTCCGCGCTGCGGCCGCTGTACGAGGCCAGCGCGCACCGGTACACCGGCGCGGCCGTCGCGCCGGTGCTCAGCGACGACTGGTCGGGGCGGATCGTCAGCACCCACGCCGCCGACATCACCCGCGACCTCGCCCGGCACTTCGGCGGCGGCCGCCCGGCGCTGTACCCGTGCGGAGCGGAGTCCGAGACCGAGGCCGTCGAGCGGATGGGCAGGGCCATCGAGCAGGCCGCGCAGCACGCCGGGTCGGCGGGCGGCGACAACGCGGACCGTGCCGCCGCGCTGGAGCGACTGCTGGACAGCTTGGGCTCGCTGGAGCGCTGGCTGGAAGGCCGTGCCTACCTGATCCGGGATCACATCACCGCGGCCGACGTCGAGTTGTGGGTCACACTGGTGCAACTCGACATCGTGCACCGCGACCACCTCGACGCCGCCGCGGTACAGCGCATCGCCGACCACCCCACCCTGTGGGCCTACGCCCGCCGGCTGACCGCCCACCCGGCCTTCGGCACCCACCTCGACCTCGACGGCATCGCCCGCAGGCACCACGCCCACTGCCGGGGCCTGGAGGCCGCAGGGGCCGCCGTGCAGATTCTGGACTGGGCCTCGCACACCGCCCGTACGCCCTGACCGTTCCACCTGATGGACCGGCATTGACACCGGTTCGGACCATTGCCTTAACCTACGGGTCAATCAGGGACCTGTTTCAGCCACAGGTCCACCAGGGTCCCGCGAGACCCCCGAGAACAGCGACGGTGACCGACATGTACGCAGCTCCCAGGACGGCCGCACGCCGTTCTCCGGGCTGCGTACGGCCGTACGGCGACCCTCTCGTCGCCAACCGGGCCGTCGACCTGCTCCGCGTGAGCAGCGCACTGTGTACCGCACCGGGCCGTGCCCGCTGTCGGGGCTGACCTTCTGCCTCCGCAGCCCCCGCGTTCCTGACGAACACCGCGCTCGCGGTGTGCCGTTGTCCGCCCCGCCCCCGGTTCCCGTGCGTCGCGTCCTGCGCCTGTAGTACGCCGTGTTCGCCGCGTCCCCGGGGAATCCCGACTCCGCCGGAGCCCCCTCATGAGTGAACCCCCAGGCGCCGCCGTGTCCGTCACCGAGGCACCGCCGCGGGCCGACACACCGTCAGAACAACTGTCCGCCCAGCGGGTGCTGCCCCTGCGGCGGCCCGGCCGCTGGATCGCCACCGCAGTCGTCCTGGTCCTGGCGGCCCAGTTCGTGCACGGTCTGGCGACCAACCCGTTCTACCAGTGGGACCGCTTCGGCTACTGGTTCCTGCGCCCCACCGTCCTGGACGGGCTCCTCATCACCCTCGAAGTCACGGCGTACAGCGCGGTGTTGGGGCTCCTCGGCGGCATTCTGCTGGCCCTGGCCCGGCTCTCGAAGAGTCCGGTACTGCGGGCGGTGAGCTGGACCTATGTCTGGGCGCTGCGCTCGATACCGCTGATCGTCCTGCTGCTCTTCCTCTACAACTTCTCGGCCCTGTACAAGACGTTGAGCGTGGGTGTGCCCTTCGGGCCGGCCTTCTTCTCCTTCGACGAGTCCCGGCTCGCCACCGACATGGTCATCGCGGTGATCGGCCTCAGCCTCAACGAGGCCGCCTACGCGGCCGAGGTGGTGCGCGGCGGCATCCTCTCCGTCGACCAGGGCCAGCACGAGGCGGCCTCCGCCCTCGGCCTGCCGAAGAGCTACCAGTTCCGCAGGATCGTCTTCCCGCAGGCGCTGCGCTCCATCACCCCGAACTACGTCAACCAGCTCATCGGCCTGATCAAGAGCACCTCGCTGGTCTTCTACGTCTCGCTGCTTGACCTGTTCGGCACGGTGCAGTCCATGGGCTCCACCTACCCCGGCGACATCGTGCCGCTGCTGCTGGTCGCCACCGTCTGGTACCTGATCCTGACCAGCGCCGTCTCCGTCGTCCAGTTCTATGTCGAGCGGCACTACGCCCGGGGCGCCACCCGCTCCCTGCCGCCGACGCCGCTGCAGAAGCTCCGGGCCGGTCTGGGCGACCTGCGGGCCCGCATCCGCCGGGAGGCCGCCGTATGACCGCCACAGCCGTCGAGGTGCACGGGGTGCACAAGTGGTACGGCGCGCACCGCGTCCTGGACGGGGTCGACCTGAACGTGCGCCCCGGCGAGGTCACCGTGATCCTCGGCCCGTCAGGGTCCGGCAAGTCCACCCTGCTGCGGGTCATCAACCACCTGGAGAAGCCGGAGATCGGCCACGTCAGCATGAACGGCGAGCTGATCGGCGTCCGTCGGCAGGGCGGCCGGCTGAAGGAGCTCAGCGAGCGGGCGATCCGTGCCCAGCGTGGCCGGATCGGGTTCGTCTTCCAGAACTTCAACCTCTTCCCGCACCTGACCGTTCTGGACAACGTGGCCGCCGCCCCGGTCGCGACCGGCAAGCTCCCGAAGGGAGAAGCCCGGCAGCTGGCGCGTGACCTTCTCGGCAGGGTCGGTCTGGGCGACAAGGCGGCCGCCTATCCACGGCAGTTGTCGGGCGGCCAGCAGCAGCGGGTGGCCATCGCCCGCGCCCTGGCCCTGCGCCCGGGTGTCATTCTCTTCGACGAGCCGACCTCCGCCCTGGACCCGGAGCTCGTCGGCGAAGTCCTGGCGGTCATCAAGGACTTGGCGACCAGCGGCACCACGCTCGTCATCGTCACCCACGAGATCGGCTTCGCCCGGGAGATCGCCGACCGGGTGGTCTTCATCGACGGCGGACGCATCGTCGAGCAGGGGCCGCCCTCCGAGGTCCTGGACCGGCCGCGGCACGAACGGACCCGGGACTTCCTCAGCAAGGTCCTCTGAACGCCCTCTTTCCCCACTCCCGTTTCTCGAACTCCTAAGGACAGTCATGCCCGTTCACCCCTCCCGGCGCAGCCTGATACGCGGCCTCACCGCGGCGACCACCGTCGCCGCCCTCGCCGGCGGGCTCGCCGCCTGCGGCGGTGACAGCGACGCCGCCACCAGGACGACCGACAGTGCCGGCACGGTCACCGTGGGCCGGCTCTCCAACGGCGCCGCCAAGGAGACCGCGCTGAAGGTGTCCGAGGTGAAGTCCATCAGCGCCGAACTGCCAGCCGTGGTCAAGAAGAGCGGCAAGCTCGTCATCGGGTCCGGCACCCTGCCCTCCGGCTCCCCGCCGCTCGGCTTCGTGGGCAGCGACCAGAAGACTCTCACCGGCTCCGAGAGCGACCTGGCCCGCCTGGTCGCCGCCGTCCTCGGTCTGCAGCCCGAGGTCAAGCGGTTCACCTGGGAGAACCTCTTCGTCGGCATCGACAGCGGCAAGGTGAACGTCGGCTTCTCCAACATCACCGACACCGAGGAGCGCAAGCAGAAGTACGAGTTCGCCTCCTACCGCAAGGACGACCTCGCCTTCGAGACGCTCAAGACGTCGAAGTGGACCTTCGACGGCGACTACGAGGCCCTCGCGGGCAAGACCGTCTCGGTCGGCGCCGGCACCAACCAGGAGCGGATCCTGCTGGAGTGGCAGGCCAAGCTGAAGAAGGAGGGCAAGAAGCTGACCATCAAGTACTTCCAGGACAGCCCCAGCATCTACCTGGCCCTCGGCAGCGGCAAGATCGACGCCTACCTGGGCCCCAGCCCCAACTCCTCCTACCACGTCACCCAGACCGCGAACACACCCAACGCGACCCGCATCGCGGGCCAGTACTCCGGTGCCGGCGAGACGCTCCAGGGCCTGATCGCCGCGACCGCGAAGAAGGACAGCGGCCTCGCCAAGCCCCTCGCCGACGCGATCAACTACCTGATCGACAACGGCCAGTACGCCAAGTGGCTCACCGCGTGGAACCTCTCCAACGACGCCGTTTCCAGGTCGGAGGTCAACCCGCCGGGGCTGCCGCTGGACAACTCCTGACACACGGCACGGTCCGGACAGGTCCGGCCCACCGGGGCCGGGCCCTGACCACCCGGCTGGACCACCGCCCACCACCCACCGCGCATGCTGGCTCGGTTTCACCTGTGCCGCCGTTCGCCCGGACTGCCGGTCCGCAGCCCGGGAACACGCCGCGAGGCCGGGGTGTTGTGACTCATGACGAGATCCGCCGGGCGCCGTCGTGCGCCCAGAAGGAGGAGGTGACGGGCGTGACCAGCACACTCCGCTCCGTCCACCTCCACTCCCGGGCGCATATCGACCTCCTGCGCGTGTCTGCCGCGCTCTGTTGTTCCTGACCCGTTCTTCTGCTGTCCCAGCCGCCGTGTCCTGCCCCCGCCCGTGGGCCGGCTTTCTCGTACGGACCTCCAGGAAGGCACCACCCGTGTCCCCTTCTTCTTTGTTGCATCTGGCCGTCGCCCTGGACGGCACCGGCTGGCACCCCGCCTCCTGGCGCGAGCCGGTGGCCCGGCCCCGTGACCTGCTCACCGCCGGATACTGGGCCGACCTCGTCGCCGAGGCCGAGCGCGGCCTGCTCGACTTCGTTACCATCGAGGACGGACTCGGCCCGCAGTCCAGCCACTTCCTGGACCCGGACGAGCGCACCGACCAGGTCCGCGGCCGCCTCGACGCCGTGCTCGTCGCCTCGCGCATCGCCCCGCTCACCCGGCACATAGGTCTGGTGCCGACCGCGGTGGTCACCCATACGGAGCCCTTCCACATCTCCAAGGCGATCGCGACCCTGGATTACGTCAGCAGCGGCCGGGCGGGGGTGCGGGTGCAGATCACCGCCCGCCCGAACGAGGCCGCGCACTTCGGGCGCCGCACCATCCCGCGCATTGAGGCCTACGACAGCCCCGAGACCCAGGAACTCGTCACCGACCTCTTCGACGAGGCCGCCGACTACGTGGAGGCCGTCCGCCGGCTGTGGGACAGCTGGGAGGACGACGCCGAGATCCGGGATGCGGAAACCGGCCGTTTCATCGACCGGGACAAGCTGCACTACATCGACTTCCAGGGCCGGCACTTCAGTGTCAAGGGCCCCTCCATCACACCGCGCCCGCCGCAGGGCCAGCCCCTGGTCACCGCTCTCGGCCACCAGAGCGTGCCCTACCGGCTCATCGCCCGCCAGGCGGACGTCGGTTACGTCACCCCGCACGACAGCGGGCAGGCCCGGACGATCGTCGCCGACATCCGGGCCGAGCAGGAGGCGGCAGGGCGCGGCAGCGAACTCCTGCATGTCTTCGGTGACTTGGTGGTCTTCCTCGACGACGACCCGGCCGACGCCGCCGCCCGCCGGGACCGTCTCGACACGCTCGCGGGAGAGCCGTACCAGAGCGACGCCCGCATCTTCACCGGCACCCCTTCCCAACTGGCCGACCTGTTGCAGGAGTTCGCTGAGGAGGGGCTGAGCGGCTTCCGGCTGCGGCCCGCCGTCCTGGGCCACGACCTCCCGGCCATCACCCGCGCCCTGGTTCCCGAGCTCCAGCGCCGAGGCGTCTTCCGCACCGCCTACGAGGCAGACACTCTGCGCGGTCTGCTGGGCCTGGCCCGTCCCGCCAACCGCTACGCCGCAGCGACCGCCTGAGCTTCCTTGAGCCGGAAGGACCGTACCGACATGAGCAGCAAGCCCCAGAAGCAGATCCATCTGGCCGCACATTTCCCGGGCGTCAACAACACCACCGTGTGGAGCGACCCGAAGGCCGGCAGTCATATCGAGTTCAGCTCCTTCGCGCATTTCGCCAGGACCGCCGAACGCGCCAAGTTCGACTTCCTCTTCCTCGCCGAGGGCCTGCGGCTGCGCGAACAGGGCGGGAAGATCTACGACTTGGACGTCGTCGGCCGCCCCGACACCTTCACCGTGCTGTCCGCGCTGGCCGCCGTCACCGAGCACCTCGGCCTGACCGGCACCATCAACTCCACCTTCAACGAGCCCTACGAGGTGGCCCGCCAGTTCGCCAGCCTGGACCACCTCTCCGGCGGCCGCTCCGCATGGAACGTGGTCACCTCCTGGGACGCCTTCACCGGCGAGAACTTCCGCCGCGGCGGCTTCCTGCCCCAGGAGGAGCGCTACTCCCGCGCCAAGGAGTTCCTCGCCACCACCCAGGAGCTGTTCGACTCCTGGCACGGTGACGAGATCCTCGCCGACCAGGAGGCGGGGGTGTTCCTGCGGGACGCGAAGGCCGGCTCCTTCGTGCACACGGGTCAGCACTTCGACATCCACGGGCAGTTCAACGTCCCGCGCTCCCCGCAGGGCCGCCCGGTCATCTTCCAGGCCGGCGACTCCGAGGAGGGCCGCGAGTTCGCCGCCTCCTCCGCTGACGCGATCTTCAGCCGGTACGCCACCCTCAAGGAGGGCCAGGCCTTCTACACCGACGTCAAGAACCGTCTCGCCAAGTACGGCCGCCGCCACGACCAGCTGCTGATCCTGCCCGCCGCCTCCTTCGCCCTCGCGGACACCGACGCCGAGGCCGAGGAACTGGCGCGGACCGTCCGACGCCAGCAGGTCAGCGGCGCCACCGCCCTCAAGCACCTGGAGTTCGTCTGGAACCGGGACCTGTCGTCGTACGACCCCGAAGGGCCGTTGCCCGACATCGACCCGGATGTCAGTGAGAACCACATCTCCAAGGGGCGGGCCCAGGTCCGGATGTACCGGGACCCGCTGGCCACCGCCCGCGAATGGCGCGAACTGGCCGCCGCCAACAAGTGGTCCATCCGTGACCTGGTCATCAACACGGGCAACCGGCAGAACTTCATCGGCTCACCGCAGACCATCGCCCGCACGATCAACGAGTATGTGCAGGCCGACGCCAGCGACGGCTTCATCCTCGTCCCGCACATCACCCCGACCGGCCTGGACGACTTCGCCGACAAGGTCGTCCCGCTCCTCCAGGAACAGGGCGTCTTCCGCGCCGACTACGAGGGCCCGACCCTGCGCCACCACCTCGGCCTCGCCCATCCGGACGACGTCCACGACGAGCAGCGGGCGGCGTCATGAAGCGAGGTCACTCCTCCCAGTCGAGCTGATGCACGGGCGTACCCACCGACCGCCCGTACTCCACCGCTTCGGTGCGGCCCGCCTCGTCGCCGCGCCGATAGCGGAACACCTTCCCCGCGAAGACGACCACGCGCTCGTCCCCGGCGGTGAAATCGGCGTACCAGCCGAGCTCCGGCTCCAGCGCCGAGGCCAAGGCGTCCGCGAGCGCACCGACGTCCTCGCTGTCGGTCTCCCACTCGACGAGCGTCCACACGGGTGGCTGCGCGTCGCTCGCCCCGCCGATCTCGACCCTGCTGACCTTCCGCAACCGCAGTCCGCGCGGCTCGAACACCGCGCCGGCCCGAAGGCTCTCGCCGATGACATATCCGGTGATCACGTGCTGTCTCCCTGCTGATCGGG
Source organism: Streptomyces sp. NPDC058307 (assembly GCF_042880295.1). Taxonomy (NCBI): domain Bacteria; kingdom Bacillati; phylum Actinomycetota; class Actinomycetes; order Kitasatosporales; family Streptomycetaceae; genus Streptomyces; species Streptomyces sp. NPDC058307. The sequence goes on from NZ_JBHVYZ010000040.1 coordinate 12,903, forward strand.
GGCTTCGCGGACGACGCTACGGCCGTCAGTCAAACGTCGATGAGGTGATCGCCCGAAACCGGCCGCGGAACGCGAGGTGTCGGTCCGCACCGTCCACCGGGGCCTCAGGCACGATCGCGGTGGGCGCACCGGTGGAGGCGAGCGGCGGCCCGGGCGGCGGTCGCCGCCTCATGCAGGGCCGGCGCAGTCCGCAGCTCGGCATCAGCGCGGAGGAGGCGGTCGCGTCGCTGGCGGTCGCCTCCGGAAGCGGCCCGCTGCAACGGATCGCGCTGGGCGACGCATTGGCCCAGACGCACCTGACGGCGAGCCGCTTCCACATCGACGCCCAGGCCTGGTTCAAGCGGCCGGAACAGGTCCTCGTTGCGAAGGCAGGCGTCCGGTACCTGGTCACCGTAAGCCTGTCGCCCGCAGGGCTCGCCGCCCTTGCGCAGGTACTCCCGCCCCATGCCATGATCGACGTCATGGCCGTCCGAATCGACCTCGCCGATGTCAGCGACCTCCACCAGGTCCTGGCGGACCACGCCCGGTACTGGGGCGAGCGCGACCTCCGCGCACTCCATCTCACGGCACTGGTGCGGGAGTTCGGCTCCACCTGTCTGGTCGGCAGAGCCGAGGACGGAATCCGCGGCTACCTCTTCGGATTCGTCACCCCCGACCACACCGGATACGTCCACCTGATCGCCACCCGCGACGACACCCGCGGCACCGGTCTCGGCCGTACCCTCTACGAGGCCTTCACCGAGACCGCCCGCCGCCAGGGAGCGGTCCGCCTCAAGGCGATCACCTCGGTCACCAACGAGGGCTCCATCGCCTTCCACCGCAGCCTCGGCTTCGACGACCGAGTGGTGGAGGACTACGACGGCCCCGGCCACGCCCGCGTCGTCTTCACCCGCGAGCTGCGGTGAGGATCGCGTCGAGCAGCGGGCCCAGCGACTCCTTGGGCTCCTGTCCCGCGGTGTCGATCACGACGCGCGCCCGGTGCCACGGCTCGTACTCCCGGTCGGTGATCTGCTGCCAGGTGGGCAGCGGCAGGTCGGGGATGTCCACCGTGCGTGAGTCCGCGCGGCGCCGGTGCTCCTCCGGGTCGGAACAGACGACCTCCACCTCGACCACGGGAACCCCGGCCCGCGTCCCCGCGCCGCGCCAGGCATCGCGCGTGATCGCCAGTGGGTTGACGGACTCCGCGATCACCGTGAGCCCCTGCCGCAGCTGCTCCTCGGCCAGGGCGTACCCCACGGCATAGCCCACCGGGCCTACAGGGTGCCGGGTCAGTCCGGAGCGGACGACCGCCTGCTCGATGGTGTCGATCCGCAGATGGACCGCGCCCGTCCTGGCGGCCAGGAGCCGGGCGAGGGTGGTCTGCCGGTGGCCGGCAGGCCGCCGATGACGATCAGCATGCCCACACTCTTTCACCCGGAAGTCCCGCTGAACGCCGTGTGGCCGGAAGTACGTTTCCCTCCCCCGAAGGCTACGTACTTCCGGCCATTCCCCCGGCGCCGGACAGTGGTCCAGCCTCGCCCGTGCGGCCCGTCTGTGCTGTCACCAGCACATGACCGCGGTTTCCCCCGAACCCCACGCGGAGTACAGGCGCACACGGACGAAGTAGCGGCGGCCCTTCACGAGACGGGCCCTGATCGTGGCGTTGTGCGGAGTGCCTCCGTCGTCCCGGCCAGTGAGGTAGCGGGGTTCCCCGCCCCGCTCCTCGAAGACCACGACGACGGTGTCGCCGTCGCCGAAGGTGCCCACGGTGTACTCGCGGGTCTCCGGCGGTTCCACGGTGAAGTCGGCCTGCTCACCCGGGCCGAGCCCGAGCGGCGCGGACCGGAAGGGGGCCAGTGCCGGCGGCCGGGTCGGTTCGGCCGGCGGGTACCAGCGCAGGACGTACTCCTTGTCGGCGGCCGACAGGGTGCCGGGCGGATTGAGACCCGCGCGGAACTGCTCCGGCTCCAGGACCAGCCCCGCCTCGAAGGGATACTCCATGATCGACTGCGGGTCCCAGACGGAGCCGTTGACCTCGTCCGGGTCGAGCTTGCGCAGGATGTTGAAGAACGTCCGGTCCCGGCTCCAGAAGTTCGGCGGGCCCGCCAGATCGGCGTAGACGGCCTCGTCGTCCCAGTGGATCCCGGCGAACGGACTCTGGTGCTCGTGCAGCATGCCGAGCGCGTGCCCGATCTCGTGCAGGGCCGTCCCGCGCTCCCCGGGCGCGGTCAGGTCCCATCCGAAGTTCATGGTGCGTTCGTTCAGTCCGACCAGGAGCGCGTCCTTGCCCACGGTCGACCAGGAGCCGTCGCCGCTCTGGAACCCGATCCGCAGTTCGGCCTCCGAACGGTCGTCGACCTCGGCGAACCTCACCCCGATCCCGAGATCCTGCCACTCCTGGAAGCACTCGCGCACCACGTCCCGCTGCTCCTTGGCGCCGACCCACGACACCCGACGGGACTGCCCGGTCCCCGGAACCGAGATGACCGAACCGTCGGTGTCGCCGTCGAAGAAGCAGTAGTGCAGGACCGTGCCGTTCACCCACACCCGGCTGCCGCCGATGAGCGCACTCAGCCGCTCGGCGGCCAGCCCCGGGACGAACGCCGGAGCCGACTGCTGCGCGAGGGAGCAGTAGCGTGCGGTCATGGGGTTCAGCGTGCCGTCGGGCGCCCCGGGACGCCTGAGTCGGGGGCTACTCAAGTCTCCCTGTATCAGGACTGAGTAGCGGTGCTCTAGCTTCCGTGACGATATTCGAACGGGACGCGAAGACCCTGGAGCTGCCCTGGCCGTTCACCGGGCGGGAGGACGAACTCGAGCTGGTACGCAGGTCTGTTGCCGGAGGACGGCAGGGCATCGTGGTGACCGGTCCCGCGGGCCGCGGCAAGACCAGGCTCGTCACGGAGGCCGTACGCGGCACGGAGTGCGTCAGGGTGGCGGGCACACCCGGGACCCGAGGGCTTCCGTTCGCCGCCTTCGCGCACCTTCTGCCGGAGCCGGTGTCCCTGCATCGGGCGGTCCAACTCCTTTCGTCCGTACGGCTGCTGCTCGTCGACGACGCCCATCTGCTGGACGACGCCTCGGCGGCCCTGGTCCACCAGCTGGCGGTGCACGGCCGCACCCGGCTCCTGGTCGTCGCCACCGAGGGCACGCGGGCGCCGGGCGCGATCTCCCGGCTGTGGACCGGAGAGCTCCTGCCGCGTCTCGCTCTGGAGCCGCTGCCCCACGAGGAGACCGCACAACTGCTCGCGGTCGGCGCCGGCGGCCCGGAAGCCCTCACCGTGAACCGGCTGTACCGCCTGTGCCGGGGCGATCTGCGACTGCTGCGCGAACTGGTGGACGCGGTGCGAGAGCGGGGGCTGCTGCACCGGGTCCCGGACTCGGCCGAGTGGGAGTGGCGCGGTCCGGTTCCGGTCACCGCGACCGTACGCGAGCGCACCGCGCACCTCCTCGACCGCACCGGGCCCGGCGAGCGGGAGACCCTGGACCGCCTGGCTTTCGGCGAGCCGCTCCCGATGGACGCCGGCACGCTCGACCTGGAGGCCCTCGAAGCCCTGGAGGCCGACGGTCTGGTCCACGTCGACGAGCAGGGCGCCGCCCGCCTCGCCCACCCCCTCCACGGCCCCCTGCTGCGAGCCGCCGCCGGACGCCTGAAGACCCTGCGCCTGGCCCGCACCCCGGCCGACCGTACCGAGGCGCTGGAGGCCGAGACGGCCGCACTGGTCCGGGCGATCGCCGAGCGGGACGTACGGGCCTTCTCCACGCCGGTGGGGGAGTGGCTGCTGGACGAGGGCACCGGCGTACCGGCCCCGCACGCCGCGGTACGGGCACGGTTCGCACGCCTGCGGGGGGAACTGCGGGAGGCCGCGGCCTGGGCGAGGGAAGGGCTGCGGGCCGCTGCCGATGACCGGATCTGCCGTCTCGAACTCGCCCTGGCGGCGGCACAGTCGGGGCAGCAGGAGCTCATGGCACCTCCGGGCGGCTCCGGCAGCGGCCGCTTCACCGGGGTCTCGGGCGTGCCGTCGCAGATCGCCGAATGTTCGGCGGCCACCTGGTGGGCCGCCGCTCACGGTGATCTCGACGCGGCTCTCGGCATCCTCGGGGAGGAGCCGTACGACGCCGTCCGCCTGGGTGCGCCCGACCGGGCCGTCGGCCGGCTGACCGGTGTCTTTGCCGAGCACGCCGAGGCACTCGCGCACGACGACGGCCCTGCCCTCGACCGTGCCGCACGGGCCCTGGAGGAGCGCGGTTTCCTGCTCTTCGCTGCGGAGGCGTACGCCCAGGCCGTACGGGCGCACCGCGACCCGAGCGCCGCCCGCATCTCCCGCACCCGGGCCGTCGCCCTCGCCCGGCGCTGCCAGGGTGCCCGCACCCCGGCCCTGTCCGGCCTCGTCCTCGGCGAACTCACCGCGCGCCAGCGGCAGATCGTCACCCTCGCGGCCGCCGGTCTGAGCAACCGCCAGATCGCGGAGCAACTCACCCTGTCCGTCCGTACGGTCGGCAACCACCTCTACAGCGCGTACGCCCGCCTCGGCGCGAGCGACCGCGACGCGCTGCCGTGCCTGGTGGAGCTGGAGCAGGCACAGCCGGCCTGAGCCGGACACCGGACCGGGGCGGTCTGACCCCCAGTATTCGGGGGAGGGGTCAGGCCGCCCCGCACTTCACGCGCCCCCGCACTTCACGCGCCCCCGCACTTCGGGCACTCCTCGGCACTTCACGCACCCCTCGGCCGTCACGCCGCCCCGAACGCCGAGAACGCCCACCCCGTCGCCTGGTGCACCGCGTCCCCCGGCAGCGCGGACCGCGCGTCCCGCAGCGCCTCCGCCATGGACGCCCCCGCACTCAACCCCTTGTGCAGCGTCAGCATCAACGGCACCACCGCCTCGTCGTTGACCGGCGCACTGCACGCCACCACCCCCGCCGTACCCAGCGGCAGCAGCGCGGTGACCAGGCCGAGCAGTTCGTCCGCGCCGACCGAGGCGAACCGGGCGGTGTCGCAGCAGGACAGGATGATCCGGTACGGGCTGCGCTCCAGGCGCTCGAAGTCGTGCACGATGAGCGGCCCGTCGGCCATCCCCAACGACGAGAACAGCGGGCTGTCCGCCCGGAACGTGCCGTGCGCGGCGATGTGCGCCAGCGCCGCCCCGTCCAGTTCCGCCAACACCCGCGGCACGCGCGCGTCGTCGTACTCCAGGACGGTGGCGGAGCCGTACCGTCCGGCCAGTTCGGGCACCTCGGCGCCCTCGGTCGCGAGCCCGGGCCCGCGTACCAGCACCTGACGCCCGCCCGGCGGCGGCACGGTGTCCCGGGCCCGCAGCCAGCTGCTCGCCGACGGCGACACGCTGAACACCCGCTCCCGCAGCGAGGGCAGCAGCGCCCACGGCACCCGGTGCAGCCGCCCCGGCGGTACCACCACGACCGGTCCGGAGCCGAGCTGCGCCGCCGCAGGACCGAGCAGCAGCTCCTCCAGCCGCCGCCCGGCCGCCTCCACCACCGGAAGCCGGGCCTCCGCCCCCGGGTGGGCCAGCCGTCTGAGGCCCGCCTGGACATGCTCCGCCTCGCGCTCGGCGTCGGCCAGCAGTCCGCCCTCGAACCGCCGCACCCGCCCCTGCGCGCACAGCAGCACCTGAACCCGCCCGTCCAGCACGGCGAGTTCGACCAGCCTTACGTCGTCACCGAGCCGTTCCAGCAGTCTGCCGGGCTCGAACCGGTAACCGTCACCGGGAGCGTCACCGCGCATGTGGAGGGTCCGGGAGCGGATCTCCCGTTCCAGGCGGCGCTGTTCGCGCTCCAGCGTCGGCACCGGCCGGCCCTCCATCCGGGCTCCCTCCGCGCGTGCCGCGATCTCCCGGAAGGCGGTCAGGTCGCTGAGCAGTTCGGGATCGGCCGGCGGGCGGGTCGGCGGCGCGGACAGCACGGTGGCCCGCCAGCGCTCGCTCCACACCAGCAGCCGCCGCGGCCCGCCCGACGTGAGCGAGGCCCGCGCCGCGAGTCCGGCCAGCTCGGCGCCCTGAGCGGTGGCCCGCGCCCGCAGTTCGGAGGCGCCGAGCGTCGTACGGTGGTCGTCGAGCACGTCCAGACCCCGGCGGCAGGCTTCCAGGACCCGCCGGTCGGACCCCACGGCCCGCGCCCACAGCGCCCGCGCCGCCCAGCCCGTCATCCGCGCCAGCGGCGGGCCGCTGTGCCGGCTGCGGGCGGCCACCTCCAGATGCCGCCGGGCATCCTCCCGCCACCCCAGGCCGAGCGCGATCCGGCCCGCCAGCAGCGAGGCCTCCGGGGCGGCCGGCGCCCCGAAGGAGGCCAGCCGGTCGGCGACCGCCGCCGCGTCCGCGACCAGCCGGCCCGAGCCGCGCCCGGCGGCGACCCGCGCCTCGATCAGCACCAGCCGGGCATGCGTCTCCCACCAGGTGCGCCGCTGCCCGGCGAACAGCCGCACCGCCATGTCGGCACGCGCGATCGCGGTGTGCGCGTCACCCGCGTGCCGGGCCGCCCGCGCGGCGGCGAGCAGCAGCTCCGCCTTGAGCGTGGACTGTCCGCCGATCCCGTCGAGCACCCTGATCGCCGCGTCCGCCTCCGCGAGCGCCTCCGGGGCGAGCCCCGCGGCCATCAGGACCTCACAGCGCCGGATGGTGAGCATGAACGTCGGTGTGCCGAGCTTGGCGTACCGCTCCTGTGCCTCGTCGAGCAGCCGCAGCGCGGCGGGAATGTCCCCCGACCGGTACGCGGCAAGTCCCCGGCTCTCCACCACGTCGGCCTTGTCGTGCTCCTGGCCGGTCGTGTCCCACAGCGCCTCCGCCGCCGTGAAGTCGGCATCCGCCCGCTCCACCGCCCCGAGCGCCAGATGCACGGTGGCCCGCAGGGTCAGCGCCCGTGCCGTCCAGATCACGTCGTCCGCCTGCCGCAGCACCGGAATCGCCCGCCGTACGTCCTCCAGCGCCGCCCGGTGATGCCCCAGCACCCAGGACGCGTAGGCACGCCGGAACAGAACACGCGCGCGGGTGTGCCCGCTGCCTACCTCGACACCCCGCTCCAGCGCCGCGAGACCCTGCCGGGTGCGCCCCGCGACCACCAGCGCCACCCCGAGCGCGGCCAGCACGTCCGCCTCCCGGTCGGCCGACCCCGAGCGGGCCGCCAGATCGCGGGCCCGGCGCAGATGGTGCAGGGCGAGCCGCATGTCGCCCCAGTCCCGCTGCCAGATGCCGATGACCTGGTGGGCGACGGAGGCATGGAGCGGTGAGGGATCCGAGCCGAGTACTTCCTCTGCCCTCGCCAGCGCCTGGTTGGGGGCGGCGAACACCATCGGCAGCAATTCGAGAATCGGGTCGCTTCCCGCTGTCACTCCATGGATGGTAGTGGCCCAGGTGGCAGGCCACACCGGTTTGGCGCTGTATCAATCACCGGCCCCGCGGCTCTGACTGACGACCGCCGCCTCAGTGGGAGGAAACGCCATGGCACCTCAGCGATTCCACGAGCAGTTCGACCAGATCCAGCGTTCCATGCCCGACGTCCCGCTGGCACTGGGGCCCGACGACGCCTCCGAGTTCATCTACGAGAAGGGCGTGGTCCTCGCCCGGGACGGCCGCGACGCGGCGCTGGTCGAGGAGACCGTGCGCACCCACTTCACCGAGGCCACCGGCCTGACCGGCGACCACGTGCGCCGGGACAGCCCCGAGACCAACCGCTCGGGCATCACCCGGATCAGGGTCGGGGACCCGGGCCACGGAGACCGGCGCGGCGACCGCGCTGTCACCCACGCCCTGCGCGCCATGAGCGAACGCGAGGGACGCGCCGGACACCGCCTGGTCAGCCGCAACCACGTGGTGTCGATCGCGGTCAACTCCTGCCCCGGCGACGAGCCGGTTCCCGCCGCGCTCAGCCAGGGCACCAACCCGGCCCCCGCGGAGGCGGGTCACGACCCCGACACCGCCGTCGGCGTCCTCGTCGTCGACAACGGCCTCACCCACGACCACGCGCTCGTCCCGCTGCTCGCCCATGTCGAGGGCGACCTGCACGGCACCGAGACCGACGGGGCCGGGAACCTCCTCCAGTACGTCGGCCACGGCACGTTCATCGCCGGTGTCCTCGCGGCCGTCGCGCCCAACACCGACATCACCGTCCGCAACACCCTCAACGACGCGGGCGCCATCCTGGAGTCCGAACTCGGCGAGAAGCTCTTCGAGGCGGTCGCCGACGGCTGGCCCGACATCATCAGCCTCTCCGCGGGCACCTCCAACGGCCGCACCGACGGCCTGCTCGGCATGGACGCCTTCATGCGGGAACTGCGCGCCCACGACACCCTGTTGGTCGCCGCGGCCGGCAACAACGCCAGCGCCAGCCCCTTCTGGCCCGCCGCCTACGCCGACCTGCCCGACTACCAGGGCGCCGTCCTGTCGGTCGGCGCGCTGCGCGGCGACGGCGAGTTCGGCGCCTGCTTCAGCAACCACGGCCCCTGGGTGCAGGTCTACGCCCCCGGCGAGCGCCTCACCAGCACCCTCACCGGCTTCGACGCACCGGTGCCGTACCTCTACCAGCACTCCACCTACGAGGCCTGCCGGTACGGCTTCACCTACGTGTGCACCTGCCAGTCGCCTTCCCACACCGGTGCGTTGAGCGAGGACGGCACCACGGCGAAGCCGGACCAGGTGATGTTCGAGGGGTACGCGCACTGGAGCGGCACCTCCTTCGCCACCCCGGTCGTGGCGGGCCTGGTCGCCGCCCACATGACCGCGAACAAGGAGACCGACCCGCGCGCCGCCCGGCAGCAACTCCTTGCCACCACCACGCAGTTCGCCGAAGTGCGCGGCGCGCACGTACCGGCGCTGAAGCCGGCCGGCTGGCGGCCGGTGCCGGTCGTGCAGCGCCCGCTCGGCACATGACGGCCGGAGTGGTCCCTTCCACGGCGTACGATGACTTGCCGTACACGAGGGGTGGGACCGTGGACCGAGCAGATGTCGGTGCGCTGGTCCAGTCCGCCGTCGACGGTGACGCGGCGGCCTGGAAGGCGCTCGTGGAAGGGCTGAGCCCCCTGGTGTGGGCCGTGGTGCGCGCGCACCGGCTCTCCGACGCCGACGCGCACGAGGTGTACCAGACGGTCTGGTTCCGCTTCGCCCAGCACCTCGGACGGATCCGGGAACCCGACAAGGCCAAGTCCTGGCTGGCGAGCACCGCGCGCCACGAGTGCCTGAAGGTGCTCAAGAGCTTGAGGCGGCTGACCGTCACGGACGATCCGCAGCTCCTGGACCGGATCAGCGAGGACCGTACGCCCGAGCAGTCGTTCCTCGACTCCGAGGAGGCCGCCGCCCAGAGCGAGCGCGTCCAGTCCCTGTGGCAGGAGTTCGAGGAACTGGGCGAGCGCTGCCGTCAGTTGCTGCGCATTCTGATGGCCTCGCCGAAGCCCGGCTACCAGGAGGTGTCCGCCGCCCTGGGGATCGCGGTGGGCAGCATCGGACCACTGCGCCAGCGCTGTCTGAGGCGGCTGCGGGCGCGGCTCGAAGCCCGGGGGGCGGTATGAGCGACATGTACGACGATCGCGACGATCAGGACGCAGCCTTCGACGAAGAGGCCTTGCCGGACGAGGAGTTCGCCCTCGAACTGCTGGAGGAGGAGCTCCGGCAGGCGGCGGCCATCCTGGACCCGGTGCCGCCCGCCCTGCGGCACCTCGCCGTGGAGGCGTTCGCACTGCACGACCTGGACATCCGCATCGCCGAACTCTCCTTCGACTCGGTGGTGGACGCCCTGCCGGTGAGGGGAGCGACGGGGGCGCCGCGGATGCTGACCTTCCACGCGGGGGAGGTGACGGTCGACGTCGAACTCACCCCGCAGGGCCTGATGGGGCAGGTGCTGCCGCCCCGGTCGGCCCGGATCGAGGTGCTCAGCGGCCCGCAGGCGGGCTCACCGCTCACGACCGACGACATGGGCCGCTTCACCTGTGAGACGTCCCCCGCCGGGCCTTTCGCGCTACGGCTGCGGACCGACGAGGGAGTGATCGTCACCGACTGGCTCACGGTCTGACTACGCGCCAGGAGACTCCAGAGCGTCCACGAGAACGGCGAGTGCCTGCGCGAGCCGGTGGAGTCCCGGCCCGGCGGGTCCGCCCGGTTCCGTCATGTACGTGTCCCGCCGGATCTCCACCATCAGGGCACTCACCCGGGGATCGCGACCGTAGAACTCCAGCGGCACGTACGTCCCGCTGAACGGACTGTCCAGCCCGACCTCCCCGAACGCCTCCCGGGCCGCGGTGAGCAGCTCGGGCGGCGTGTGGAAGGGATCGGTACCGAGACAGACCGGTGGCCGGGGCCCCTCGCCGTGCAGCTCGTAGGGAAGCGGCGCGCTGGGATAGGAGTGCACGTCGATGACGACGGCCCGCCCCGTGACGTCAAGCCGCCGGGCCACGGCTTCGGTCATGGCCCGGGCGTACGGCCGGAAGTAGCGCGCGACGATCGGCTCGGGGTCGGTGTCCGCGGGCCGCAGCTCCTCCCCGTGCGTGGTCCGCGTGTACACGGCCCCCATCCCCACGGCGAGCATCTCCTCCCGCCCGTCCGGAAACCGCTCGGGATCGACGACCAGCCGCGACAGCCGGTTCACGAACCGCCACGGCGTCGTCCGCACCAGTCCGGCCGCCCTCTCGGCGAGCTCCGCCGTGTGCGCGTCGACGATGTGGTCGAGCTCCCGCTCCAGCGCGAGGTCGTCCAGCACGATCCCGGCCCGCACCTCGGCCGGTATCTCCCGCGCGGAGTGCGGCACATGGAGGATCACCGACGACTGCTCGGCGCCGGGCAACAGATCGAACGAGGGCATACGGCTGCTCCGGGGGCGTCGTCAGTGGCGTGGTGCACCATCTCAGCACGGGTTCGCCGACGCCGACGGGAGACGACCCCGCCCCGGTCGGCAGAAGCCGGCCGGGGCGGGGTCATCGAGAGAGCGGGTGTCAGCTCAGGGACGCCAGCGTCTCGGTCCACGTCGTCGACGGGCGCATGATCTTCGCGGCCTTGGCCGGGTCGGGCTGGTAGTAGCCGCCGATGTCGGCCGGCTTGCCCTGGACGGCGTTCAGCTCGTCGATGATCTTCTGCTCGTTCGCCGCGAGGGCCTCGGCGAGCGGGGCGAAGGCCTTCGCCAGGTCCACGTCGTCGCTCTGCGCGGCCAGCTCCTGGGCCCAGTACAAAGACAGGAAGAAGTGGCTGCCGCGGTTGTCGATGCCGCCGACGCGACGGGTCGGGGACTTGTCCTCGTTGAGGAAGGTCGCCGTGGCGCGGTCGAGGGTGTCGGCGAGGACCTTCGCGCGGGCGTTGCCCGTGAAGTCGGCGTACTGCTCAAGCGACGGGACCAGCGCGAAGAACTCACCGAGGGAGTCCCAGCGCAGGTAGTTCTCCTTGACCAGCTGCTGGACGTGCTTCGGGGCGGAACCGCCGGCGCCCGTCTCGAACAGGCCGCCGCCCGCCATCAGCGGGACGACCGACAGCATCTTGGCGCTGGTGCCCAGCTCCAGGATCGGGAAGAGGTCGGTGAGGTAGTCACGCAGGACGTTGCCGGTCACCGAGATGGTGTCCTCGCCGCGGCGGATGCGCTCCACCGACAGCTTGGTCGCCTCGACCGGGTTCAGGATCCGGATGTCCAGGCCCTCGGTGTCGTGCTCGGACAGGTACGACTTGACCTTGGCGATCAGGTTGGCGTCGTGCGCGCGGGTCTCGTCCAGCCAGAACACGGCCGGGCTGCCGGTGGCGCGGGCGCGGGTGACGGCCAGCTTGACCCAGTCGCGGATCGGCGCATCCTTGGTCTGGCAGGCGCGGAAGATGTCGCCGGCGGAGACCGTCTGCTCGATCACCACGTTGCCGGCCTGGTCGACGAGGCGGACCGTGCCGGTGGTCGGGATCTCGAAGGTCTTGTCGTGGGAGCCGTACTCCTCGGCCTTCTGCGCCATGAGGCCGACGTTCGGCACCGAGCCCATGGTCGAGGGGTCGTAGGCGCCGTTGGCGCGGCAGTCCTCGATCACGGCCTGGTAGACACCGGCGTACGACGAGTCCGGCAGCACCGCGAGGGTGTCGGCCTCCTCGCCGTCCGGGCCCCACATGTGACCGGAGGTGCGGATCATGGCCGGCATCGAGGCGTCCACGATCACGTCGGACGGCACGTGCAGGTTGGTGATGCCCTTGTCGGAGTCGACCATCGCGAGAGCCGGGCCCTCGGCGAGCTCGGCGTCGAAGGACGCCTTGACCGCGGCGCCCTCGGGCAGGGACTCCAGGCCCTTGTAGATGCCGCCCAGACCGTCGTTCGGGGTCAGACCGGCCGCGGCGAGCGTCTGGCCGTACTGCGCGAAGGTCTTCGGGAAGAACGCCCGCACCACGTGACCGAAGATGATCGGGTCCGAGACCTTCATCATCGTGGCCTTCAGGTGCACGGAGAACAGCACGTCCTCCGCCTTGGCGCGGGCGATCTGCGCGGTGAGGAACTCCCGCAGCGGGGCCACGTGCAGCACCGACGCGTCGACGACCTCGCCCTCGAGGACGGGTACGGACTCGCGCAGCACGGTGGTGGAGCCGTCGTCGCCGACCAGCTCGATCCTCAGCGAGCCGGCCTCGGAGATCACGACCGACTTCTCGGTGGAGCGGAAGTCGTCCACGCCCATGGTCGCCACGTTGGTCTTGGACTCCGAGGACCACGCGCCCATGCGGTGCGGGTGGTTCTTGGCGTAGTTCTTGACCGAGGCGGGGGCGCGGCGGTCGGAGTTGCCCTCGCGCAGGACCGGGTTCACGGCGGAGCCCTTGACCTTGTCGTAGCGGGCCTGGATGTCCCGCTCCTCGTCGGTCTTGGGGTCGTCCGGGTAGTCCGGCAGCGCGTAGCCCTGGGCCTGCAGCTCGGCGACGGCGGCCTTGAGCTGCGGGATCGACGCCGAGATGTTCGGCAGCTTGATGATGTTGGCCTCGGGCGTCTTGGCCAGTTCGCCCAGCTCGTGCAGGGCGTCCGGGATCCGCTGGTCCTCGGTCAGGTACTCCGGGAACACGGCGATGATCCGCCCGGCCAGCGAGATGTCCCGCGTCTCCACGGAGACCCCCGCCTGCGAGGCGTACGCCTGGACCACCGGCAGGAAGGAATACGTCGCCAGGGCCGGGGCCTCGTCAGTGTGCGTATAGATGATGGTCGAGTCAGTCACCGGGTGCTCCGCTCCACGTCTGCAACATTGCTCGACATCAAGATATCTCGTGACCGACCCGGGCTCGACAGCGGTCCTCGCCCACTTCCGAAGATCTCGCCCACTTCGAAGATCTCGTGCCTCCTCCGGTGCAACCAAGGCGTCTGATCTTGCGGTCATGCACGGTGATCGCAGTCATCCGACGGCCGGACCCGACCAGCCGGCCGCCCGAGGGAAAGCAGACCATGAGATATCGCACCAGAGTGACGGCCCCCGCAGCGCTGCTCGGCACCGTGGCGGCCCTGTCCGTGTCCGCCCCGGCGCACGCGGACCCGGAGACCGCCACCCCTGGCCCGGAGACCCTCGGGGACCCCGTCTTCCCGAGCCTCGGCAACGACGGCTACCGCGTCTCGTCGTACCACCTCGACCTCGCGTACGACGCCACGACCCGGCTCGTCGACGCGAAGGCGACCCTGACGCTCACCACCACCCAGGAGCTGAGCCGCCTCTCCCTGGACGCGCTCGGCCTCGACATACACGAGGTGCTGCTCGACGGCGTCCGGGCCGACCGGGAGCAGGTCGGCCAGAAGCTGCGGATCACGCCGGCCGCCTCCCTGGCCGCGCAGGCCACGGCGACCGTCACCGTGACGTACACGGCGGACCCGCGCGCCGCCGTCGCCCCCACCGCCTGGGTGCCCACCCCGGACGGCTTCGCGATCTGCCCCCAGCCCAACGCGGCGCACACCGTCTTCCCGTGCAACGACCACCCCTCGGACAAGGCGGACTTCACCTTCCGCGTCACCGTCCCCGCCGGTCTCAAGGGCGTCGCGAGCGGCCACCTGGTGAGCACCGAGGACCTCGGCGACGGCCGGACCGCGTACTGCTACCGGTCCCGGGAGCCGATGGCCACGGAGCTCGTGCAGATCACGGTCGGCGACTACATGGTCAAGGACCGTCAGGGCCCGCACGGCCTGCCGCTCAGGGACGTCGTCCCGACCGCCCGGGCCGCCGCCCTGGAGCCCGCGCTCGCCCTCACCCCGAACCTGGTGAGCTGGATCGAGCAGCGGCTCGGGGCCTTCCCCTTCGAGACGTACGGCCTGCTGCCCTGCAACAGCGACGCCTCGAACGCCTTCGACTTCACGGGCCTGGAGACCCAGACCCTCACCCTGTACAAGCCGAACTTCCTGCTCCAGGCGGAGAAGAACATCGGCTCGCACATGATGCACGAGCTGGTCCACTCCTACTTCGGCAACAGCGTGAGCCCCGCCACCTGGTCCGACCTGTGGCTCAACGAGGGCCACGCCGACTTCTACGGGCTGCTGTACCGCTACGAGCGCGGCTGGACCGACTCCCTCGGTCTCACCACCATGGAAGCCCGCATGAAGGACACGTACGCGCGTGGCGACCAGTGGCGCAAGTCCTCGGGCCCGGTCGCCGCCCCGAACGAGGCCGACCTCTTCGACAGCCAGCGCTATCTCGGCGGCGTCCTCGTCCTGTACGCGCTGCGCCAGCAGGTCGGCGAGAGCGTCTTCGGCGCGATCGAGTCGACGTTCCTGGAGCGCTTCCGCAACGCCTCGGCGTCGACCGAGGACTACATCGCCGTCGCCTCGGAGGTCTCCGGCACCGACCAGTCCGGCTTCCTGCGGGACTGGCTGTACGGCACGAAGACCCCGAGGATGCCCGGTCACCCGGACTGGACGGTGACGCCGGTCAGCTCGGCGCTGCGCCAGCCGCAGAACCGGCCGAGCGCCCCGCACGACAACTCGGCCACCCTGTAGGGCACTCAGTCGAGCCGGGCGGCGGACACCTCGCCCGGCTCGACCACGACCTGTCCGCCCCTCTGGTGCGGGATGGACACCGAGCCCTGCTGAAGGGCCACGGTCCGCGTCGGCGCCGGGATCCGGATGCCCTCCTCGCGATAGCGCTTGTGCAGCTGCTTGATGAACTCGTGCTTGATGCGGAACTGGTCGCTGAACTCGCCGACGCCCAGGATGACGGTGAAGCCGATCCGGGAGTCGCCGAAGGTGTGGAAGCGGACCAGCGGTTCGTGCTCGGGGAGCGCGCCCTCGACCCTCGTCATGACTTCGGTGACGACCTCGCAGGTGACCCGCTCCACGTGCTCCAGATCGCTGTCGTACGCCACCCCGACCTGGACCAGGATTGTCAACTCCTGCTCGGGACGCATGAAGTTGGTCATGTTCGTCTTGGCGAGCTCGCCGTTGGGGACGACGATCAGGTTGTTGGAGAGCGCGCGGACGGTCGTCTGGCGCCAGTTGATGTCCTCGACGTAGCCCTCCTCGCCACTGGCCAGCCGGATGTAGTCGCCGGGCTGGACCGTTTTGGAGGCGAGGATGTGGATGCCCGCGAAGAGGTTGGCGAGCGTGTCCTGGAGGGCGAGCGCGACCGCGAGACCGCCGACGCCGAGGGCGGTGAGCATCGGCGCTATGGAGATGCCGAGGGTCTGGAGCACGACCAGGAAACCGATCGCCAGGACCAGCACCCTCGTGATGTTGACGAAGATCGTCGCCGACCCGGCGACCCCGGAGCGGGACGCGGTGACCGTGCGCACGAGCCCCGCGACCAGCCGGGCCGCCGCCACCGTGACGACGAAGATCAGCAGCACGGTCAGCACCTGGTTGACCGTGCGCTGGACGCCCTTGGTCAGCGGCAGCGCCGCCGCGGCGACGGCGATGCCGCCCGCGATCGCCGCCGAGGGCACCACGGTCCGCAGCGCGGCCACGAGGACGTCGTCGCCGCCCCACCTGGTGCGGTCCGCGTGCTTGCCCAGCCACTTGAGCAGCATGCGCAGCAGGAAAGCCGCCACCAGGCCCGCGACCACGGCGATACCGGCGCCGAGCATGTCGTCCATGGTGAGATCCCGTTGAAATGCCGTCACGTTGCCACCTGTTCGAGAATTGCGGGATGTGCGATCGCGTCGGCCGGGTGAAGGTTCCGTGGCCGACGCGACCGCTCATCCTGCCGTATCCGGCACGGCAGTTCGTACCTGGCCCGACGCCGGATCGCCGGGTTTCAGACGATCCCCTCGGAGAGTTCGGCCTGCTCCCGGTCCGAGTACGCGGCCGTCGTGGGCGTTCCGTACGACCGCCGGGCCACGAACCACCACACCGTGGCGAGAAGCAGGACGACGGCCAGGGCCACGGAGGCGTAGTTCATCGTGTCCACCGTCACCGGCGAGGACTGCGGCAGGCAGAACAGCACCGTCACACAGGCCACCCACGCCACGGCCGTCCATCCAATGGGCTTGCTCCACCTGCCCAGGCTCCACGGACCCGGCTGAAAACGACTCCCCGCGCGCAGCCGCAGGAACACCGGGATGGCGTACGCGGGTGTGATGCCGATGACGTTGATCGCGGTCACCGCGCCGTACGCCGTCGCCGAGTACAGCGACGGCAGTGCGAGCACCCCGGCGACCACGACCGCCAGCCACACGGCGGCGACCGGCGTCTGGGTGCGGGCGCTGACCTTCCGCCAGAGCGCCGAGCCCGGCAGGGCCTTGTCCCGGCTGAACGCGAACACCATCCGGCTGGCCGCGGCCACCTCGGCGTTCCCGCAGAACAGCTGCGCCACGATCACCACGACGAGCAGCGCGCTCGCGCCGTCCGTGCCGAGACCGTCGAGCAGGATCTGGGCCGGCGGCACCCCGGTCGCGCTGGTCCGCGTGGCGTCGTAGTCCTGGATCGCGAAGGTGAGCCCCGCGAGCAGCACGAACCCGGCGATCCACGACACCCAGATCGCCCGCACGATGCCCTTGGCCGCCGACACCGAGGCGTTGGAGGTCTCCTCGGACAGGTGGGCGGAGGCGTCGTAGCCGGAGAAGGTGTACTGCGCGAGCAGCAGGCCGATCGCGGCCACGTAGACGGGGTTGTGCCAGCCGGTGTCGTTGACGAACTCCGTGAACACGAAGGACGGCGACCGGTGGCTGTCCGGGACGATCCACAGGGCGCCGACGATCACCGCCACGCCGGCCAGGTGCCACCACACGCTGACCGAGTTGAGCACGGAGACCAGCCGCACACCGAACAGGTTCAGGACGGCGTGCAGTAACAGGATCGCCGCGAAGATCAGCATGGTCTTGACCGGCGTCGGCTCGAAGCCCCACTGGAGGTTGGCGAACGCGCCCGCGAACAGGGCGGCGCCGTAGTCGATCCCGGCGATCGCGCCGAGCAGCCCGAGCAGGTTCAGCCAGCCCGTGTACCAGCCCCAGCGGCGGCCGCCGAGCCGGTCCGCCATGTAGTAGAGGGCGCCGGACGTCGGATACGCGCTGGTGACCTCGGCCAGCGCCAGTCCCACGCACAGCACGAACAGCCCGACGCCCGCCCAGCCCCACAGCATCACCGCGGGGCCGCCCGCGCCCATGCCGAAGCCGTACAGGGTCATGCAGCCGGACAGGATCGAGATCACCGAGAAGCTGATCGCGAAGTTGCCGAAGCCGCCCATGCGCCGGGCCAGCACGGGCCGGTAGCCGAGTTCCCGCAGCCGCTGTTCCTCGTCGGGCTGCGGGACTTCCGGGGAGACCGATGGTGCGGACGACATGCGGAGACCTCCGATGAAGTAGCGGGAGTGGTACGGGAGTCAGGGACCGGGCGTCGCGGACCGGCTGCGCGCCCGCGCCTGGAGGAAGATCTGCACGCCCTGCCCCGGCTCGCCGCTCGCGTCGGCGCGGTAGGACCAGGGCAGCGGCGTGTAGTACGGGCCGAGCGCGTCGAACACCCCGGTCGCCGCCTCGAACCGCAGCGCGCCCCACAGGGCGTGGGCGAGATGGTTGAGGTCGAGCGGGGTGCGCTCCTCGGCGGGGGCCCGGTCGAACCAGGCGTCGTGCGCCCGGACCGCCTCCCGGACCGCGTCCTCGGCCACCCAGTGCAGGTCGAGCGCGGCACTGCGCCCGGCGTCGCGCCGGTACCGCTCGGCCCGCACATACAGCGGCAGAACGTGCAGCGCGGACCCCGGTGGGGCGGATTCGGCGGCCCAGTGCGCGTAGCCGACGGCCTCCGCCAGCCGCCCCGAGGACGCCTGCGCGTACAGGAACTGGAGCATGCGGTGGTGGGCCTCGCGGTTGTACGGGTCCCGCTTGCCGGCCTCGGCCAGCAGCCCCCACGGCCCCGGAGGCAGCACCGGGGCCGGCGGCTTCGCCCGGTGCTCCTCCCACAGCAGCCGCTGGTCCAGCTGCGCCAGGGCCAGCAGGCACACCCAGGGCACCGGGTCGTGGGCCGCGACCCGGGCGGCGGTCCGGCTGACGTCCCAGGCCTCGATCCACAGTTCGTGCGTACGGCGGTGCCGCTCGCGCCGGGCCCGCAGCGCGCGCTCCACGGCGACCCGGGCCCGCATCACCGTGGCCGGCACGCTGCCGGGCTCCTCGGCGAGCCAGGTCCGCACCACATCGGTGCCCGCGGCCGCCGCGGCCAGCACCTGGGTGCGCTGGGTCCACTGCCACCAGGCGGTCGTCCGCTCCAGCAGGGTCCGCATCGACATCCAGCGCCCGGCGCGGACCTCCTGGAGGGCCGCGCGCAGTTCCGGGTCGTGGCCTGCGGGGTCGTAGACGGGGCGTGCTCCTTCTCTGGCCATCACCTGCCCGCCCCGGGCGTGGGACCGGTCAGGACGGCAGGGTGGAGTAACAACAGCCCTCCTCGGGGCGGCGGTTGAGGAGATCGCGGTGGTCGGCGGTCACTATAGGGGCGGAGAATCGCAGGCACACCACCTTCCCGATCATTGAGAACTTCTTGTCATGGAAGGGGAGTTGACTGACGATCAGCCAGTCAACACGGCCGCGTAACCGCTGGTGGGGACGGCTTGACGGGGCACGGACACCGACGGCAGGCTGTCGGACCGTGATCTCTCGGGGAGGGACGTTCGGGTAGGGACGTTCGTGGAGGGACGTTCGGGTAGGGACGTTCGGGGAGGGGTGTGATGACCGGTCCGGTGCTTGCCGTCGACCAGGGCACCTCCGGCACCAAGGCCCTGGTGATCTGTCCCGAACGCGGTGTCATCGGCGCCGGGTTCGCGGAGGTGCGGCCCCGCCACCTGCCCGGCGGACTGGCCGAGGTCGACCCGACGCAGCTGTACGACTCGGTGATCGAGGCGGGTTCGCGGGCGCTGGCCGAGGCGGGCGAGTCCGTGGTCGCGCTGGGCCTCGCCAACCAGGGCGAGACCGTGCTCGCCTGGGACCCGGCGACGGGCCGGCCGCTCACCGACGCACTCGTGTGGCAGGACCGCCGGGCACAGAGCGTGTGCACCGAACTCCGCCCGCATGCGGAGGAGTTGCGGGCCCTGACCGGCCTTCCGCTGGACCCGTACTTCGCCGCTCCAAAGATGGCCTGGATACGACGGCACCGCACCCGCGAGGGAGTCGTCACCACCAGTGACGCCTGGCTGGTCCACCGGCTCACCGGCGCCTTCGTCACGGACGCCGCCACCGCCGGGCGCACCCAGCTCCTCGACCTCGACAGCGCGCAGTGGTCGCGACGCGCCCTCGACCTGTACGGCCTCACGGACGAACGGCTCCCCGAGGTCGTCGGCAATGCCCGACAGGTCGGTGTGACCAGGGCGTTCGGCCCGGCGATCCCGCTCACCGGGCTGGCCGTGGACCAGCAGGCCGCCCTGCTCGCCCAGCGCGTCACGGCACCCGGCGGCGCCAAGTGCACCTACGGGACGGGTGCGTTCCTGCTCGCGCACACCGGGTCCGTGCCCCGGCGCGGTGACGCGGGACTGGTCAGCTGTGTGGCCTGGCAGCTCGGCGGGCGGACCAGCTACTGCCTCGACGGCCAGGTGTACACGGCCGCGTCCGCGGTCCGCTGGCTCACCGATCTGGGCGTCATCCAGGGCGCCGCCGACCTCGACACGGTGGGCGGCACGGTGCCCGACAGCGGCGGGGTCACCTTCGTCCCGGCCCTCGCCGGGCTCGCGGCCCCGTGGTGGCGGGGTGACCTGCGGGGCTCCCTCACGGGCCTGGGCCTCGACACCGGACCCGGGCATCTGGTGCGGGCGCTCTGCGACGGCCTGGCCGCACAGGTCGTCCTGCTCGCCGAGGCCGCCGCCACGGATCTCGGTTCGCCCCTGGACGTCCTGCGCGTCGACGGCGGCCTCACCCGCTCCGCCCTCCTCATGCAGACCCAGGCGGACCTGCTGCGACGCCCCGTGGAGGTGTCGGCACTGCCGGACGCGACCGCGCTGGGCGTGGGTGCGCTGGCGCGGCTCGGCGCGGAACCCGGCCTCGAGGTGGCCGACGCACTGCCGCACTGGAAGCCGGCCGCCGTGTACGAGCCGCGGGTGTCGGCCCAGGAGGCGGGAGAGCGCATGGGCAGATTCCGGGCCGCGGTCGACATGCTGCTCCGGGAGGCGGACGGATGAGGGGGCGGCCGTCGGGCAGGGGTGGTCCGCGGCACCGTCGTGGCGGGTCACGTGGTTCCCCGCGCCCCTTCCTGGCCGGCGGACGCGCATGACGGGCCGTGCGCACGGCGCCGTCACCCGCCGGGGTCCCCTGCCCACGTCGCCCTACGACATCGCCGTCGTCGGCGCCGGAGTGGTCGGCACAGCGATCGCCCGCTCCCTCGCCCGCCACCCCCACCTCCGCGTCGCCCTCGTGGAAGCACAGGACGACGTCGGTGAGGGCAGCTCGAAGGCCAACACCGCGATCCTGCACACCGGTTTCGACGCCACCCCCGGCACCCTGGAGGCACGCCTGGTCCGGGAGGGCTCACGACTGCTCGCCGCCTACGCGGCAGCGTCCGGCATCCCCGTCGAACCCGTCGGCGCCCTCCTCGTGGCCTGGGACGAGGAGCAACTCGCCGCCCTGCCCCGCCTCGCGGAGAAGGCCGAGCGCAACGACTGCCCCGACACCCGCCTGATCGGCCCCGAGGAGCTCTACGACCGCGAGCCGCGCCTCGGCCCCGGCGCGCTCGGCGCGCTGCACGTCCCCGGCGAGAGCATCATCTGCCCCTGGACGACGACCCTGGCGTACGCCACCCAGGCGGTCCGCAACGGAGTCGACCTCCACCTCAACGCCCGCGTGGAGCAGGTGAGTCACCCGGACGGCACGCATCACCTGACGACGTCCCGGGGCACCCTGCTCACCCGTTGGCTCGTCAACGCCGCCGGCCTGCACGCCGACACCCTCGACCGGGCCCTCGGCCACGACGACTTCACCGTCACCCCGCGCCGCGGTCAGCTCCTCGTGTTCGACAAGTTCGCCCGCGACCTCGTGCGGCACATCCTCCTGCCGGTCCCCACCGCCCTCGGCAAGGGCGTCCTGGTCGCCCCCACCGTGTACGGCAACGTCCTGCTCGGCCCCACCGCCGAGGACCTGGACGACAAGCGGGCCACCGGCTCCACCGCCGACGGCCTGGAGGGGCTCCGCGACAAGGGCCACCGCATCCTCCCCGGCCTGCTCGACGAGGAGGTCACCGCCGTCTACGCCGGTCTGCGCGCCGCCACCGAACACGAGGACTACCGCATCTCGGCCCACCCAGAGCAGGCGTACGTCACGGTCGGAGGCATCCGCTCGACAGGACTGACCGCCTCGCTCGCCATCGCCGCGCACGTGAGAGACCTGCTCGCCGACACCGGCCTGGACCTCGGGCCCGCCACGCAACTGGAACCGGTCCGCATGCCCAACCTCGGCGAGTCCTTCCCCCGCCCCTACCAGCGGCCCGAACTCATTGCCGCCGACCCGGAGTACGGCACCCTCGTCTGCCACTGCGAACGCGTGACCCGCGGTGAGATCCGCGACGCCCTCACCGGCACCATCCCCCCGGCCGGCCTCGACGGCCTGCGCCGCCGGACCCGGGCCCGGGCGGGGCGCTGCCAGGGATTCTACTGCGGGGCGGCGGTACGGGAGTTGTTCGAGAGGGCCCGGCCCGCTGCGCAGCCCGAGAAGGTCCGCCCATGACCGCCGTACGCGAGGTCGACGTGCTGATCGTCGGGGCCGGGCCCGCCGGGCTCGTGGCCGCTGCTCGCTTGGCCGACGCCCAAGTGGCACGCGTCGAGGTCCTGGAGCGTGAGCAGCACGCCGGGGGAGTGCCTCGGCACTGTGCCCACGGCGGCTACGGCACCTGGCTGCACCCCCTGACCGGCCCCGCCTACGCCCGACTCCTCGTCGCCGCCGCCGAGGGGGCCGGAGCCGTCGTACGTACCGGAGTCACCGCCCTCGACTGGGCGGGCCCGCTGGCGCTGGACACCGTCGGGGCGCGCGGCCACGAGACGATCCGGGCACGGGCGGTCGTCCTGGCCACCGGAGCCCGGGAACGCCCGCGCTCCGCACGGCTGGTGCCCGGCACCCGCCCGGCCGGCGTCCTCACCACGGGCGAACTCCAGCAGGCCGTGCACCTCTACGGCCAGCGCATCGGCGAGCGTGCGGTCGTGGTCGGCGCCGAGGACGTCTCCTACGCTGCCGCCGCCACCGTACGGGCCGCCGGAGCGGTGGTCGTCGCCATGGTCGCCGAGGGGCCGCGGGCACGGACCATGCCCGCCCGCGCCGCCGACGCCCGCCTCCGGCAAGGGATTCCGCTCCTCACCGACACCACGGTCACCGAACTCCTCGGACACGGACGGCTGTCGGGCGTCCGCGTGCGGCACCGGGACGGCAGGACCGCCGTACTGCCCTGTGACACGGTCGTGTTCACCGGTGACTTCGTGCCCGAACACGAGCTCGCCCGGCGCGGCGGACTGACCCTGGACGGCGGCACCCAGGGCCCGGCCGTCGACGGGGCGCTGCGCACCTCACGGCCCGGCGTGTTCGCGGTCGGCAGTGTGCTGCACCCGGTGGAGAGCGCGGCGACCGCGGCTCGCGAGGGGGCGCACGTGGCCGGTGCCGTTCTGGAGGCCCTCGCCGAAGCCGAACGACCCGGACCCGACAGTGTGCCCCTGCTGGTCGAACCGCCGCTGCGCTGGATCGCCCCGAACCGCGTCACCCCGGCCGACCACGGACTGCCGTACCTCCTGCGCACGACATCCCCCCTGTACCGCCCGCTCCTCCAGATCACCCAGGCCGACCGCACGCTGCACCGCCAACGCCTTCCCAGGGCGCTTCCGCATCGGACCGTCAGCCTCAGCCCACGCTGGACACACCGCGTCGACCCCCACGGCGGCCCCGTACGGGTACGGCTCACGGACCGGTGAACGACGGGCCGGAACCGTGACCGGTCAGATCACCTTCAGCCGCACCAGCGCACCCAGCGTCACCGCTCCCGGCACCAGCGGCACCCAGACCGTCATGATCCGGTACGCGAGCACCACCGCCGTGGCCACGGACGCCGGGCCACCGGCCGCCACCAGCGCCACCACCAGGGCCGCCTCCACCGAGCCGACCCCGCCCGGCGTGGGTACCAGGGCCACCGCACAGGTCGCCGCGAGGTAGGCGAGGGCCACGTGCGCGGGCGGCACCGACAGCCCCAGCGCCTGCCCCACCGCGGCAAGGCCCGCCGCCTGGAGCGCCGGGAAGGCGAGCGAACCGCCCCACAGGGCGAGCGCCCGGGACGGCCGGGTGTGCACCGAGCGCGCCTCGCACAGCGCGGTCCGCAGGAAGGAGCCCACCGCCGTCCGCACCCGGCGGACACCGGCGAGGACGCCCACGGCCGCCATCAGCACCGCGCCCAGACCCAGCAGCAGCGGACCCATCGCGGTGCCGGGCAACAGCGCGCCGAGCCGCAGCGCGTCCGGGAAGGCGATGAACAACGCGGTCAGCAGGGTGAGCCGGCCGATCGACTCCGCCAGCAGATACAGGGCCAGCGCGGCCGAGGCGCGGGTGAGCGGAACCCCGCACACGGTCATGAACCGCAGGTTGACCGCGCTCGCGCCGAGGCCCGTCGGCAGCAGATGGTTGGCCGCCCCGGCCGCGAACTGCGTGGCCAGCAGCCGTCGCCGGGGCAGCCCTTCCACGACGGCGCCCTGCCGGGTGAAGGAGGCGGCGAGCCACGTCAGACAGGTGGTGCCGACCGCGACCAGGAGCCATGGCCACTCGGCGTGCCGCAGCTGACCGAAGCCCTCCGCGAGCACGGAACGGTGCTGCACCGCCACGACGGTGACCAGCAGGAGCGGGACCAGACACAGGGTCTGGCGGATACGGCGGACGGGGAGGCGCTGGAGAGGGCGTCCCTGGGGGAGTTCTACCGCTGTCACACCAGGAGAGGTTCTCCCCGCCCCGCCAACGGCGGGTTGCGGAAGCGGGGCCAGGGCCTTACGTACGGTCATCGAGTCCTTCCGGCGGAGGGAAGATGGTCGGTCATTGACCTCAAGAACGCTTGAGGTCGTACGTTCTCTCCCATGAGCATGGAGACCACAGCCTGGACACAGCTGCACAGTGTCATGAACGCCGAGCAGGAGCGCCGCCCGTTCGCCCGCGCGACCCTGCGCCGCATCGGCGCGTTCGCCCGCCCGCACCGTACCCGTATCGCCCGCTTCGTCGTACTCGGCGTGGCGACCGCGCTGCTCGCCGTGGCCACGCCCGTACTCGCCGGCAAAGTCGTGGACGCGATCGTGTCGGGCGACGACGAGGGCAAGGTCGTACACCTGGCCCTGCTCATCGCCCTCATCGCGGTCGCGGAGGCGGCGCTCGGCATCCTCGCCCGGCGCCTGTCGTCCACGCTCGGGGAGGGACTCATCCTCGATCTGCGCACGGCTGTGTTCGATCATGTGCAGCGCATGCCGGTCGCGTTCTTCACACGCACTCGTACGGGAGCGCTGGTCTCCCGTCTCAACAACGACGTCATCGGCGCCCAGCGCGCCTTCAGCAACACCCTGTCGGGCGTGGTCAGCAACCTGGTCACCCTGCTGCTGACCCTTGTGGTGATGCTCACGCTGTCCTGGCAGATCACCCTGCTGGCGCTCGCGCTGCTCCCGGTGTTCGTGATCCCCGCCCGGCGCATGGGCAGCAGGATGGCCAGGATGCAGCGGGAGGCGGCCACCCTGAACGCGGCCATGGGCACCAGGATGACCGAGCGCTTCTCCGCGCCCGGCGCCACCCTGGTCAAGCTCTTCGGCCGCCCGGAGCAGGAGTCCGTGGAATTCGCGGCCCGGGCCCGGCAGGTGGCGGACATCGGGGTGCGCACGGCCACCGCCCAGTCGGTGTTCATCACCGCCCTGACCCTGGTCTCCGCCCTGGCCCTCGCCCTGGTCTACGGCCTCGGCGGCTGGTTCGCCCTGCGCGGCAGCCTGGAGCCCGGCGCCGTGGTCTCCCTCGCGCTGCTCCTGACCCGCATGTACGCCCCGCTCACCGCCCTGGCCGGCGCCCGCGTCGAGGTGATGAGCGCTCTGGTGAGCTTCGAGCGGGTCTTCGAGGTACTGGACCTGAAGCCACTGATCGCGGAGAAGCCGGACGCCCGTGAGGTGCCCGAGGGACCGGTGGCCGTCGAGTTCTCGGACGTCCGCTTCGGCTACCCGTCCGCCGACAAGGTCTCCCTGGCCTCCCTGGAGGAGGTCGCCTCCCTCGACACCCGCGGCGGCGCCGAGGTCCTGCACGGCGTCTCCTTCCGCGCCGAACCCGGCCAGACCGTCGCGCTCGTCGGCTCGTCCGGCGCCGGCAAGTCGACCGTCGCGCAACTGCTGCCGAGGCTCTACGACGCCGACGAGGGCGCCGTCCGCATCGGCGGCGTCGATGTCCGCGACCTGACCGCCGGTTCCCTGCGGGCCACCCTCGGCATGGTCACCCAGGACGGCCACCTCTTCCACGACAGCGTCCGCGCGAACCTGCTGCTGGCCCGCCCGGAGGCGACCGAGACGGAGCTGTGGGACGCGCTGCGCCGCTCCCGCCTGGAGGCTCTCGTACGGTCCCTGCCCGACGGCCTCGACACCGTGGTCGGCGAACGCGGCTACCGGCTCTCCGGCGGCGAACGCCAGCGCATGACCATCGCCCGCCTCCTGCTGGCCCGCCAGCGTGTCGTCATCCTCGACGAGGCCACCGCCCATCTGGACAACACCTCGGAGGCCGCCGTCCAGGAGGCGCTCACGGAGGCGCTGGAGGGCAGGACGGCGATCGTGATCGCCCACCGTCTGTCCACCATCCGCACGGCCGACCTGATCCTGGTGGTCGAGGACGGGCGGATCGCGGAGCGGGGCACGCACGAGGAACTCCTCGCCCTCGACGGCCGGTACGCCGAGCTCTACCGGACCCAGTTCGCCCCGCACGACGAAGGAGTGACGGAGACCACCGCGGTGTAGCCCCGAGGGACGTCCGGGCACCTGACTCCTGAGCCGCGGCCGTCACTGCCGAAGCCACAGCCCAGGGTCGTTCCGCCTGACAAGGGTGCCGGTCAGCCGTCCTTGCCCATGGCCTTGCGTACGGCGTCCCGGGTGCGGTCGACCAGAGCGGCGACCGGCCCCAGGGCCATGTTCTTGGCCGCCGACTCGGTCCCCGGGTGCGGGTGGGTCGGGGCCATGGCCTCGGCCGCCCTCAGGGCGGTGGACATGGAGGCCAGGCGTGCCTTGTCCGCGTGGCGGCGGATGTGGTTGAACTCGTACCGCTCCTCGGCGCGAGCGTGATGCATCACGTCCAGGCGCAGCGTCAGGAGCTCGGGCAGGAACTTCGGGTCGTCGGTGTCCATGCCGTCGAGCCGCGACAGCAGTTCCTTCGCCTCCCGCTCCTCGGCCAGCCGCTCGTCCGCCACCTTCGCGCCGTCCGGCACGGAGGAGCGGGTGAAGGGACGGATGACCTCTTCCTCGGCCGTCTCGTGGACGGCGAGAAGCCGGACCAGGTTCCGGAACGCCGCCCGGCGCTCGTCCCCGGCCGTCCGCTCCACCTCGTCGAAGAGGTTGCGGATGTCACCGTGCTGACGCATCAGCAGGGCCACGACGTCGGCGTCGCTCGCCGCGATCCCGGCCATGTCAGCTCCTCTCCCGGGAGGCGAAGTCGGGGTGCTCGCCCTCCGTCTCGATGCGGTACTCACGGCCGAACAGCTCCCGGTGCTGGGCCATCACCCGCTCACTGGGCGGCTCCTCGCCACCGTGGATCTGCTCCTGCATCTTCTCGAACCGCTCGTGGGCGTCCCGGACGTAGCCGGTGCCCAGGGTGGTCAGATCCATCTGGGTGTCCAGCAGACCCCGTACGAACTGCTTGTTCTCCTCGAAGGTCAGCACGTTCGGCAGCTCCGGAGCGAGGATCTCCTGGGGCTCACGGCCGTCGTGACGGCGCATCAGATCGCAGGCGATCCGCAGGTGTTCGAGCTCCATGTTCAGGTGGAGCTCCCAGATCGCCTTCACCTTGGGGTCGGGCTCCTGCTCCATGAAGGAGTGGTAGAGGTAGCACTCGTTGTACTCGTGGTTGACGAGCTGCTCCCACCACGTCTCGCCCGGGTCGACCAGGGACTCGTAGTGCGTGACGTGCTCCTCCTCGATCAGCCCGATCTCCTGGTACAGCTGGCGGGCGATCGGCTCCATGTACTGGGGGCCGACGTTCATGTAGAAGTTCATGGTCTGCTGCTCGGCCGCCATGATGGTCAGCGCGTGCAGCCGGGAGAGCGGGTTGACCGTCGAACGGTCGTAGGGTTCGCGCACGTTGTCGGCAGGGTTGCGGTGGTGGAACTTGGTCGGCCGTCCCGGCATCACCTCCGTGAGCCCCTCGACGATCGACTCCGCCTTGCGGTGCTCGATCATCTCGTAGAGGTTGGCGTACCGGTACAGGTGGTCGAAGTCCTCCAGGACGCCGAACTCGTACGCCTGCTTCAGATACGGGTCGGGCTCGTGGCGGGCGATCCAGCCGGTGAGGTCGACCGCGACCTGCTCGTAGGAGATGGTCGTCTCCAGGACCGAGGCGAGGCCGGGCAGCAGCCAGTTGACGGCCTTCTGCTGCTGGGCCTCGATGTAGCGGACCTGCGCCAGTTGGCGCTTGACGTCCGGGTCGGGACAGTGGCGGGCGAACTGGTGGCTGAACAGGATCGCCTCGACCTCGATGCCGTTCATCGCGATGATGCGGCACTTGGTGTACGGGTCACCGTGGTCGGGGTCGACAGGCTCGACGTCGAGCTCACGCCAGTTGCGCAGCTGACGGTCCAGCGGGATTCCTTGGTGTTCCAGGGGGTTGAAGCCCATGAGGGTCTCCTAGGCTGTGGGCCGGAAGAGAGCCGCGCGAGTACCCGTGCCGGTGCGGTGTAACCAAACGGTGAAGGCGATGGTCGAACGGAATCGGCCAGATGGACGAGGGCCGTCCGCGCCGACGCGGTCAGCTCGATGAGCTCGTCCCCGCCGTGGGCGTCGACTCCGGTTGCGGCTGCATCGCGGGAAACAGCAGGCTCGTGGCGGCCCTGGCATGCAGGGAGTCCAGTGTCTTGATCTGCCCCACCGCCCTGCGCAGCAACTCCTCCAGCCGGTCGGCGTCCAGGCGCGAGTCCTGTACCGACCCGGCGAGCAGCCCGCGCCACAGCGAGGCCTTGCCCTGCGCTCCCAGCCGCAGCGCTTCGAGCTCGACCAGCAGGGCGAGGCCGGAGCGGCGCAGCAGGCGGCCGTTGGGCTTCAGCCGCGCGGCCTTCTCGCCCAGCCATGCCCCGTACGTCTTGTAGCGCCTGACGGGGATGTCGAGGTCGGCGAGCAGGCGTACCAGGGCCTGCCGGTCCTGGGAGATCTCCTTCCGCAGGCTCTCCAGGGTCTCGCCGTAGGGCGAGGCGTGGTGCTCCTGCGCCATGCGACGGGCCAGTTCGACGCCCGCCGTCGCGCCGGCCAGGTGGTCGTTGAGATAGATCACCAGCCGTTTCTGCCGCGTCGGACCGTCGAGTGAGGTCCGCGTCGTCGTGTTCATGATTCCCCTCCGGTTGCGGGAGTTTGTGACGGCCTCCGAGTGCCCCCGCCGGGCCGGTCCACCACCTCGTCCTCGCGACCCCGGCGCAGGCGGCGGGCCCGGGCCCGCCAGGCACCTGCGTACCAGGCCACCCCCATCAGCACGGCCAGCCCCGCTTCCACGAGGTCGCCGCCGTAGTACATCCACCGGGCGCCGATATGCAGGTCGGCGGTGGTGAAGGCGGTGCCGGGCGGCGGCCGGGAGTAGAGCGTGCGGGCCAGCACGGCGTGCGCGGTACCGGCGGCCAGAACGGTCGCGCCGCGCACGGCGAGACTCCAGCGGCGGCGCATCGGGTCGAGCCCGCACACCGCGAAGGTGAACAGCACTCCCGCCGCCGCCATGTGCACCTGCACCGCGCTGTGCAGCAGCGGCCGGTGCGCCGTCGCCGCGAACAGCTCCGTGCGGTACAGCAGCCACACCCCGCCGACGTCCAGTACGGCCGCCAGGGGAGGGAAGAGCAGCAGCCCGACGGCACCGGAGTGCGCGAAGGCCACCAGGCGCCGCCGTACCGCGCCGGGGGAGAGGGCGCGCAGGGCGAGGGTGAGGGGATGGGCCGCGACGAACAGCAGGGGGGCCGCCATGCCGACGACCAGATGCCGTACCACGTGCTGGGTGAACGGCCCGCCCCACGGTTCGCCCAGGAGCGCCCAGACCGTGCCCAGACCTCCCGCCGCGAACGAGACGTCCCGGGCCAGGGGCCAGGAGTCACCGCGCCGCCGCAGCCGCCCCGCCGCCGTCAGATAGCCGACGGTCGCCAGCAGCACGGCCGCGCTGACGACCAGCTCGGCCGGTCCCGGTCCCGCCTGCCCCGGGTGGACGTGCGCGGGAGTCACTGCGCCGGTTCGCCCTCACCGTGCCGCCGCGCCGCGCGCACGGCGAGGCCCGCGCCGATGAGCAGCAGGACCAGGCCGGCGAGGTTCCAGGCCAGGTCGTAGGGGGTGACGTCCACGCCGTAGCGGATCTGGTGCAGGCGCAGCAGCTTGTGGTCCACGATGCCGTCGAACAGCTGGAAGGCGCCCATGCCGAGGAAGAGGCCCGCCCAGGCGTGCGCCGCCGCCAGGGAGCGGCGGCGGCGCAGATCGGCGTAGAGGAAGAACCCGGCGCACAGGGCGAGCAGTTCGGCGGTGTGCAGGAGCCCGTCGGAGAGCAGGCCCGCGCTCGTGGTGGCGCGGTCGTAGAAGTGGTGCCAGCCCAGGAGCTGGTGGAAGACGATCTCGTCGACCGCGGCCGTCACCGCCGCCCCGATCAGCGCGCACACGGCCATCGACCTGCGCGGCTCGACGCGGGGGGCGGGGACGCTGTCCGGCCGGTCGGAGGTCCTCGTGGGTCTCATGGGCTCCGCCCTCCTCAGGGCTGTCAGCCCTCGTGTCCTGCGGCGTCGATGGCGTCGCGCCTGCCGGAGTGGTGTTTCTGGTCGTGGAGGGCGACTTCGGGATGGTGGATGTCGAAGGCGGGGGATTCGGAGCGGATGCGGGGCAGGGCGGTGAAGTTGTGGCGTGGGGGTGGGCAGGAGGTGGCCCATTCCAGGGAGCGGCCGTAGCCCCAGGGGTCGTCGACCTCGATGCGTTCGCCGTGTTTGGCGGTCTTCCACACGTTGTAGAGGAAGGGCAGGGTGGACAGGCCCAGCAGGAAGGCGCCGATGGAGGAGACGGTGTTCAGGGCGGTGAAGCCGTCGGCGGCCAGGTAGTCGGCGTAGCGGCGGGGCATGCCCTCCGCGCCGAGCCAGTGCTGGACGAGGAAGGTGGTGTGGAAGCCGACGAAGAGCGTCCAGAAGTGGATCTTCTCCAGGCGGTGGTCGAGCATGGTGCCGGTCATCTTGGGCCACCAGAAGCTGAAGCCCCCGAACATCGCGAAGACGATCGTCCCGAACAGCACGTAGTGGAAGTGCGCGACCACGAAGTAGCTGTCGGTGACGTGCCAGTCCAGCGGCGGGGAGCCCAGGATCACCCCGGTCAGACCGCCGAACAGGAAGGTGACCAGGAAGCCCGCCGCCCACAGCATCGGGGGCTCGAAGGACAGCGAGCCCCTGAACATCGTGCCGATCCAGTTGAAGAACTTCACGCCTGTGGGCACGGCGATGAGGTAGGTCATGAAGGAGAAGAACGGCAGCAGGACCGCGCCGGTGGCGAACATGTGGTGCGCCCACACGGTGACGGACAGGCCGGCGATGGCGATGGTCGCGCCGACCAGGCCCATATAGCCGAAGATCGGTTTGCGGGAGAACACCGGGATGATCTCGGTGATCACCCCGAAGAACGGCAGCGCCAGGATGTACACCTCCGGATGCCCGAAGAACCAGAACAGGTGCTGCCACAACAGCGCCCCGCCGTACTGCGCGTCAAAGACGTGGGAGCCGAAGCGCCGGTCGGCCTCCAGGGCGAACAGGGCGGCCGCCAGGACCGGGAAGGCCAGCAGCACCAGGACCGAGGTGAGCAGCACGTTCCAGGTGAAGATCGGCATGCGGAACATGGTCATGCCGGGGGCGCGCATGCAGATGATGGTGGTGATGAAGTTGACCGCGCCCAGGATGGTGCCGAACCCGGCCAGTGCGAGTCCCATGATCCACAGGTCGGCGCCGGTGTAGCCGCTGCGGATCGGGCCGCTCAGGGGCGTGTAGGCGGTCCAGCCGTAGTCGGCGGCGCCCTGCGGGGTCAGGAAGCTGCCCATCACGATCAGGCCACCGAAGAGGAACAGCCAGTAGGAGAACATGTTCAGCCGGGGGAAGGCGACGTCGGGGGAGCCGATCTGCAGCGGCATGATGGCGTTGGCGAACCCGGCGAAGGTCGGGGTGGCGAAGAGCAGCAGCATGATCGTGCCGTGCATCGTGAACGCCTGGTTGTACTGCTCGGTGGACAGGAACTGCAGCCCGGGCCGGGCCAGTTCGGCCCGGATCGCCATGGCCAGGACCCCGCCGACCAGGAAGAAGCAGAACGACGTGATCAGATACAGGTGCCCGATCTTCTTGTGATCGGTCGTGCTCAGCCAGGACACGATCACCTGGCCCCGGCTCCGGCGCTCAGCCGCCGGGGCCGGGGCGACCGGTTCGGTGTATGTCGCCATGTGCCCGCCCTACGGTGCCTCGTGAAGTATCCGTGTAGGGCGCTGTGTAACCAGCCTGCCGGGGGCCATTCATCGAACTTTTCGCACGGCCCGGCGGGCTGCCTTCCACTCACGTACCGGCGGGGGCCGCTGCCTTCCACTCACGTACCGGCGGGGGCCGCTGCCTTCCTCTCAGGTACCGGCGGGGCCGTTCTCCGCGTCCGTGCTCTCGGTGTCGTCACCCTCCGCCTGCGAGGGAGTCGTCCGGGGCACGTCACGCCGGCCGGATGTCTCCTGCTCGGCGTCCTGCGCGGTCTCCCGGCGCTCGCCCTCCGCCTGGAACGGGGTCTGCTCACTCATGGTCGCCTCCCTCTCGGGGTTCGTGATGGTTGTACGGGTGCCCTTGCCGCCGCTCACGACTTCTCCCCGCCGGCGGCTCGCAGCCAGGCGCCGATCCAGCCGGTCTGCATCACCGCGTCGAGGAGGTACGTCGGCCGGATCCGCCCCTTGGGCACATAGACAAGGTCCACGGCCAGCAGGGTCAGGGCGGTGCCGAGGCCGATGCGGCGGGCCTGGGCCGGGCCGTGCGGGCCGGGGGCCGCGGCGAGCTGGGCGACGCCCGCGGAGACGAGCAGTCCGCCCGTGGTCATCTGCAGCCACACGTCCGTCTTCGGACCGAAGACCCACTCGAAACTGCGCAGATGCACCAGCGGCCACAGACCGCCCACGATGTTGAAGAGACCGTGCGTGACCGCGAGGGTGTCCGCCGTGCCCCGCGTGCTCGTCCTGCCCATGCGCCACTCCTTGTCCGGACGGCCGGGTACCCCCGGCCGGGCGTCCCTCACTCCGGGGCCAGCTCCACCGTGGTCGTGACGCGGGTGAGGGAGGGTTTCCTCGCCACGGACCCGAACCCGAAGCGCACGGGCGGGACGACGGGCGCCGCCGCACCGAGGTCGTCGCCCTCGAAGACCCCCGACACCGTGAGGACCGGCCGCAGGTCCCGGGCCCCGTACCACTCCCGGCGCCCCGCACCCGCACTGCCACGGGTGCGCACACCCGGCAGCAGCACGCGGGCGGGCAGCGAGATGAACGTGCACCAGGCCGGCTGCCGGGCGAGCACACCGGGCACCGCGCGCAGCACCAGCCCGAGGAGTCGTCGGCGGCCCGTCGTGAAGCGCAGGTCGAGCGGGCCGGCCGTGACGCTCCAGGTCCGCCCGGAGACCCGCACGTCGACCGGGACGACGCGCACGGTGTCGAAGACGTAAGTGCCGCTGACGAAATCCGCCGTGCGCCGCGTGGGGGCGAGCAGCAGCCGCTCTCCGTCGGGTCGCTCCAGCATCACATCGCTGAACGGCCCGAACGGCGACCGTGGCCAGTGCCCCAGCACGACACGGGTCCCGGAGGCCGTGCCCAGCCCGGCGATCCAGCCGTCGAAGCGCAGCCGTCCGCTCATGTGAAGAGGGGCCGGGAGGGTCCCAGCCGGACGTGCCGGACCCCCGGGGAGTAGTGCACGACGGGTTCGTCGAGCGGGGCGGGCAGGCCCACCGCGGCGGTCAGCGTCTCCTCCAGCACGTCGACGGCCGCCCCGGCCAGCGGCCACGGCTCGTGCTCCACGGGCGTCTCCAGCACCACCCCCAACTGACGGGTGTACGCCCGCCACCGCGAGGTCAGCCACACGTCCCGCTCCGTCGGCTGGAGGGGCTCGCCGGGACGCACGTCCAGACGGTACGAGACGCGGCCGGCCCCTCGCGAGCCCGTGTACGACACGGTGTCGCCGTCCGTGGTGACGCGCAGGTCGCCCAGCGTGTACGGCGCCCCGACGGCACGAGCCGCCAGCATCAGCGGGCAGGCCACCTCGATGGACAGAAACCAGATCCCGTCCCGTCCGTCCTCCCGCCGCACATAGGTCCGCAGGTTGGTCTCGGCGAACGTCGGGAGCCAGGGTGCCGAGGCGGGAACGCCCGGCGGGCGTACGTCCGCCATCACGAACGGCGTGAAGCCCACCCACGCCGCCCCGTCGTACTGGTCCACGACCAGTCCGGGTGGCAGGAGAGCCTGCACATCCTCCGGCCGGAACGGCCAGTGGACGAAGGTCTGCCGCAGCCACCGGGCCCGCAAGGCCGGTACCCGCACCCGCTGTTCCGCTCCGTAGGCCACCACGGGCGCCGGGTCCCCACCCGGAGCCGCCGGAAACGCACAGGCCACGGGGAGGGCCCGGCCGCAGCGAGGTCCACCCGGCTGTGGCGATGGTCACGAACTCCGCCGGGCCGAAGGCGGGACGCCGGACCCGCAGTAAAATCCCCCAACAGCCCTTGACCTGCAAAAACGCAGGCAGGGAGCCTACGTTCAGGAGTGCCCCGATGCTGCGCACCATGTTCAAGTCCAAGATCCACCGAGCCACCGTCACCCAGGCCGACCTGCACTACGTGGGATCGGTGACCATCGACGCGGAGCTCCTCGACGCCGCCGACCTGCTGCCCGGTGAGCTCGTCCACATCGTCGACATCACCAACGGCGCCCGGCTGGAGACGTACGTCATCGAAGGCGAGCGCGGTTCGGGGGTGATCGGCATCAACGGTGCCGCCGCCCATCTCGTCCACCCCGGAGATCTGGTGATCATCATCAGTTACGCTCAGGTGACCGACGCCGAGGCGCGGGCACTTGAACCCCGGGTCGTGCACGTGGACCGCGACAACCGTGTCGTCGCTCTGGGGGCCGATCCGTCCGAGCCGGTGCCCGGTTCGGACCAGGAGCGCAGCCCGCAGGCGGTGCCGGCCTGACCTGCTCGACGACCTTCGGACCAGGAGCGTGCCCATGAGCGACATAGAGATCCGCGACGACCGACAGGCCGGGCGGCTGGAGGCCCTCGGTCCCGGGGGAGGCGAAGTCGTCGGCCACATCCAGTACTTCGTCCTCGAATCGCCCGAGCGCGCCCTGGTCCCCGTCCACACCCTCGTGGAACCGGCCCACGAGGGGCAGGGCATCGCGGGCTCCCTGGCCCGCGAGCTCTACGGCATCGCGGCTCGCGAGGGCATCCCCGTCGCCCCGCTCTGCCCGTACGTCGTCAAGTGGGCCGAACGCCACCCCGACGAGGCCCCTGCGGCGAGCCCGGAGTTGCTCCGCGCGGCGAAGCGCTGGCTGGCGGCCCACCCCGAGGGCTTCTGATCCGAGAGCCCACCCGGGTGACTGCGGTTGCCGCCCGAGGGTAGGCGGGGGAGTAGTCCAGAGCCGACGTCGACCGACTGGCCGGAGGACCTCATGACCAACCCGTACCCCGACCCCGTCCCACCGGGCCCCACTCCGGGCCCCGGCCCGGTCCCCACGCCGCCGGGCCCCACTCCGGAGCCACCGTCACCCCCGAACCCGGACCCGACTCCGGGACCGGGCCCGGTCCCCGACCCCTCACCGTCTCCGGTCCCGCCGGGCCCGGAGCCGGTGCCGAACCCGGAACCGGGGCCACCGCTCAGCTGACGCCGACCACGTGAACACAGGGGAGGAGGGACACCGAACGGTGGCCCTCCTCCCCTGTCGGGCTCAGACGACGCTCAGCCCGTCACCTCGGACCGGTCCCCGCCCCACAGCGTGTGGAACGAGCCGTCCCGGTCCGTGCGCCGGTAGGTGTGCGCCCCGAAGAAGTCCCGCTGCCCCTGCGTGAGCGCGGCGGGCAGCCGCTCGGCGCGCAGCGCGTCGTAGTAGGCCAGCGCCGCCGCGAAGCCCGGGGTCGGCACACCCTGCCGCGTCGCCGCCACAAGGACCTCGCGCCAGTCGTCCTGGGCGTCGGCGATCTCCTGCGCGAACGTGTCGTCGGACAGCAGGCTCGGCAGGTCCGCGCGGGTGTCGTAGGCGGACCGGATGCGGTCCAGGAAGGCCGCGCGGATGATGCAGCCACCGCGCCAGATCGCCGAGACGGCACCCAGGTCGATGTCCCAGTCGTACTCCTCACGGGCCGCCGCGATCTCGTGGAAGCCCTGCGTGTACGACACGATCTTCGAGGCGTACAGCGCCTGCTCGACCCGGTCGGCGAAGGCACCCGCCTCCGACTCGCTCAGCGGCGACGCCTTGGGCCCGGCGAGACCGCGGGACGCCTCACGCAGCTCCGCGTGCCCCGACAGGGACCGCGCGAAGACCGCCTCCGCGATGCCCGACACCGGGACACCCAGGTCCAGGGCGATCTGCACGGTCCAGCGGCCCGTGCCCTTCTGCTCCGCCTGGTCCACCACGACGTCCACGAACGGCTTGCCCGTCGCCTCGTCCACGTGGGAGAGCACCTCGGCCGTGATCTCGATCAGGTACGAGTCCAGGCGACCCGTGTTCCAGGTGCGGAAGATGTCGGCGATCTGGCTCGGGGAGTACCCGGCCACGTCCCGCAGCAACTGGTAGGCCTCACCGATCAGTTGCATGTCGGCGTACTCGATGCCGTTGTGGACCATCTTCACGAAGTGCCCGGCGCCGTCAGGGCCGACGTGCGTCACACAGGGCGCCCCGTCCGCGGCCTTCGCGGAGATCTTCTCCAGCATGGGGCCGAGAGAGTCGTACGACTCCTTCGGGCCGCCCGGCATGATGCTCGGGCCGTGCAGCGCGCCCTCCTCGCCGCCGGAGACCCCCATGCCCACGAAGTGGATGCCCTGCTCGCGCAGTTCGCGCTCCCGGCGCCGGGTGTCCGCGAAGTGCGCGTTGCCGCCGTCGATGATCATGTCGCCGGGCTCGAGCAGCGGCGCGAACTCCTGGATCACCGCGTCGGTCGGCTCACCGGCCTTCACCATGATGACCAGCCGCCGCGGCCGCTCCAGCGCCGCCACGAACTCCTTGGCGGTCTCGGCCGCGATGAAGTCGCCCTCGGAGCCGAACTCCTCGACCAGGGCGTGCGTGCGCGACGCGGTCCGGTTGTGGAGGGCGACCGTATAGCCGTTGCGGGCGAAGTTGCGGGCCAGGTTGCGGCCCATGACCGCGAGGCCCGTGACGCCGATCTGCGCTGTGTTGCTCATACCGCCTGCTCCCAAAAGATCCTGTGGATCGCGTAGGTCATGTATCGCTGCTGCAAGTCCTGCTTGTCAGTATCGTCCACCGGACATCCTGGCCTGTCGGAGGAGTGTCCGCACACCAGGGATACGGTTCGGGCGCCTCGTTGCGTTCAGCCGGGGACACCGGTCCGAAGAGCGCCCCTACGCGGCTGGTTGCCGCCTTGTCATGGCCTGTTCGCCGCGCTTACTTTTGCCCCTCCTGGCGCATTGACGCATGTTTAGGGGGAGGCCTCCATGGCCGTACGCGGCCGGCACCGCCGGTATCAGCCGAACAGGATCAACCGCGCCTCGCTCACCGTCACCGCGGGCGGCGTCGGCATCGCGGTCCCGCTCATCGGCACCGGCACCGCCCACGCCGCCGACGTGGACACCTGGAACAAGGTCGCCGCGTGCGAGTCCAGCAGCAACTGGAGTATCAACACGGGCAACGGCTATTACGGCGGGCTCCAGTTCACCCAGTCCACCTGGGAGGCGTACGGCGGCGCCCGGTACGCGGGGCGAGCGGATCTGGCCACCAGGGACCAGCAGATCGCCGTGGCCGAGAAGGTGCTGGACGGACAGGGACCGGGCGCCTGGCCGGCGTGCTCGGTGCGGGCCGGGCTGACGCGCGGGGGCTCCACCCCGGACATCCAGCCGCCGACGAGGAAGACGTCCTCCGGCCAGGGCGTCCAGCCGCTCACCGAGAAGACCGCCTCCGTGCGGGACGTCCAGCCGCAGACCACCCCGCAGTCGCGGGCCGGGTCCGCCCAGATGTACACCGTGGTCCGGGGCGACTCGCTCTCCGCGATCGCCGACGCGCACAAGGTCCGGGGCGGCTGGCGGGGGCTGTACGCCGCCAACCGGCAGACGGTCGGGGCCGATCCCGACCTGATCCTGCCCGGCCAGCGGCTGGAACTACGGGCCACCGCCACCACGCCGACCACCACCGGCCACACCTCGACGAAGAAGACGTCCTCCGACACCCGCAAGAGGACCGAGAAGACCGAGAAGGCCGCGGACACCGGCCTGGTGGCCCCCGTGCACGCCGCCCTCGGCACCCCGTACCGCAAGGCGGGCTCCGCCTGGTCGAAGGGCTATCACACCGGCGTCGACTTCGCGGTGCCCACCGGGACGTCCGTGAAGGCGGTCGCGGCCGGGAAGGTCGTCACCTCGGGGTGGGGCGGCTCCTTCGGCTACCAGGTGGTGATCCGGCACGCCGACGGCCGCTACACGCAGTACGCCCACCTGTCCGCGATCTCCGTGAAGGCGGGACAGTCGGTGGGCGGCGGGCAGCGTATAGGCCGTTCGGGTTCCACCGGCAACAGCACGGGCCCGCATCTGCACTTCGAGGTGCGGACGGGGCCCGGCTTCGGTTCGGACATCGACCCGGTGGCGTATCTCCGGGCCGGCGGCATCAGGATTTGACACGGGTGCGGTGCCGGTCCAGGACCGGCATCGGGATGTACGCGGCGCCGTAGAAGGGGCCGTAGTACGCCGGGGGCTCGCCGCCCGGGTCCGGGAGCTCCTCTTCGGACGAGCCGTCCCCCGGCGCCGTCTGGGGCGCGGCGGGGGCCGGCATCAGCAACTCCTCGCGCAGGGCGGCGACCTGCTCGACGAACACGCCCTCGCGCACGAGAGCATCGGCCGGTTCCTCGGCGGGCGCCGGGACGAACACGTCCTCGTCGTCGAGGACCGCGGCCTGCGACGGCTCGGCGTGGGTGCGCTGGATCCGCTCCGTCGTCAGCAGGATCAGTCCGCCCGCCGCCACCACACCGCAGCTCAGGGCGAGCGCGGTGCCCGTGGTGCCGTAGCGGAAGGTTTCTCCGAACATCGTGATGCCGACCACCGCCGCCACCACCGGGTTCACGACCGTCAGTGTCGCCAGCGGGGCCGCGAGACCGGCGCCGCGGTAGGAGGCCTGCGACAGCATCAGTCCGGCGGTGGCCAGGACGGCGATCGCGGCCAGCGAGGGCACCTCCGCCGCCGACACGCCGCCGTCCCAGTCGACGGCGACGGTCTTCGTGAACACCGAGGACATGCCGAACGCTATGCCGGACGCGGTCGCGAGCAGCACGCTGCGCACCACCGGGTGCCGGTGCGCGGCCCGGCCCGCGATCATCAGCGCGACCACCGCGGCGGCCGTCACCAGCCCGGCGAACACCCGCTGCGGCGTGCTCAGCGAGTGCGCGTCGGAGGTTCCCACCAGGGAGAGCAGACCGGCCAGACCCACCGTCGCCATGATCGCGCCCCGCCAGGCGGTGGCGCCGGCCCTGCGGCCGACGAACAGCGCGGCCATCGGCAGCGCGAACACGATCGTCAGGGCGCCCAGCGGCTGGACCAGGCTGAGCGGCCCGTAGGCGAGCGCCACCACGTGCAGCAGTCCACCGAGGCCGTTCAGCGCGACCGCCGCCCACCAGCTCGGCCGGCGCAGCGGCGCGTACTGCTCGTCGGGGTGCGACACCGCGACCTGCTCCTGCACGATCGCTCCGCCCGCGTAGGCGACGGCGGAGACGAGGGAGAGGAGCACGGACAACGCGAGGGCACTCATGAGCTGCTCCTCTGCGTGAAGCGGGGGCTGGCTGCCCGGCGCGACGAACGGTCGTCTTCCATGACCAACACGATGCCGGGAAAAGTTCTTCCCGTCGTCGTACCTGAGCACGCAATGGGTCCTACTGCCGATGGAGTACAAAGGGGTCCGTGTCCTCCCCAAGGCGGGTGACACGGGGTGGAGGCCCCCTGAGGGGTACCCCTACGGGCCCTGGTACTACTGCTGGTCGTGGACCTGGACCCTGATCTCACGGCGCTGCGACCGCTCGGCGCCTTCTTCGTACTACGCACGATCGGCGGCACTGCCGCGACATCACGTCCGGCGCTGCCGACCCTCGCACAAGTCTACGAGAATCGGGGATCGGATGTTTACGGAAATGCACTGACTTATCGGGTCCAGAAGGTCGCTGGCGCCCTGCGTGCTCCCGAGCCCCGGATCGCCGCCTCCATCGCCCACCAGGGCCTCGCGGCCCGGCTGTGGTCGGTGGCGCTCGGCTGCGCGGCCGTGTACGGCCGGATTCCCGACCTCGCGCCCCGGCGGTTGCACTGGGACCCCGCCGCGAGCGCCCCCGGCGACCTGTGGCTGGATGAGGTCGAGCCGCTGCCGGGCGACGCCGAGACCGTCGCCGATGTCGTGCTGCACGGCCACCTCGAACCGCTCACGGCGGCGCTGCACGCCGAGTACCGGCTCGCCACCGGACTGCTGTGGGGCAACGCCGCCTCGGCGCTCGCGGGCGCCGCCCGTCAGCTGCTGGCCCACCGCCCGGACGTCTCCGCGCGCACCCGCGACCTCACGGCAGGGCTCCTCGCCCACCCTCTGCTCACCGGCACGCTCGACGGCACCACCCTCCGCCGCCGCTCCTGCTGCCTGTACTACCGGTTGCCGGGAGGCGGGGTGTGCGGTGACTGTTGCTTCACACGAGCCCCGCGCTCTTCCCCGCGCGGCGCATCTGGGTGACCATGAAAGCCGATCAGCCGCTGAGAAGGGGGTACCGGGTGCGTGTGGGCCTGCTGACCCGGGAGTACCCGCCGGACGTGTACGGCGGCGCGGGTGTCCATGTCGAGTTCCTTTCCCGCGAGCTGAGGTCCCTCGTCGACCTCGACGTGCACTGCTGGGGGGAGGTCTCCCTGAAGGAGCGGGCCGCGGGCGTGATCCGGCACCGGCCCTGGTCCGCGCTGGACACCGCCAACGACGCGCTGCGCACCTTCTCCGTGGACCTCTCCATGGCCGCGGGCCTCGAAGACCGCGAACTGGTCCACTCCCACACCTGGTACGCCAACCTCGCCGGCCACCTCGGCAAGCTGCTGCACGGCATCCCGCACGTGATGACCGCCCACTCCCTGGAGCCCCTGCGCCCCTGGAAGGCCGAGCAGCTCGGCGGCGGGTACGCGCTGTCCAGCTGGGCCGAGCGCACCGCGATCGAGTCCGCCGACGCGGTGATCGCCGTGTCGGGAGCCATGCGCGAGGACATCCTCGGCTGCTACCCGGCGCTGGATCCGGCCAAGGTCCACATCGTGCACAACGGCATCGACACCGCCCTGTACCGGCCCGACCACGGCACCGAGGTACTGGACCGCATCGGCCTTGACCGCGATCGCCCGTTCGTGCTGTTCGTCGGCCGCATCACCCGCCAGAAGGGCGTACCGCACCTGTTGCGCGCGGTGCGGGACATCGATCCGGCCGCGCAGGTCGTGCTGTGCGCGGGCGCCCCGGACACTCCCGAGATCGACCGGGAGTTCCGCGAGCTCTTCGAGGAACTGAGCCGGGTCCGTGAGGGCGTGTACTGGATCCCGCAGATGCTGCCGCGCCCCGAGGTGATCCAGCTGCTGACCCATGCGGCCGTGTTCGTCTGCCCGTCGGTGTACGAACCCCTCGGCATCGTCAACCTGGAGGCGATGGCCTGCGGCACTCCCGTGGTGGCCTCGCGGGTCGGCGGTATCCCCGAGGTCGTGGACGACGGCAGGACGGGACTGCTCGTGACCGTGGACGACGCGTTCGAGACGGCCCTCGCCGGGGCACTCGACTCGGTGATCGGCGATCCGGCGACGGCACGCCGGATGGGCGAGGCGGGCCGGGAGCGCGCGGTGGGCGAGTTCGGCTGGGACGCGGTCGCCCGGCGTACGGTCCGGTTGTACGAGGAGATCGTCAAACAGGCGTAGTAGACCCCGCACAAGGGCAGTGATGGATCAACCAGGGTGAGGGGAGCGGCCATGCGTCGTGGCGGACCTTCGGTGCTCGGCATCGTACTCGCGGGCGGAGAGGGCAAACGCCTGATGCCCTTGACCACAGACCGCGCCAAGCCGGCGGTCACCTTCGGAGGCACGTACCGGCTGGTCGACTTCGTCCTGTCCAACCTCGTCAACGCCGACATCCTGCGCATCTGCGTGCTCACGCAGTACAAGTCGCACTCGCTGGACCGGCACATCACGACCACCTGGCGGATGTCGAGCCTGTTGGGCAACTACATCACGCCGGTGCCCGCCCAGCAGCGCCTCGGACCGCGCTGGTACCTGGGCAGCGCGGACGCGATCCTGCAGTCCCTGAACCTGCTCTACGACGAGCGCCCCGAGTACGTCGCGGTCTTCGGCGCGGACCACGTGTACCGCATGGACCCGCGCCAGATGCTCGCGCAGCACATCGAGTCCGGCGCGGGCGTCACGGTGGCCGGGATCCGCGTCCCGCGCTCCGAGTCCCCGTCGTTCGGGGTGATCTCCCCGGGCTCGGACGGCCTCACGGTGGAACGCTTCCTGGAGAAGCCCGCCGACCCGCCCGGCCTCACGGACGACCCGGAGCGCGTGTTCGCCTCCATGGGCAACTACATCTTCACCACCAAGGCCCTGATCGAGGCGCTCCAGCGGGACTCCGAGGACGAGCACTCCGTGCACGACATGGGCGGCTCGATCCTCCCGCAGCTCACCGACCGCGGCGAGGCCCAGCTCTACGACTTCAGCGCCAACCACGTACCGGGTGAGACCACCCGTGACCAGGGCTACTGGCGGGACGTCGGCACCCTGGACGCCTATTACGACGCCCATATGGACCTGATCGCCGAGCGCCCGGCCTTCAACCTCTACAACCGGCAGTGGCCCATCTACACCCACTCCGGCCAGCTCTCCCCGGCCCGCTTCAACTCCGGCGGCATCGCCAGCGAGTCCATCATCAGCGCGGGCTGCCTGATCCGGGGCCAGGTCACCCGGTCCGTGCTCTCACCCGGCGTCCTGGTCGACCCGGGGGCCGTGGTCCAGGGCTCGGTGCTGCACGACAACGTCAAGATCGGGCGGGGCGCGGTGGTCCGCGGCGCCGTCCTCGACAAGAACGTCGAGGTCCCGCCGGGCGCCACGATCGGCGTGAACCCGGAGCGGGACGCTGAGCTGTACACCGTGTCCAAGGGCGGGGTGATCGCGCTCGGGAAGGGGCAGCTGGTGTCCTAGGGGCCCGTCCGGCGGGTCAGGCCTGCGTCCGGGGCATCGAGGGGGTCGGCGCCCACTCCTCGAGCGGGTGTCCCAGCGGCGTTGCCGTCACTCGCCGGCTCGGCCGGGCGAAGCCGGCCGTCCGCCGGGTCAGTCCTGTCCTCGCAGGGACTGGAAGTTCTTCATGATCACTTCACTGGTCCTGCGCAGCTCGTCCGAGGGACTGATCTGCAGATACTCGCTGCCCGGTTCGGTGTGGACGGGCACATGCCCCGCGGGGGCGTAGAACGCGTCGCCCTCGTGGTACACCTCGTCGTGGTCCGCGAAGTGGAAGGTGAGTTCGCCCCGGAAGACGTAGCCCCAGTGCGGGCACTGGCAGCGGTCGTCGGGCAGCCCCTTGAGCAGGGGCCGGTGGTCGACGTCCTCGCGGAATGTCAGGAAGTCGACCGTGTAGTCGCCGAACTCCTCGGCGCGGTCGACGACCGCCCCGAAGTCGCCGCCCTGGGTGGCCGTGTCACGGGAAACCTTCGGCATCTCCGTCGCCTTCTTCCGGCAGAGGAGGGTTCTTGTGCCCATTGTCCGCGCGGGGCGGGCCGACGGCATGCGCTGGCGCACTTGTGCCGCGGCGGCAACGGCGCCGTCTACACCCAGATCTCGGACGTCGAGGGTGAGCTGAACGGGCTGCTCACCTACGACCGCGAGGTCCTCGAACCGGACGTCGAACGGGTCCGGGCCTCGCACCGGGCCCTCATCCGGGACGCGTCCCGGGCGACTCCGGCAGGGTGCTGATGACCCACGGATGAACCACATCAACACCATGTG
Organism: Streptomyces sp. NPDC058307; assembly: GCF_042880295.1. Taxonomy (NCBI): domain Bacteria; kingdom Bacillati; phylum Actinomycetota; class Actinomycetes; order Kitasatosporales; family Streptomycetaceae; genus Streptomyces; species Streptomyces sp. NPDC058307. The sequence goes on from NZ_JBHVYZ010000040.1 coordinate 56,599, forward strand.
TCCCGCCCCTTTCCCCAGGGGTGGGACTTAATCTGCTGTTAACTGTGCGTAGCTTGATCGTACTTGACCGTAATCGCCGGAGGGCGATTGACTGACTGGCCCACCCGTTGTCGACGCGAGGCAAGCCATTGACATCTGACCTGCTGGCACCTCTCGACCTGGCGTTCTGGAACATGGAGTCCGCCGAGCACCCGATGCACCTCGGCGCGCTCGGCGTCTTCACGGCGCACTCACCCACCGCCGGCGCCCACGCGGCCGACCTGCTCGCGGGCCGGGCCGCCGCCGTGCCCGGCCTGCGGATGCGGATCCGGGACGTGTGGCCGCTCGGCTTCCCGTACGCCTTCGGGGGCGCCGCCCGCGTCCCCGACCCCGACTTCGACCCGCTCCGGCACGTCCTGCTGCACGCCCCGACGACGGACTTCCACAGCGAGGCCGGCCGGCTCATGCAGCGGCCGCTGGACCGTGAGCGGCCGCCCTGGGAGGCGCACGTGCTGCCGGGGGAGGACGGCGTCTCCTTCGCCGTGCTCTTCAAGTTCCACCACGCCCTGGCCGACGGACTGCGGGCACTGACGCTCGCCGCCGCCGTCCTGGACCCGATGGACCTGCCCGTACGCAAACCTCGTCCCGAGGAGCCCGCGAAGAGCCTTCTCCCGGACGTGCGCAGGCTGCCCGAGCTGGTCCGGGGTGCCGTCTTTGACCTGGGCCGCGCCCTCGACATCGGTGCGTCCGTCGCCCTGTCCTCCCTGGGCGTGCGCTCCTCCGAGGCTCTCGTCTCCGAGCCGAGCGGTACCCGGCGCACCGCCGGAGTCGTCGTCGACCTCGACGACGTGCACATCGTCCGCAAGAGCCGCGGCGGCACCGTCAACGACGTCCTGATCGCGGTCGTCGCGGGCGCCCTGCGCCGCTGGCTGGACGAGCGCGGCGACGGCAGCGAGGGCGTGACCCCCCGTGCCCTGATCCCCGTCTCCAGGCGTCGCCCGCGCACCGCGCACCCCCAGGGCAACCGGCTCTCCGGGTATCTGATGAGGCTTCCGGTCGACGACCCCGACCCGCTGGGCCGCCTCGACACGGTCCGCACGGCCATGAACCGCAACAAGGACGCGGGCTCCAACCGGGGCGCGGGAGCGGTCGCCCTGCTCGCCGACCACGTCCCGGCCCTCGGCCACCGACTCGGCGGGCCCCTGGCCGGTCAGGGCGCCCGGCTGTGGTTCGACATCCTCGTCACCAGCGTCCCGCTGCCCGGCGTCGGCCTGAAGCTCGGCGGCAACCCGGTCACCGAGGTCTACCCGTTCGCCCCGCTCGCCCGCGGCCAGTCCCTCGCGGTCGCCATCTCGACGTACCGGGGACAGGTCCACTACGGCCTCGTCGCCGACGGGGAAGCGGTGCCCGACCTGGACCTGCTGGCGCGAGCGCTGCGTGAGGAGGTGCAGGAACTGCTGGTCGCCTGCGGTTCTTGATCGTTTCCGATGTGCGGGTGGGGCCCGGCCCTGAAGTAAAATTTCGCGTTCGACCAGCGGACGCGGCCACAGCCGCACGGGTGACCAGGGAAACGGCAGCGCGATGACGGTGACAGAGGACGGCTCGGCGACGACCATGGACGAGGTCGTGCACGAGCCCGGTGACGAGGTCGTATACGGCCCCGGCATCGACCCGGAGCGGCTGGCCGTCTGTCTCGGCGTGCTCGAGGAGCTCGACACGCTGGAGGTCGACCACCCCGACGCGATCGCCGTGCGCCGGGCCACCGCCGCGGTCTACCGCACCGTGAAGCAGCGCCGCAGGCAGGAGCGCCGGGCCGCCAAGACCGCCCACGACAAGGCGGTCACGGAGGCCACGGCGACCGGCTCCGCCCAGCGCATCGACGACGAGACCGAGGGCATCCTGCCGAGGTCGGTGACCGAGGAGGGCCGGGTCGCGGGGATACTCCAGCGCCCGCGCTCCTGCTACACCTGCAAGACCCGGTACGTCGAGGTCGACTACTTCTACCACCAGCTCTGTCCGGACTGCGCCGCCCTGAACCGCGCCAAGCGCGACGTCCGCGCCGACCTCACCGGCAAGCGCGCCCTGCTCACCGGCGGCCGCGCCAAGATCGGCATGTACATCGCGCTCCGGCTGCTGCGCGACGGCGCGCACACCACGATCACCACCCGTTTCCCCAAGGACGCCATCCGCCGCTTCAAGGCCATGGACGACTCCGGGGACTGGATCCACCGCCTGGAGGTCGTCGGCATCGACCTGCGCGACCCGGCCCAGGCCGTGGCCCTCGCCGAGCAGGTCGCCGAGGCGGGCCCCCTCGACATCCTCGTCAACAACGCCACCCAGACCGTACGGCGGCTGCCCTCCGCCTACGCCGCGTTGGTCGACGGCGAGAGCGCCCCGCTGCCCGCCGGTGAACTCCCTGCCCACCACGTCATCGGCGCCTTCGGGTCCGGTGCGGTCGACGGACTGGCCTCCCTGCCCGCCGGGATCTCCGGCCTCGACGCCCAGCAGGTCGCCGACCTCGCCCTGGTCGCGGGCAACGCCAGCGTGGCCCGGCACCTCGACGGCACCGCCATCGACGCGGGCGGCCTCGTCCCCGACGTCGTCGACAGCAACACCTGGGTCCAGACCATCGAGCAGATCTCCCCGGTGGAGCTCCTCGAAACCCAGCTGTGCAACTACACGGCACCGTTCATCCTGATCAGCGCCCTGCGCCCGGCCATGGCCGACGCCGCGAAGAAGGCCGGGAGCGGACGCTCCTACGTCGTGAACGTCTCGGCGATGGAGGGCGTCTTCGGCCGCGGCTACAAGGGCGCCGGCCACCCCAACACCAACGCCGCCAAGGCCGCCATGAACATGGTCACGCGGACCAGCGCCCAGGAGATGTTCCAGAGCGACGGCATCCTCATGACCTCGGTCGACACCGGCTGGATCACCGACGAGCGCCCCCACTTCGACAAGCTCCGCCTCGCCGAGGAGGGCTTCCACGCCCCCCTGGACCTGGTCGACGGCGCGGCCCGCGTCTACGACCCGATCGTGCGCGGTGAGGCCGGCGAGGACGTGTACGGGGTCTTCCTGAAGGACTACGCGCCCGGGAAGTGGTGAGCCGCTGATCGCGCGTGTGGCCTGGTCCGCGCCGGGAACCCGGGCGCCGTGGGACAGCGCACGGGAGGTTCTCATGAGCGATCAGCACGGTATCGATCCACGCGCGCACAGTGATCCGCGCAACGTCTATCCCAGCGACGAGGAGTTCTACTCGGGCGACCGCCCCCACGACGCCACTCTGCCCGAGGACCGGCCCCGCGGTGGCGCCACCTCACACCGGGGCAGGCTGGCCACAGTGGTACTGATCGTGTTCATCGCCCTGGTGGTCATCGCCTGGGTCTTCGCGCTTCCGTGAGCGATCCGTGACGAGGTGCGGTCACGGCAGCGGTGGCGTGGACGAGCGAAGACGATCGTGGACGGCGTACGCCCCGGCGTGCGCCGCCCGCACCCGCGTCCCCCCGTCCACCAGCAGATCCGCCCCGGTGATCCACGCGGCCGCGTCGGACGCGAGCCACACCACGGCCCGCGCGATGTCCTCGGGCTCGCCGATACGGCCCAACGGCAGCTCGACGGGACCCTGCTCCCACACGAACCGCGCCATCTCCGTGCGGACGAGACCGGGCGAGACGGAGTTGACCCGCACCTTCGGCGCCAGCTCGCCCGCCAGCTGCTGCGTGAGGTGAAGCAGCGCCGCCTTGCCGGTGCCGTACGCGCCGACGTTCGGGCCCACGTGCCCGGCGCCCTCCGTGCAGATGTTGACCACCGCGCCGCCGTGCTCCCGCATCCACCCCCGCCACACCTCCTGCACCAGTCGCAGCGGTGCCTCGACGTTGACGGTGAAGGCCTCACGCCAGGCCTGGGGATCCACGTCCATGAGGGGGCCGTACGGCTGGTTCGTCGCCGCGTTGTTGACCACTATGTCGATCCGGCCGAACTCGCGCAGCGCGAGGTCCGCCAGCGCGCGCAGGTGGGCCGGATCGGCGACGCTGCCCGCGAGCCCGATGCCGCCGAGCCCGGCGGCGGCCCGCCGGACGTCCTCCCGGTCCCTGGCAGTGACGCACACCAGTGCCCCGGCCTCGGCCAGTTGCCGCGCGACCTCGTGCCCGATGCCGCGGGTCCCGCCGGTCACCAGGGCGCCCCTGCCGTGCAGTCCGTACGACGACGTCATCGCCGTACCGTCTCATGACGGGCCGTCAGGAAACAGACGTAGGCCGATCGGGTGACTTCGGAAAAGGGCACGAAGGGGCAAACAGCCCAGAAAGTGGGGGGAGCAACGCAGGGAATTGCAATGGTTACACCTTGTTTTCATCCCCTATCGAGCGCGCCCCCGCTCATCTGGTTAATCTGTAGCGGACGGACGGCAGTACGGGGTCCCACCCACACCCATAGTCCGTCCCGGGACAAGCCGGTCACCACGGCCTGCTCTCACTGAGTTGCCGGCGCCACCGCGTCCGACCCGATCTCGACCCAGACACGAGCGGACGCCCAGGCACGGACCGTAGGTTGAACAGGTACGTCCCGAGGGTGAGCCCGACACATAAGGAGTGCGCGGTGACACCGGAAAAGACGAATCGCGAGCAACGCCCCAAGGAACGCCCGGAGCGTGCGGGCCGCAGGCCCGGGGACATCGGCAGCCTCGACGTGTGGGCGCGCTCCGCCCCCATCCGGCTCGCGGGCTACGAGGACGACCTCGCAGAGCCCCACATCCTGCCCAGCGTGGACTGACCGCAGGACCTTCGCGATCGCCGACGGCATGGGCGTGCGAGACTCACGCCCATGCTGATCAGAGAAGCCGTGGCCGACGACTGGCCACGGATCTGGCCGTTCTGGCACCGGATCGTCGCCGCGGGCGAGACCTACGCCTGGGACCCGGACACCTCCGAACAAGCCGCGCGCGACCTGTGGATGCACCCCGCCAAGCGCGTCCACGTCGTCGAGGACGAGACCGGCACCCTCGTCGCCTCGGCCTATGTGACCCCCAACTACGGCGGTCCCGCCGCCCGGATCGCCAACGCCGGCTTCATGGTCGACCCGGACCGGGGCGGCCGCGGTTACGGCCGCGCCCTCGCCGAGCACATCCTGGCCGCCGCCGCGGCCGACGGGTACCGGGGCATGGTGTTCAACGCCGTCGTGGAGACCAACCCGGCCGTGCGGCTGTGGACTTCGCTCGGCTTCACGGTCCTCGGCACCGTGCCGGACGCCTTCGACCACCCCCGGCACGGACCGGTCGGCCTGCACATCATGTACAGGGCCCTGTAGTCCGCCTCCGGTCCCGGTGTTCAGTCGAGCGGCGCCGTCCGCCGCCACGGCTGCCGCCGCTCCAGTTCCTCCGCGACCTCCAGCAGCACCGTCTCCGACCCGGGCCGGGCCACCAGTTGGACGGCGGTGGGGGCGCCCGAGGGCAGGGTGCCGAGCGGGACCGACATCGCCGGCCAGCCGGTGAGGTTCCACGGCGGGGTCAGCGGCGAGTAGGCGGTGTTGACGAGGACATTGCGCAGCCAGCCCCGCTCGTGCCAGGCCTCGGCCTTGGGGGAGCGGCGGGCCAGCGCCGGCAGCGCCAGCACGTCGTGCTCGGCGAAGAACGGCTCCAGTCGCTCGCGCAGCTCCTGTCGAGCCCTGCCCGTCCGCACGGACTTGACGAAGCGCCGGCCGATCGCCGCGTGCACCCGGGTGCGCCGGGCCAGCAGCCGCGGGTCCAGCCCCTGCGTGTCCACCGAGGTGCCCGCCGTCCAGGTGGCCAGCGAGGTCACGCCCAACGAGAGCGGGTACGGCGGGTCGGCGCGCCGCACCTGATGCCCCGCCTTGATCAGCAGTCCGGCCGCCTCGCGGACCGCGTTCGCGTAGGGAGCGCTGATGGTGACTCCGGCGAGCGGGCTGCGCAGGGACACGGCGACGTCGAGCGTGGCGGCAGCGTCCCGTCGTAGGAAATCGGTGCCGGCGATGACCGAGAGCAGCAGGCGGGCGTCCTCGACCGTGGTCGCGAGGGGGCCGTTCTCGGACATGCCGAACCAGTCGCCGTCGCTGATGCCGGCCGGCACCACCCCCGAGCCGGGCTTCAGTGTGACGAGCCCGCAGTTGGCCGCGGGGATGCGCAGGGAGCCCATGCCGTCGTTGCCGAGGGCGATCGGGACCAGTCCTGCGGCGACCGCGGCGGCGCTGCCACCGGAGGAGCCGCCCGCCGTGCGCGAGGTGTCCCAGGGGTTGCGGGAGGTGCCGTGCACGCCCTCGGTGGTACCGAAGACGCACAGCTCCGGGACGTTCGTCAGCCCCACCACCACCGCGCCCGCGGCCCGCAGCCGGGCCACGACCTCGTGGTCGGCCCCGGCGGGCGTGTCCGGGGTCGCGGCGGTGCCGACGCGGTTCGTCTCGCCGCGCACGGCGAGGTTGTCCTTGACGGCCACGGGCACGCCGGCCAGCGACAGTTCACCGAGATCGCCCCGGGAGCCCACCTCGTCGGCCTCCGCCAGTGCCGCTTCGGCGCGCACCACCCGGAACGCCCCGATCCGCCCGTCGAGCTTCTCGATCCGGGCGAGATGCTCGGCCACCACCTCCCGGGGCGTGGCCCGCTTCTCGCGGACGGCGGCGGCGATCTCGGCGGCGGTACGGCCGACCCAGCTGGTCACGTGCGCTCCTCGGGCTACTCGCGAGTACGTAGGGAGAACTCTGCCCGGAGGGAGACGCCACGTCGAGAGTGCCGGCGCTTGGACATGCGGACGGGGTTCCCTTGCCCGTGCTCTCTTGTGGTTACTCGGGAACCGTAGGAGAGTCTGATCGTGACCAAGCAATTCACGGGCTCGCCCGAAGACGCGGACCTGCGGCGCGCCGACTCGCTGGCGCGGGAGATCTTCTCGGACGTCGCCAACAAGTGGGCGTTCCTGATCATCGAGGCCCTCGGAGAGCGCACCCTGCGCTTCAGCGAGCTGCGCCACGAGGTCGAGGGCGTCAGCCACAAGATGCTCACCCAGAACCTGCGCATGCTGGAGCGCTACGGTCTGGTCGAGCGGGAGGTGTACCCCACGGTGCCGCCGCGCGTGGAGTACACCCTGACCGAGCCGGGCCAGGCCCTGCGTGCCACGGTCGACGGCATGTGCGGCTGGACCCACCAGTACCTCGGTCACATCGAGGCCGCGCGCCGCCGCTTCGACGAGTGACGGGCGGCCTGCACGCGCATCAGCGCAGTCCTGCGAAGAGGTCCTTCTCGGGGACGGCCGCGCCGGTGGCGTCCTGGACGCGTAGGAAGGTCTCCGTGCCCATCAGCTCGCCGAACCTCTCCTTGCCCATCCCGAGGAAGAAGATGTTGTCGCCCTGGCTGGCGTGCGCGGCCAACGCGTCGAACTTCTGGCCGCTGAACGCGGTGGCGTCCACCCATGTGGTGATCTCGTCGTCCGGCAGGCCGATCTCGGCCAGCGCGGCGGCCTCGGCCGGATCGGGCTCCGGCATGTCCTCCTGGAACTCGCGCATGATCTCGCCGAACTGCTGCATCCTCGAGCGGGGCATCGTGGTCCAGTACACCTTCGGCGTCAGATCGGTCATCTCCAGCGCGGCCATCGTGATGCGGTGGGCCTGGATGTGGTCGGGGTGGCCGTAGAAGCCGTTCTCGTCATAGGTGACGACCACATCGGGCCGGTAGTGCCGCATGAGTTCCGCGAGCCGGGCCGCGCCTTCCTGCACAGGGGTCTGCCAGAAGGATCCGGGCGCGTCGTTGCTCGGCCAGCCCATCATCCCGGAGTCGGCGTAGTCCAGCATCTCCAGATCGCTGATCTTCAGAACCTCGCAGCTGGCCTCGAGTTCCTGGCGGCGCAGCCGGGCGACCGCCGCGGGATCGTGCCCGGGGTCCCCCGGCTTGACACCCCCCGGTCCGTCACCACAAGCGCCGTCGGTACAGGTCACGAGCACCGTGCGGACGCCTTCCGCCGCGTACCTCGCGAGGACCCCTCCGGTGCCGGTGGCCTCGTCGTCGGGGTGGGCGTGCACTGCCATCAGCGTCAAGGGCCGGTCTGTCATGAAAAAGTCCTCCTGCGGACACACGTCTTGATCCAAGCGCGGCGGCACACCGCGATCAGGGGCCGTATCGCCCCTCGGTCGGTGCAACCGTGCCGGACGGACCGGCTGTTCCCGGCGCGGCCGCTTGTTTTCCCGGCTGTCGGTGTTGCGACGCGGACGAGATGCGGGGGCGTACGGGCAGGCGTCGCCGTCGTGGGCTTCCCGCGCGGTCGCCGCAGCCGGCCGCGTGCCTGCATCTCGGCCTCGTTCACGCCCCGAGCTGCGCCCGCAGCCACTCCTCCACCTCGCCCACATGGGCGGCCGCCGCCGCGCGGGCCGCCTCCGGGTCGTGGGCGACCAGGGCGCGGTGGATCGCCGCGTGCTCGCGCCGGGTGCGCTCGAAGGCGCCCTCCTCCTGGTAGCCGCGCCACACCCTGGCCCGGAAGGTGCGTGAGGACAGGCCCTCCAGGATCGCCGCCATCGTGTCGTTGCCGGCCGCCACCGCGATCTCGCGGTGGAAGGCCAGGTCGTGGGCGAGGATCTCCTCCGGGTCGTCGGTGGCGTTCATGGCCGTGAGGTGTTTCTCCACCTCGGCGAGCTGGTCGGGTGTGATGCGGGCGGCGGCCAGCGCGGTCGCCGTCGACTCCAGGATGCGGCGCACCTCCAGCAGTTCCACCAGCTGCGGGCCCCGGGACAGGTCGGCGACCACGCCGAAGGTCTCCAGCAGGTCACCGGCGTCCAGCTGGGTGACGTAGATGCCCGAGCCGTGCCGGGCCTCCAGCACCCCGAGGACCGTCAGCGCGCGGATCGCCTCCCGCATCGAACTGCGGGAGATGCCCAGTTGTACGGCCAGATCACGCTCGGTCGGCAGCCGCTGGCCCGGCTCCAGCCGGCCCCCGCCGATCATCGCCTTGATCTGCTCGATGGCGCGCTGCGTCACGGTGCCCTTCTGCGGGGCTGTCTCGTCCACGCCACTCCTCCACTCACCGGGTGCCGGTCGCCGGGTGCGCCGCAGTCTAACCGTCGAGGTGGTAGGACCACTATGGCCGGAAGACGGGAAAATATGCCGCCAGAGGGTATTGCGAAGGGCGAGTGGTCTGATAAGTATGCCGTCAACTGCTCGAACACGCTCGTGCTCGATCATGCGAACCACGCTCAACGAGGAGCCGCCAGATGCCCGGCAGGACAGTGGGGAAGCGGAACAGAATTCGGATCGGTGCGGTGGCCGCGGCCGCGAGCGCCTCGCTGGTGCTCGCCGCGTGCGGCAGCACCAAGGACACCGGCAGCGCCGGCACCGAGGGAGGCGACGGGACCGGCAAGGTGGGCGTGATCCTGCCGCTGCTGACCTCGCCGTTCTGGCAGTCGTACAACGACTACGTGCCCAAGATGGCCAAGTCCGAGGGGGTGGACACGCTGAAGACGGTCAACTCCAACAGCGATCCCTCCCAGCAGATCACCGACATCAACAACGAGCTCAACCAGGGCGTCAAGGGCCTGGTCGTCGCCCCGTTGGACAGCGCCGCCATCGAGGCCGGCCTCGACCAGGCCGAACGCAAGGGCGTCCCGGTCGTCGCGGTCGACGTGGCCCCCGACAAGGGCAAGGTCGCCATGGTCGTACGGGCGAACAACGTGTCGTACGGCGAGAAGGCCTGCCAGTACCTGGGGGAGCAGATCCCCTCCGGCAAGGTCGTGCAGATCATGGGCGACCTGGCCTCCGTCAACGGCCGCGACCGCTCCCAGGCCTTCCGGGACTGTGTGAAGAAGAACTTCCCGAAGCTGAAGGTGCTGGAGATCCCCGCCAAGTGGGAGTCCGACACGGCCGCCTCGCAGCTGGGCACCCTCCTGAACGCCAACCCCGACATCAAGGGCATCTACATGCAGGCCGGCGGCGTCTACCTCGCGCCGACCCTGCAGACCCTCAAGTCCAAGGGGATGCTGAAGAAGGCCGGGCAGGCGGGTCACATCAGGATCGTCTCCAACGACGGCATCCCGCAGGAGTTCGACGCGATCCGCAAGGGCGAGATCGACGCCACCGTCTCCCAGCCCGCCGACCTGTACGCCAAGTACGGCATGTACTACATCAAGGCGGCCATGGAAGGGAAGACCTTCAAGCCCGGGCCGACCGACCACGACTCCACGATCGTCAAGCTGTCCAGCGGCATCCTGGAGGACCAGTTGCCCGCTCCCCTGGTCACCAAGGACAACGTCGACGACCCCAAGCTGTGGGGCAACACGGTCAAATGAGTACCCCACTGGTTGAAGCCGAGGGGGTCGTCAAGCGGTACGGCCCCACGACCGCCCTCGCGGACGGCCGCCTCACCGTCCTGCCCGGCGAGTCCCACGCCCTCGTCGGGCGCAACGGGGCGGGCAAGTCCACCCTCGTCACGATCCTCACCGGGCTCCAGGCCCCCGACGAGGGCACCGTCCGCTTCGACGGCCAGCCCGCGCCTCCGCTCACCGACCGGGACGCCTGGCGGAGCAAGGTCGCCTGCGTCTACCAGAAGCCCACCGTCGTACCCGAGTTGACGGTCGCCGAGAACCTCTTCATCAACCGGCAGCCGCTGCGGCGCGGGTTCATCAGCTGGCGCAGTCTGCACAAGGAGGCCGCCGAACTCCTCGACACCTGGGACGTCGGCGTCGACCCGGAGGCGCGCACCGCCGACCTCAAGGTCGAGGACCGTCAAATGGTGGAGATCGCACGGGCGTTGAGCTTCGGCGCCCGCTTCATCGTCCTCGACGAGCCGACCGCACAGCTCGACAAGCGGGAGATCGAGCGGCTCTTCGGCAGGATGCGGGCGCTCCAGGACTCCGGTGTCACCTTCCTGTTCATCTCGCACCACCTCCAGGAGGTGTACGAGGTCTGCCAGACGGTGACGGTCCTCAGGGACGCCCGCTGGATCACCACGGCCCCGGTCGCCGACATGCCCCGGGCCGCCCTGATCGAGGCCATGGCCGGCGAGACCATCGCCGAACAGGCCGTACAGCTCAGGAAGGTCGAGGAGACCGCGCCCGTCCTCCTCGACGCCCGCGGCCTCACCTCCGACGCCTACGAGAACGTCGACCTCACCGTGCGCCGCGGTGAGGTCGTCGGACTCGCCGGCATCAGCGGCAGCGGCAAGATCGAGCTCGCCGAGTCCTTCACGGGACTGCACACCCCGACCGGCGGAACGGCCCGACTGGACGGCAGGCCGCTGCCGTTCGGCGACGTACAGGCCAGCCTGAAGGCGGGCGTCGGCTTCGTACCGCGCGACCGGCACGCCCAGGGCCTGGTCTTCGGCATGACCATCGGCGACAACGCCACCCTCAGTGTCCTGGACCGGCTCGGCCGCTACGGCTTCGTCGGCACCGACCGCAAGCGCGGCTTCGCCACCGAGCTGATCGACCGCCTCGACATCCACACCGAGGGCCCCGACCAGCCCGTCTCCGACCTCTCCGGCGGCAACGCGCAGAAGGTCGTCATGGCCCGCGCCCTCGCCTCCGACCCCCGCCTGCTGGTCCTCATCAACCCCACCGCGGGCGTCGACGTGAAGTCCAAGGAGTCCCTGCTCTCCCGCGTGGACACCGCCCGCGAGGACGGCACCGCGGTCCTGGTCGTCTCCGACGAACTCGACGACCTGCGCCGCTGCGACCGCGTCCTCGTCCTCTTCCACGGCCGCGTGGTCGCCGAGCACCCGGCCGGCTGGCGCGACCACGAGCTGATCGCCTCCATCGAAGGAGTGGACCACCATGGCTGACACGCAGGCTCCGCCGGTGAAGCAGGTGCGGGTGCCCGAGGCGCGGGTGGCCCGGACGGTCCTGCTGCGCCGCGCCCGCGAACTCGCCCTCGTCCCCGCGCTGTTGCTGCTCATGGTGCTCGGCGCGTTCGTCAACGACTCGTTCCTCACCGAGCGCAACCTCATCTCCATCCTCGGCGCCTCGGCCGCCCTCGCCATGGTGGTGCTCGCCGAGTCGCTGGTCCTGATCACCGGCAAGTTCGACCTGTCCCTGGAGTCGGTCGTCGGCATCGCGCCCGCCGTGGGAGCCCTGCTCGTCCTGCCCGCCGCCCAGTCCGGCTGGGGCACCGAACTCCCGGCCCCCCTCGCCCTGCTCGCGGTCCTCGTGGTCGGCGCGGCGGTCGGCGCCTTCAACGGCGTCCTGGTCGTGAAGTTCAAGCTCAACGCGTTCATCGTGACGCTCGCGATGCTGATCGTGCTGCGCGGACTGCTCGTCGGCGCCACCAAGGGCAAGACCCTCTTCGGTATGCCGGACAGCTTCTACTCCCTGGCCACCACGACCTTCCTGAGCGTCCCGATGTCCGTGTGGCTCGCAGCGGCCGCCTTCGCCGTCACCGGCTTCGTCCTGAAGTACCACCGCATCGGCCGCTCCCTGTACGCCATCGGCGGCAACGCCGACGCGGCCCGCGCCGCCGGCATCCGCGTCGAACGGGTGATGCTCGGCGTGTTCGTCGTGGCCGGCGTCCTCGCCTCCGTCGGCGGCATCATGCAGACCGGCTACGTCGGCGCGATCAGCGCAAACCAGGGCCAGAACATGATCTTCACGGTGTTCGCGGCCGCGGTGATCGGCGGCATCAGCCTCGACGGCGGCAAGGGCACCATGTTCGGCGCGCTGACCGGCGTGCTCCTGCTGGGTGTCGTACAGAACCTGCTCACGCTCGCCCAGGTGCCGTCCTTCTGGATCCAGGCCATCTACGGCGGAATCATCCTGGTCGCTCTCATGATCGCCCGAGTGACGACGGGCCGGGCCCAGGACTGACCCCGCCCGCGTCCCTGTCACCTATCGAAAGGCACTCCGTGTCCCCGACGCCCGCCCGCATCACCGCGGTAGACACCTACGACATCCGCTTCCCCACCTCGCGCGAGCTCGACGGCTCCGACGCGATGAACCCGGACCCCGACTACTCGGCGGCCTACGTCGTGCTGCGCACGGACGCGGCCGACGGGCACGAGGGGCACGGATTCACCTTCACCATCGGGCGGGGCAACGAGGTCCAGGTCGCCGCGATCGAGGCGCTGCGCGGGCATGTGGTCGGACGGTCCGTCGATGAACTGTGCGCGGACCCGGGGACGTTGAACCGCGACCTGATCGGCGACAGCCAGCTGCGCTGGCTCGGCCCCGAGAAGGGCGTGATGCACATGGCGATCGGCGCGGTCGTCAACGCCGTGTGGGACCTGGCCGCCAAACGCGCTCGGAAGCCGCTGTGGCAATTCCTGGCCGACGCCGAGCCCGAGTGGCTGGTCAGCCAGGTCGACTTCCGTTACCTCACGGACGCGCTCACCCCGCAGGATGCCCTGGAGATCCTGCGCGAGGGACGGGAGGGGGCCGACGAGCGAGTCGCGCGGCTCCGCGCGACCGGCTACCCGGCGTACACCACCTCCGCCGGCTGGCTCGGCTACGACGACGAGAAGCTCACCCGGCTCGCCGCCGAGGCCGTCGCCGACGGCTTCAGGCAGATCAAGCTCAAGGTCGGCGCGGACCTGGAGGACGACATACGGCGCTGCCGCGTCGCCCGCCGGGTCGTCGGCCCCGGCATCCGCATGGCGATCGACGCCAACCAGCGCTGGGACGTGGACGAGGCGATCCGCTGGACCGGGGCGCTCGCCGAGTTCGACCCGTACTGGATCGAGGAGCCCACCAGCCCCGACGACATCCTCGGCCACGCCGCCATCCGCAAGGCGGTCGCCCCGGTGAAGGTGGCCACCGGCGAGCACGTCCAGAACCGGGTCGTCTTCAAGCAGCTGCTCCAGGCGAGCGCCCTCGACGTCGTCCAGATCGACGCGGCCCGCGTCGGCGGGGTCAACGAGAACCTCGCCATCCTGCTGCTCGCCGCCAAGTTCGGCGTGCCGGTCTGCCCGCACGCGGGCGGGGTCGGATTGTGCGAACTCGTCCAGCACCTGTCGATGTTCGACTACGTCGCCGTCACCGGCACCACCGAGAACCGGGTCATCGAGTACGTCGACCATCTGCACGACCACTTCCTCGATCCCGTGGTGATCCGGGAAGGCCACTACACGGCACCCGTCGCGCCGGGCTTCTCGGCCGCGATGCGCCCGGAGTCCATCGCGCGGTACACGTTCCCCGACGGCGCCTTCTGGGCAGAAGACCTCGCCGACGACACACAGAAGAAGGGGCAGGCGGCATGAGCGACTTCGAGGGTCTGAAGGCCCTGGTGACCGGCGGCGCCTCCGGCATCGGCCGGGCCACCGCGGAACTCCTCGTCGCACGCGGCGCCCAGGTCGCCGTCCTCGACCTGGACCCGTCCTCGGTCGAGAAGCCGCTGCTGGCCTACCGCGCCGACGTCACCGACGACGCCTCGGTCCGCGAGGCCGTGGCCGCCGCCGTGGCCGACCTCGGCGGACTCGACGTCGTGGTCAACAACGCGGGTATCGGCGCCCAGGGCACCGTCGCGGACAACGACGACGAGGAATGGCACCGCGTCCTGGACGTCAACGTCGTCGGCATGGTCCGGGTGGCCCGTGCCGCCCTGCCCCACCTGCGCGAGTCCGCGCACGCCGCGATCGTGAACACCTCCTCCATCGCGGCCACCGCGGGCCTGCCGCAACGGGCCCTGTACAGCGCGACCAAGGGAGCGGTGTACTCCCTGACCCTCGCCATGGCCGCCGACCACGTCCGCGAGGGCATCCGCGTGAACTGCGTCAATCCCGGTACGGCGGACACCCCGTGGATCGGCCGCCTCCTCGCCAAGGCCCCCGACCCGGCCGCCGAGCGGGCCGCCCTGGAGGCCCGCCAGCCCACCGGCCGCCTGGTCTCGGCGGACGAGGTCGCGGGCGCCATCGCCTACTTGGCGAGCCCGCTCTCCGGCGCCACCACCGGCACCTCCCTCGCCGTCGACGGGGGCATGCAGGGCCTGCGGCTGAGGCCGGTGGGCCAGTGACCACTCTCGGCAGCAGCGGTGTCCGGGTCAGCGGGCTCGGCTTCGGCGCCGGCGCCATCGGCAACCTCTTCACCGAGGTGAGCGACGAGCAGGCGCACGAGGCGGTCACCGCCGCCTGGCAGAGCGGCATCCGCTACTTCGACACCGCCCCGCACTACGGACTGGGCCTGTCGGAACGCAGACTGGGGGAGGCCCTGAGCGCCTTTCCGCGCGCGGAGTTCACGATCTCCACGAAGGTGGGCCGCCGCCTGGAGCCGTCCCCGGACGGCGGCGACGACCTCGCCGACGGCTTCGCGGTCCCCGCCACCCACCGCCGCGTCTGGGACTTCAGCGCCGACGGCGTACGACGCACCCTGGAGGCGAGCCTCGAACGGCTCGGCCTCGACCGCGTGGACGTCGTCTACCTCCACGACCCCGACGACCACGCCGAGGAAGCCTTCCGCGAGGGCTATCCGGCCCTGGAGAAGCTCCGCGCGGAGGGTGTCGTCGGGGCGATCGGCGCCGGCATGAACCAGGCCGGGATGCTCACCCGCTTCGTCCGGGAGACCGACGTCGACGTGGTGCTGTGCGCCGGCCGCTACACCCTGCTCGACCAGAGCGCGCTCACCGAGCTGCTGCCCGCGGCCGTCGAGCGGGAAGTGTCCGTGGTGATCGGCGGTGCCTTCAACTCCGGGCTGCTGGCCGATCCGAGGCCGGGAGCGACGTACGACTACGCACAGGCCCCCGGGGACCTGCTGGAGCGGTCCCTGCGCATGCGGGAGGTCGCCGAGCGGCACGGCATCGGCCTGCGGGCCGCCGCCCTCGCCTTCTGCGCGGCCCACCCGGCCGTCGCGAGCGTCCTGGTGGGCGCCCGCTCGGCGGCCGAGGTCCGGGACGCCGCCGGCCAGTTCGCGACCCCGGTGCCCCCTGACTTCTGGCAGGAGCTGCGCGACACCGGCCTCCTGACCACCGAGGAGCCGTCATGAGAGTCGCCCTGCACACCAAGGTCCGCGCGGACCGCGTCGAGGAGTACGAAGCGGCCCACCGCGAGGTCCCGGAGGAACTGACCACCGCGATCCGTGCCGCGGGCGTGAGCCGGTGGACGATCTGGCGCAGCGGCACCGATCTGTTCCACGTCCTGGAGGTCGAGGACTACCCGGCGATGATCGCCGAACTGGAGAAACTGCCGGTCAACGTCGCCTGGCAGGCCCGCATGGCCGAACTCCTCGACGTCGTGCACGACTACTCCGACGAGGGCGCCGACGCCGGTCTGCCCGTCGTGTGGGAGCTGCCGTGACGGTCGTCGACGCGCACCACCACGTGTGGGACCTCTCGGTGCGGGACCAGGACTGGATCGCCCCGGACAGCCCGCTGCGACGAAGCTTCACGACGGCGGACCTGGCACCGGAGGCCGACGCGGCGGGAGTCGCCCGCACGGTCCTCGTCCAGACGGTCACCGTGCCCGAGGAGACTCCGGAGTTCCTCGCCCTCGCGGCTGGCCACGAACTGATCGCCGGCGTCGTCGGCTGGACCGACCTGACCCGCCCCGACGTCGCCGACGAGCTGGCCCAGCTGCGGCAACTCCCCGGCGGAACCCACCTCAAGGGCATCCGGCACCAGGTCCAGGGCGAACCCGATCCCGAGTGGCTGCTGCGGCCGGACGTCCGCCGGGGCCTGACTGCCGTGGCGGACGCCGCCCTGGTCTACGACCTGGTCGTCCTCCCGCACCAACTGCCCGCGTGCGTCAAGGCCGCCGAGTCGCTGCCCCACCTCACCTTCGTCCTGGACCACCTGGGCAAGCCCCCCATCGCCTCCGGCGCCCTGGAACCCTGGGCGGCCGACGTCCGTGCCCTCGCGGCCCTGCCGAACACCGTCTGCAAACTCTCCGGCATGGTCACCGAGGCGGACCTCGCGACCTGGACCATCGACGACCTGCGTCCCTACGCCGACACGGTCCTGGACGCCTTCGGCCCGGACCGCCTGATGTTCGGCTCGGACTGGCCGGTGTGCATGCTTGCGGCGACCTACGGCGAGGTGGTGTCCGCGGCGCGCGAACTCACCGCCGGCCTCGGCACAGCTGAACGCGCGGAGGTCTTCGGCGGTACGGCCACCCGGATCTACGGCCTCTGACTCTCCCGGGCCGGCCCTGCCAACCGGGTGGGCGGCAGGAACTCCCGCACATACGTCCGCTCCCAGCAGGCCCCCGTCTCCCGCAGTTCCCGCCATGTCGTGTACCGGTAGCGGAAGAGGCGGGCGCGGACGTAGCGGGGCGGCGAGCCGGCCGGGAACGGGGAGCGGCGCAGCAGTCCCAGCGTGGCGGGGTCGTTCTCCAGGAGCCGTTCGACCATCGTGCCGAACCACGCCCCCGCGTACGCCGGGGACAGCGCGGCGAACCACATCATCCAGTCCAATCGCAGATGGTAGGGCGCGAACTGACGCGGCCAGCGCCGTGGATCGCCCGGCTTGCCCTTGAACTCGTACTCCCTCCAGTCGGAGTCCCTGCGCGGTACCTCGTCGGCGGTGCCCTCGACCACCACCTCGTGGCGGACCCGGCTGACGCTGCCGAACGCGCCGTAGGTGTTGACGAGATGGAGCGGGTCGAAGGAACGGTTCATGATCTGGCTGCGGGAGATCATGTTGCGGACCGGGTGGTAGCTCAGGGCGAGCAGGAGCGCGGCGACGGCGAGGACCGTCGCCTCGTACCAGATCGGGGTGGCCGGCAGGTCGGGCGCGTCGCCAGGGAGGTCCAGCGCCGGCACCGCCAGTACGATCGTGATCCAATTCAGCCAGGCGAAGTTGCCCGAGAGCACCAGCCACAGCTGGGTCACGATCATCAGGGACGCGGCCGCCGTGGCGATCGGCTGCGGGGTGAACAGGAGGAACGGCACGACGAGTTGTGTGACGTGGTTCGCGGCCACCTCCACCCGGTGCACCGGTTTCGGCAGATGGTGGAAGAACCAGCTCAGCGGACCCGGCATGGGCTGCGTCTCGTGGTGGTGGTCGAGGCAGGTGAGCTTGCGCCAGCAGTCGTCGCCGCGCATCTTGATGAGCCCCGCGCCGAACTCGACCCGGAACAGGACCCAGCGCAACAGGAACAGCACGACGACCGGCGGGGCCACTTCGTCGTTGCCGAGGAACACCGCGAGGAAGCCGACCTCCAGGAGCAGGGACTCCCAGCCGAAGCCGTACCAGGTCTGGCCCACGTTGACGATCGACAGATACAGCAGCCACGGCACCAGCCACAGCAGCATCCCGCCCCACAGCGGCAGCCAGTTGTCGAGGCCCGCCGCCAGCGCGACCGCCACCGCGCAGCCCGTCCACGCGCAGAGGGCGAAGAACCGGTCCGAGTAGTGGAACTGGAAGAGGCTCGGCGCCCGCCGGAAGGGCACCCGCGCCACGAAACGCGGGACCGGCAGCATTCCGCGCTCCCCGAGCAGCGCCCGGAACTGCAGGGCCGCCGAGAGGAACGCGACGAAGTACAGCCCGGCCAGAGCCCGCTGGAAGACCAGCCGGCTCAGCCAGTGCCCGGGTGCGGTGAACCAGTCCACGGCTGTGCTCTCCTGCCTCCATTGTCCGGCCGAACCCTCTGTGACGCTCCGTGTACCTCCCTTCCGCTTGCGTAACCCAAGTGAGCGAAGGAGACAATAGTGGCGAACTGCCCGGGACGGACTGGAGAGCGTGGTGCGGACACCCCCACGGACCCTCGCCCTGGCCTGCGCTCTCGCGACGGCACTCCTCGTCGCCGGATGCGGGGGCGACGGTGACGGCGGTGAGAACAACGCAGAGGTGAGCGGCGCACTCCTGCCGCAGCCGGCGGCGGCCCAGGGACCGAACCCCTTCACCCGCTCCGCGGCGACCACGCCACCATCCCTCACCCGAACGTCCTAGCGGTACTCGACCGCCCCCCGGACCGTCTCCGGCGACATTCCGGGCCTCTACGGCGGCACCGAGCGCGTCGGCAGTTGCGACGTGGAACGGCAGATCAACGGCCTGACCGCGGACCGGTCCAGGACGGGCGCCTTCGCGCGGGTCGCGGGCGTCTCCCCGGCCCTGGTCCCGGACTACCTGCGCGCACTCGCCCCGGTCGTCCTGCGCGCCGACACCCGGGTCACCGACCACGGCTACCGCGACGGCCGGGCGAGCGGCTTCCAGTCCGTCCTCCAGGCGGGCACCGCCGTCCTCGTCGACCACCGGGGCGTGCCGCGCGTCCGCTGCGCCGGGGGCAACCCGCTGACACCGCCGGTCGCGATGCGGGGCGGCGCGGTCCTGGGCGGGCGGCCGTGGCCCGGATACCGGCCCGAACAGGTGGTCGTGGTGACCCCCAGCAAGCGGGTCCTCACCTCCCTCACGATCACCGACCTCGTCGACCACTCCTGGATCGAACGCCGGATCGACCACGACTGCCGGCACGATCACGCCGTACCCCGGCCGGCACCGGAACCGCCGGTGCCCACGGCGACCCTGAGCGACGACGCGGCCTCGGACCTGGTCAGGAGGCCCGCACCGGACGGCACGGCCCCGCCGGTCGCGGTCCCGCCAGGCGACACCCCGTCGCCCGCCCGGCCCCCTGCGACGCGACCCGGGACCCCCGTGGTCCCGCCGGAGGGCACCCCTACGACGGCCCCCAAGGACCCCGAAGCCGACATCGGGCCCGAGACCGTGCCGGACACCCCCGACCTGCCCGACGGCGGCGGGCTGATCCCCGATGATCCCGATGCCCCGACCGGTACGGACACCGTCTTCGGCAGCCCCACCGACGTCCCCGGTGTCTGACGGCTGCCGAAGGCCCCGGGTCCCGGCGCCCCGCGGTCGAAGAATCGGACAAATCCTGGCAAGGTGGGCCCATGGTTGATCGGGGAGCGAGCGCCCTGTCACTCCCGGACGACTGGCCCGCCCACCCGGACCCGATCCTGGCGCTCAACCACATGGGCAGCTTCGACTGGGACCTGGACACCGGCCTGTTCCACATGGACGCCCAGGCCCACGAGGTCTTCGACCTGCGCCCCGACGAATACGACGGAAGCCCGATGAGCCTCGCCGTCCGGGTACCGCGGGCCGAGGCGCACCGGCTGGACGCGCTGGTCGCCCAGGCCATCAAGGACGGCAGCGAGAACTACGGCACCTACTTCCGCCTGCGCTGCCGCGACGGCACCCTGCGCTGGACCCACACCCAGGGCTACATCCGGCGCGACGAGACGGGCCGCCCGCGCCGGATCGTCGGCATCGTCCGTGACGCCACCCAGGAGATGGGCGAGCTGGAGGCCCGCCGGGAGCAGGCCGCCCAGGACGAGGCCCGGCGCCGGCAGACCAACGTCGTCCAGCTCACCACGGCCGCCCTCGCCCACGCCCGGACCGTCCAGGACGTCATCGACGTCCTCAAGGACACCCACGGGCTCACCCACCTCGGCGCCACCAGCCTGGTCATGGGCCTGGTCGAGGCCGGCCGTATCCGGCTGATCGCCGAGGGCCCGGCGGGCAGCTTCGTGCCCGGCACCGACGTCACCCGGATCGACGAGCCGTACCCGATGAGCGAGGCCGTGCGCACGCTCAGCCCCCGGTTCATCGAGTCGCCGGAGGAGTTCGCGGACCGCTACCCGATCCTGTGGCCGCACATCACCGGCCTCAACATCACCTCCGCCGCCTACCTCCCGCTGATCGCCGAGGCCCGCCCGATCGGCGCCATGGGCCTGCTCTACAGCGACCGCTACGGCTTCACCCCCGAGGACCGCAACGTCCTCATCGCCCTCGGCAGCAGCATCGCCCAGAGCCTTCAGCGGGCCATGCTCTACGAGCAGGAGAAGGACCTCGCCACCGGCCTCCAGCAGGCCATGCTGCCGCGCACCATCCCGAGCGTCCCCGGCGCCGACGTCGCCGTCCGCTACCGGGCCGCCAGCGCCGAAGGGGCTCTCGGGCGGGACATCGGCGGCGACTGGTACGACCTGATTCCGCTGCCCGGGGGCACCCCCTCCGGGGGAGGCCGCGTCGGAGCCGTCATCGGCGACGTGCAGGGCCACGACACCCACGCCGCCGCCGTCATGGGCCAGCTGCGGATCGTGCTGAGGGCCTACGCCGCCGAGGGCCACACCCCGGCCACGGTGATGGCCCGCGCCTCCGTCTTCCTCCACGAGCTCGACACCGACCGTTTCGCGACCTGTCTGTACGCCGAGGCCGACCTGGCCACCGGAGTCGTCCAGGTCGTGCGCGCGGGCCATATCGACCCGCTGGTCCGCCGCGCCGACGGCAGCTGCCACCGGGTGACCGTCGACGGGGGACTGCCGCTCGGGCTGTCCGCGGAGTTCGGGCAGCTCGACTATCCCGTCGCCACCCTCGAACTCGATCCCGGGGGCACCCTGCTGCTGTGCACCGACGGCCTGGTCGAAGAGCCCGGCGCCGACCTCGACGACGGCATGCGCACCCTCACGCGCCTCATCGCCGTGGGGCCCGCCGACGTCCGGGAACTCGCCGACCGGCTCATCGACGTGGCCGAGGAACGCGCCGGCGACGACGACGTGGCCCTGCTCCTGCTGCGCCGCCGCGACCAGGACGCCCCGCGGTCCGGCGGCCGCCTGCGGCAGCACGTGGCCCCGGGGGACCCCGAGGCCCTCACCCAGGCCCGGCACATGATCCGGGCGGCGGTCGGCACCTGGGGCGCACAGGAGCGCTCCGACGAGATCGAACTGGTCGCCGACGAGCTGATCACCAACGCCCTGATGCACACCGAGGGCGCCGCGATCGTCACCCTGCGGGTCCTGACCGGCTCCGACCGGCGGATGCGCGTCGAGGTCGAGGACTCCTCCAGCGCCCTGCCGCGCCGCCGGGACGCGGGCGAGTCGGGGGTCTCGGGCCGCGGCCTGCTCCTGGTCGACCTGCTGAGCGATGTCTGGGGCGTGGAGGCGCGCGGCGGCGGCAAGTGCGTGTGGTGCGAGTTCGTCGTACCCGGAGCGTCCCTGACCTGACCACGGCGGCCTCCGGTGGCACTCTGGACCTATGCCGGAACTCCCCGAGGTGGAAGCGCTCAAGGACTTCCTGACCGAGAACCTGGTCGGCCACGAGATGGTGCGCGTGCTGCCGGTGGCCATCAGCGTCCTGAAGACGTACGACCCTCCGCTCACCGCCGTCGAGGGCCGGGAGGTGGTCGCCGTGCACCGCCACGGCAAGTTCCTCGACCTGGAGACGGACGGTGGCCCGCACTTCGTCACCCACCTGGCCCGCGCGGGCTGGCTGCACTGGAAGGACCGGCTGCCCGACGGCCCGCCCCGTCCGGGCAAGGGCCCACTCGCGCTCCGGGTGGCGTTGGAGACCGGCGCGGGCTTCGACCTCACGGAGGCGGGTACGCAAAAGCGTCTCGCGGTGTATGTGGTGGCCGATCCCCAGGAGGTTCCCGGCATCGCCCGGTTGGGCCCCGACCCCTTGGCCGAGGACTTCGACGGGGCGAGCCTCGCGGCTCTGCTGAAGGGTGAGCGCCGGCAGCTGAAGGGCGCCCTGCGCGACCAGAGCCTCCTCGCCGGCGTGGGCAACGCCTACAGCGACGAGATCCTGCACGCGGCGAGAATGTCCCCGTTCAAACTGGCGGCCTCCCTGACCCCCGAGGAGACCGAAACCCTCTACCGGGCCCTGCGCACGACCCTCACCGAAGCGGTGGAACGCTCAAGAGGTGTGGCGGCGGGCCGCCTGAAGTCGGAGAAGAAGTCCGGGCTGCGCGTCCACGGCCGCACCGGCGATCCCTGCCCGGTCTGCGGCGACACCATCCGGGAGGTCTCCTTCAGCGACTCCTCCCTCCAGTACTGCCCCACCTGCCAGACGGGCGGCAGACCACTGGCGGACCGGAGGCTGTCGAGACTGCTCAAGTGACCGGACGTCGTCAGCCGGGCTCCAGCGTCACCAGATGGTCCCCGGCCGACGTCCTGACCTCGTAGCGGTCGATCTGGTCGGCGTGGAAGGTGGAGCTGCCCATCATGGTGTTGTCACTGGTGGCGTGCCCGGTGGCGTTCCATCCGGTGACGGTCTCCTCCTTGCCGTCGTGGCTGATCGCGACGAGGTGACAGGCACGGGGGCCGGACTCGTCCTTGACCTTGAGCTCCACCTGGGTGCCCCAGTCCTCGTCCTCGGTGGTGACCTGGGCCCACACCCCGGAGCGGGCGTCGGTGGCCTCGATGCTCGTGCCCGGCGCCGCGTCGCCGCCTGTCGTCATCGCGAGGCTGGAACCGCCCACCGTCAGGACGACCGAGGCGGCCACCGCGTACAGCAGGCGCCTGCGGCGTGCCCGGTGCCGGGTCGCCACCTCGCCCAGGAGACGGTTGAGCAGCTGCGGGCCGGGCTGGGCCATCGGATGCACGGTCCGCGGCGTCGCCCGGCGGTACAGCATCATCTGGCGGGTCACCGGACCGAACTCCGTCACGTGTGCCGCGCACTTGGGGCACTCCATGAGGTGGTCCTCGAAGCGGAAGGCCTCCGCCTCGTCCAGCACGCCGAGCGCGTACGCGCCGACGTCGCGATGCCTCTCCAAGGACCTCATGCGGAAACCTCGTACCGTTGAGTGTGGGTGGGGTTACTGGTTGCTCCCACCGGTACGCACCAGCCCGCCGAATCACTCAAGACGTGCGCAGAATCGTGACCAAGGGATTCGGAGCGGCCGGGCCCGCGGATTGGTCCGAATCCGAAGGAATCTAGAAGAGGTGGATGGCGAGGTGGCCGAGGGGCAGACCGAGCTGCCAGGCCGGTGTCCACACCTTCGGACCCTCGTCCTCGCCGACCCCCGCACCGCCGCCCGGCACGGCGTTCAGATCGGGTGCCAGCAGCTCCGTCTCCTCCAGCCAGCGCCAGGCCGCGGCCGCGAGTTCCAGGTCCGCGGCGGGCTCGCCGGTGGCGACCGCCTCGGCGGTCAGCGCGGCCATCCGCTCGCACACCCAGTCCTGCCACGGCTGGTCGTACGCCGTCAGTGACAGCCAGTTCTCCAGCTGCGAGACGACCTGGATCCCGGAGAGCTCTCCCTCGGTGTCGGCGAGGAAGACGGTCAGCGCCAGCGCGTCCCGTCCGGCCCGGAACTCGAAGGACGTCGGCGGCATCAGATCGCCGGAACGCAGCAGCTCGTCGGCGATGTACTCGGCGTACAACCAGGCCATGGGGACGACGAGTTCGCCCCCGCCGGTGCCGTCCGTGCCCTCTTGACCTCTGTGCAGCATCCCTTCCTGCCCTTCCTCCGGTGCGTACGCGTCGCCCGACCCGGGCTCCCAGTGCGGAACACGGATAGGGACACCCGATTACTCAACGGGGGTCCTCAGCAAGGCACTTTACGGAGGCTTGACTTTCCCATCGGTTTCACCGCAGGTCGGCCGCATATCCGGGAAGCACCCGGCGCAGGGCGCGCAGCGCGTAGTACGCGCGGGACTTCACGGTACCGGGCGGAATCCCCAGCATCTCGGCGGCCTCCGCCACACTCGCCCCCTGGAAATACACCAGCACCAGGACTTCACGGTGCTCCGGAGTGAGTGTCTTCACAGCCTCGCGTACGTCGAGGGTGGCGGCCGCCCGCTCGGCGTGATCGGCGCACACCCGGGCGTTCTCCAGTACCGCGTCGCCGACCTCGGCGGGACGCGCCTGCCGGGCCCGCCGCGCGTCGATCGCGAGCCGCCGACCCACCGTCAGCAGCCACGGCCGTACGGACTCGAAGTCGTCGGCGCGCAGCGCCTCGGGATGCTGCCAGGCCCGTACGAGGGTCTCCTGCACCAGGTCCTCGGCGCGTTGCCGGTCGCCGTCGCTGAGCCGGAGGAGGAGCGCGAAGAGGGGCCGGCCGTGCTCCCGCTGCAGTGCGGCGAGCTCGTGCTCGGCGGTCGTCCCGTTCGTGAGGGTGGTCCCGGCCGTCATGGCCGTATGGCACCTCAGCATGGGGCCGGGGGACAGGGCACGCACAAGGATCTGCGGCGGACGGTCGATCGCGTCGACGAACGGTTCGGTGAACGGTCCCTTCCGCGTCCCGGCGGCATCCGTTCCGCGTGCCTTCCGCCCCGGACGGGTCAACAAGGCGGCCGGGCCGTTTGCGGACACGGACAAGCTCATACCTATTCGTCAGTAAATATGACCTCAGTGGGGTGAGCTGATGATTGCACGCAGACGACAGGTTGCCCTGGCCCTCACGGCCCTTCTCGCCGGAGGGGCGGCCTGCCAGGCGCACGGCCACGTGACACCCGGACATCCGGCCCCGTCCGCCGCCGCGGCGCGCGGTTTCACGCTCGTCGCCTCCGGTGACGTCCTTCCGCACAGCTCGATCATCGACCGCGCCCGCTTCGACGCGGGCGGGGCCGGCTACGACTTCCGCCCGATGCTGGCCGGAATCCGATCAGTCGTCTCCCGTGCCGATCTGGCGCTGTGTCACATGGAGACCGTCTACGGCGCGAACGGCGACTACACCGGCTACCCGACCTTCAAGTCACCGCCCGAGGTGGCCCAGGCCCTGGCCGTCACCGGCTACGACGGCTGCTCCACCGCCTCCAACCACAGCCTGGACGACGGCGCCGAGGGAATCCGCCGCACTCTCGACGCCCTGGACCGCGCGGGCGTACGACACGCCGGATCTGCCCGCACCGAGGGCGAGGCGCGCACGGTCACCGTCCTGAACGCGGGCCCGGCCAAGGTCGCCCACCTCGCCTACACCTACGACACCAACGGCTTCCCGTTGCCCCAGGGACAGCCCTGGGCGGTGAACCTGATGGACGAGAACAAGATCCTGGCGGACGCGCGGGCCGCCCGGAAGGCGGGTGCCGACGTGGTCGTCGTATCGCTGCACTGGGGCACCGAATGGCAGGACGCGCCCGACGAGCAGCAGCTGGCCCTGGCCCGCGACCTGACCGCCGCCCGCACCGGCGCACATCCCGACGTCGACCTGATCCTCGGCACCCACGCCCATGTCCCGCAGGCGTACGAGAAGGTCAACGGCACCTGGGTGCTCTACGGCATGGGCGACCAGATCGCCGGCGAGATGTTCAACCACGAGGGCGCCCAGGACCCGCGCGGCAACCAGTCCACCCTCGGCCGCTTTACGTTCGCCCCGCCCGCCAGGCCGGGTGAGCGCTGGCGGGTCGCGAAGGCGGAGTTCGTGCCGCAGATGTTCGACGTGGACGCCGGCCGGGTGGTGAACCTCAACGAGGCGATCGCGCAGGGCGCCGATCTGAGCGGCGTGCGCGACCGGATCCGGGAGGTCGTGCTGAGCCGGGGCGCGGCCAAGGACGGGCTCACGATGGGGAAGTAGCTCAGTCCACGTCCACGTGGTCGAAGGTCCGCAGCATCTCCTTCAACACCCGTACGCACGCCTGGAGTTCGGCGTCGGTCAGCTCGCCGCTCCCGACCTGCCGGTTCAGGGCGTGCTCGCGGGCGAGGATCGCGGTGATGACGGCCGTGCCCTCCTCCGTGATCCGGATCAGCGAGGACCGCTGATGGGCGGGGTTGGGCGTGGCCTCGGCCCAGCCCCGGTCCATCGCCTCATTGGTCATGCGCTGCACGAACTGGCGGGTCAGCGCCATGAGCCGGGCCATCTGAGGAACCGTCATGGGCCCGTACCTGTGGAGCAGGACGAGGACGGAACGCACGCCGACGGACACCCCGCCGGCCGCCTCGTCCTGCTCCAGTTTGCGCAGGCCGCGTCGGTAGAGCGCGCCGACGAGGTCGAACACCTCGCTGACCCGGTGGCCGAGATCGTCGGGGGGCAGTGGTTCGTCGATGTCGTTCACCCGCTCATCATGCACCGGTTCATCATGACAACCGGGTTGTCAAAATCCCTCGCACATGACACCTTGGTTGTCATGACAGCTGCTTCGGAACTGAGCTTCTTCGCGTCCGCCGACGGGGACATCGCCTACCTGGACACCGGAACCGGGGACCCCGTGGTCCTGCTGCACTCGGGCTACGTCGACCACCGCCTCTTCCAGGCCCAGATACCGGCCCTCGCCGCCGGCCACCGCGTCATCGCCGTGGACGTCCGCGGCCACGGCTGGACGGCCAACGCCACCAAGCCCTTCCGCTGGGCCGACGATCTCGCCGACCTGCTGCGCCACCTGGACGCGGGTCCCGCGGTCCTGGTCGGCGTCTCGATGGGCGGGGCGATAGCCGGTGACATGGCGATCGAGTATCCGGAACTGGTCCGCGCGATCGTGCTGAGCGGGTCCTCGGTCAGCGACTTCCAGTACACCCACGAGGCGACCCGGAAGTCCGTGGCCGAGTCCCACCGGACCCTGCACTCGGGGGACATCGAGGGCTGGCTGAAGATCTTCCTGGGGGCCGTGGCCGGTCCGTTCCGCTCGCCGGACGAACTCGACCCGCGCATTCTCGACCACCTGCGCGACATGGCCCTGCACACCATCGCCAAGCACACACCGGGCGAACGGAACTGGCACATACCCATGACCGATACCTGGTCCCGCGTCCCGAAGATCGACGTGCCGGTGCTCACCGTCAACGGCACGCTCGACTCGCCCGACCTGCTCGCCGACGCGGAACTCTTCGCCGGCACCGTCCGCAACGGCCGCTCGGTCCTGGTGGAGGGCACCTCGCACTACCCGAACCTGGAGAAGCCCGAGGAGTTCAACGCGATCGTGCGCGACTTCCTGCGCGCCCTCTAGCGCTCCGTCGGCACCGACCGCTTGTACGAGTACCCGAAACAGAT
The DNA here is from genome assembly GCF_042880295.1 of Streptomyces sp. NPDC058307. NCBI lineage: Bacteria > Bacillati > Actinomycetota > Actinomycetes > Kitasatosporales > Streptomycetaceae > Streptomyces > Streptomyces sp. NPDC058307. The sequence goes on from NZ_JBHVYZ010000040.1 coordinate 84,129, forward strand.
CAGCCCGCTACGGCACCACGGTCACCGGCCACCGGCCCGCCTTGACCAGGCGTACCGCGACGGATCCGACGATCCGGTGGCCGGCCTGCTCCGAGGCGCCGACGACCACCGCGTCGGCCTTGAGCTCGTCCGCCGCCTTCGTCAGTCCGCTGTAGGGGTCGCCGCGGAAGGTGTGGAACTCCCAGCGCACATCGAATATCCCCTTGTTCTGCTCGGTGGCGAGCCGGATCTGGGCGACCAGGTCCTCGGCGATCTCGTCCGTGGTCTCGGCGACCGGAGCGCCGAGCGCGGCCCCCGAGGCGATCACCGGCTGGACGTACACCACGGCGAGCAGCGCGTGCTGCCGCCGGGCCAGACCTCCGGCGTAAGCCGCGGCGCGGAGCGAGGAGTCGGAGCCGTCCACGCCGACGACGATGACCTTGGGCCCGTCCGTGCCCCGCTCGAACTGGTGCGAGTGCTGTTCCGTCACGGCTGTGAGGTTATCGGAAGCCGCAGGTCCGGACGGCATACGGGGCCCCGTCGACATCGGTGCGCAAGCTTCGCGGAAAAGGGGCACCCGAAGGGCGGGCCGCGAACGGGCAGTCATCGAAGCCCGCCGCAGCCCTCGGCGCCCGGCCTCGACGGAGGGGACGAGGCCGGGGCCGAAGCCGTCCGACCCCGTACGACGCTCTCCTGACGCTTCGCCATGCCCCTCGGGGCGTTCTTCGCTGGGCCGGGCGGGTGTATTCGTGCAGCCGCACCGGTGTTGCTGAGGTGCGTCGGCGCTCTGCCGGGCGACTGATGAGTCATGACGAAGGATCAGTTGCTCACTCGGCTGTCGTCGAAGGCGACGGCGGTGCTCACGCGGCGCCGGGCCCTGCTGGCCGGCGCGGCCGCGGTCGGGGCCGCCGGCACGGCCGGAGTGCTCGCGGCCCTCACCGGCGAGGAGCCGGTGCGGCCGGCGCTCCCCGCAGCCGGCCCCCCGGCCCACCGCGCGGTCAAGTCCTCGGCCTACCGCCTCCAGCCCCTGACCGGATACGGCCCGCCGGAGGCCGCCCCCAGGAAGACGCTCGTCCGCCACGAGCCGTTGCTGAAGGTGTCCGGACGCGGCCGGACCATGGTGCTGACCTTC
>NZ_JBHVYZ010000041.1:0-2217 GCF_042880295.1 Streptomyces sp. NPDC058307
AGCGCACGCGCTACACCCGCCCCCACCGGACCGCAACGGGCCGCCGCAGGCATCCAGGGGCGCGGGGAACTGCGCAAAAACACCCGCCCCCACCGAACCCGCACCCGCAGACAAACGACGCTCAACCGCCGGAGGCCCCCGTACCCTGTACCGCGTGCAGGAACGACACGACGCCCCCCTCGCCCCCCTGACCACCTTCCGCCTCGGCGGCCCAGCCACCCGGCTCGTCACCGCGACCACCGACGCCGAGGTGATCGACGTCGTCCGCGAGGCCGACGCCACCGGCACGCCGCTCCTCGTGATCGGCGGTGGGTCCAACCTCGTCATCGGGGACAAGGGGTTCGACGGCACCGCGCTCGTCATCGCCACCCAGGGTTTCGAGCTCACCGGCACCCACTTGGAGCTCGCCGCAGGCGAGGTATGGACCGACGCCGTCACTCGCACCGTGGACGCCGGACTCGCCGGTATCGAGTGCCTCGCCGGAATCCCCGGCTCCGCGGGCGCGACACCCATCCAGAACGTCGGCGCCTACGGCCAGGAGGTGTCCTCCACCATCACCGAGGTCATCGCCTACGACCGCCACAGCGGCGAGACCGTCACCCTCACCAACGACGACTGCGCCTTCTCCTACCGCCACAGCCGCTTCAAAGACCCCGCCCGATACGTCGTCCTGCGCGTCCACTTCGACCTGGAAGACGCCGACGGCCTCTCCGCGCCGATCAAGTACGCCGAGACCGCCCGCGCCCTCGGCGTGGAGCCCGGCGACCGCGTCCCCCTCACGGACGCCCGCGCGACCGTCCTGAAGCTGCGCGCGGGAAAGGGCATGGTCCTGGACCCCGACGACCACGACACCTGGTCGGCAGGCTCCTTCTTCACCAACCCCATCCTCACGGCCACCCAGTTCGCGGAGTTCCACGCGCGCGTGAAGCAGCACCTGGGCGAGGACGCCGAGCCCCCCGCCTACCCCGCGGGCGACGGCCGCACCAAGACCTCCGCGGCCTGGCTGATCGACAAGGCCGGCTTCACCAAGGGCTACGGCACCGGCCCGGCCCGCATCTCCACCAAGCACACCCTCGCCCTCACCAACCGCGGCAACGCCACCACGGAGGACCTCCTCGCCCTGGCCCGAGAAGTCGTGGCAGGCGTGAGGGACACCTTCGGCATCACCTTGGTCAACGAGCCGGTGACGGTCGGCGTAAGCCTGTAGCCAACGCCCGCTCAGGAGACCGGGCCACTGAGCCAGTCGTCCACTCCCGACAGCAGCTTGGTCTTCACGTCCTCCGGTGCCGCCGAGGCCCGTACCGACTGCCGGGCCAGCTCCGCCAGTTCCGCGTCCGAGAAGCCGTGATACCGCCGGGCGATCTCGTACTGCGCGGCCAGCCGGGACCCGAACAGCAGTGGATCGTCGGCGCCCAGCGCCATCGGCACCCCGGCCTCGAACAGCTTCCGCAGCGGCACGTCCTCATGCTTCTCGTACACACCGAGCGCCACATTGGACGCGGGGCACACCTCGCACGTCACCTGCCGGTCCGCCAGCCGCTTCAGCAGCCGCGGGTTCTCGGCCGCCCGCACACCGTGACCGATGCGGTTCGCGCCCAGGTCGTCGAGGCAGTCCCGGATCGACGACGGTCCGGCCAGCTCGCCACCGTGCGGCGCGGACAGCAGGCCGCCCTCGCGCGCGATGTTGAAGGCACGGTCGAAGTCCCGTGCCATGCCCCGGCGTTCGTCGTTCGAGAGGCCGAAGCCGACCACACCCTTGTCCGCGTACCGCACCGCGAGCCGGGCCAGGGTGCGCGCGTCCAGGGGATGCTTCATCCGGTTCGCGGCGACCAGCACCCGCATCCCGAGCCCCGTCTCCCGGGACGTGGTCTCCACCGCGTCCAGGATGATCTCCAGCGCCGGGATCAGGCCGCCTAGCCGGGGCGCGTACGACGTGGGGTCGACCTGGATCTCCAGCCACCCCGAGCCGTCGCGGACGTCCTCCTCCGCGGCCTCCCGCACCAGCCGCCGGATGTCTTCGGGCTCTCTGAGGCACGAGCGGGCCGCGTCGTACAGGCGCTGGAAACGGAACCAGCCCCGCTCGTCCGTGGCCCGCAGCTTCGGCGGCTCCCCGCTGGTCAGCGCTTCGGTCAGCGCATCCGGCAGGCGTACGCCGTACTTGTCGGCCAGCTCCAGAACCGTCCCCGGCCGCATGGATCCGGTGAAGTGCAGGTGCAG
>NZ_JBHVYZ010000041.1:2314-28786 GCF_042880295.1 Streptomyces sp. NPDC058307
GTACGGCCAGCTCCAGAACCGTCCCCGGCCGCATGGATCCGGTGAAGTGCAGGTGCAGATGGGCTTTCGGCAGCTCAGAGACATCACGTACACGCTCCATTCCAGGATCCTGCCGTACGTCACGGGCGTCCCGGTACCGCTTTCCCCTTTAGTGGTCTTGCTCGCACAAAAAATGGGGCCCCCTCACGCGAGGGGACCCCATTTTTTTGTGCGAGCTAGGGCGATCTCAGTCGCGCGCCTCCGCCAGCAGCTTCTGGATCCGCGAGACGCCCTCGACGAGATCCTCGTCACCCAGCGCGTACGACAGCCGCAGATAACCCGGAGTGCCGAAGGCCTCGCCCGGGACGACCGCGACCTCGGCCTCCTCCAGGATCAGCGCGGCCAGCTCGACCGTGTCCTGCGGCCGCTTGCCGCGGATCTCCTTGCCGAGCAGGGCCTTGACCGACGGGTACGCGTAGAAGGCGCCCTCGGGCTCCGGGCAGAGCACGCCGTCGATCTCGTTGAGCATGCGGACGATCGTCTTGCGGCGGCGGTCGAAGGCCGTGCGCATCTGAGCCACCGCGTCGAGGTTGCCGGAGACCGCGGCGAGGGCCGCGACCTGGGCGACGTTCGAGACGTTGGACGTGGCGTGCGACTGGAGGTTGGTCGCGGCCTTGACGACGTCCTTCGGACCGATGATCCAGCCCACCCGCCAGCCCGTCATGGCGTACGTCTTGGCGACACCGTTGACGACGACGCACTTGTCGCGCAGCTCGGGCAGGAGCGCGGGCAGCGACACGGACACCGCGTCGCCGTAGACGAGGTGCTCGTAGATCTCGTCCGTCAGCACCCACAGGCCGTGCTCGACGGCCCAGCGGCCGATCGCCTCGGTCTCGGCCTCGCTGTAGACGGCGCCGGTCGGGTTGGAGGGGGAGACGAAGAGGACGACCTTCGTCTTCTCGGTGCGGGCCGCCTCCAGCTGCTCGACGGAGACCCGGTAGCCGGTCGTCTCGTCGGCGACGACCTCCACCGGGACACCGCCGGCCAGCCGGATCGACTCCGGGTAGGTCGTCCAGTACGGCGCCGGGACGATGACCTCGTCGCCCGGGTCGAGGATCGCGGCGAAGGCCTCGTAGATCGCCTGCTTGCCGCCGTTGGTCACCAGGATCTGGGACGCGTCGACCTCGTAGCCGGAGTCGCGCAGCGTCTTCGCGGCGATCGCGGCCTTCAGCTCGGGCAGCCCGCCGGCCGGCGTGTAGCGGTGGTACTTCGGGTTCGAGCAGGCCTCGATCGCGGCCTGGACGATGTAGTCCGGGGTAGGGAAGTCCGGTTCACCGGCGCCGAAGCCGATCACCGGCCGCCCCGCGGCCTTGAGGGCCTTGGCCTTGGCGTCCACGGCGAGGGTGGCGGACTCGGAGATCGCGCCGACTCGGGCGGAGACACGGCGCTCGGTGGGAGGGGTTGCAGGGCTCATGGGGCCCATCGTTCCAGACCGGAAACTCCCCCGGCACACGGGTTTCACAGACTGAACAACGACTGAACAACCGTCCGGATTCACCTCGCACGCTGGGCGATCTTCCTCCCCCAAGCCCCGTACGGGCACTTTCTGTTCGACGGAGGGCTGTGGACCACGTACACTCTCACCTCGTTGGCCTTCAGCAGCCGCCGTCCAGGTGCACACCGAGCACCCGGTCGGATGCGGTACGTTGGGGGGCACACAAAGGGTCGTAGCTCAATTGGTAGAGCACCGGTCTCCAAAACCGGCGGTTGGGGGTTCAAGTCCCTCCGGCCCTGCTACACACACCTTCGCCAGGATGTGTGCGCATGTACGTACAGCAATGCACCGCCGTGCGGCTCCAACCGGGCGCGGCACGGCCACGACCCGGGAACAGGTGAGGACGAATGGCGGATGCCGTGGGCTCCATCGACACGCCTGGCGCCCAGGACGAAGTGCCGGACACCAAGAAGAAGGTCCGCAAGGGCGGCAAGCGTGCCAAGAAGGGCCCGCTGAAGCGTCTTGCCACCTTCTACCGGCAGATCGTCGCAGAACTCCGCAAGGTCGTCTGGCCGTCGCGGAACCAGCTGACGACGTACACGACCGTGGTGATCGTCTTCGTTCTCGTCATGATCGGCCTGGTGACCGTGATTGACTATGGACTCAACCACGCCGCCAAGTACGTATTCGGCTGAGCACAGAGCGAAGGGCGCCGCGGTTACCGGCGCCCCTTTTCGCATGTTCCACCCCTTGTATCCAGGAAGAAGCAGCCACCGTGTCTGACCAGAACCTGAACGACGCCATCGAGCCCGACGAGTCTGTCGACGACGAGCTCGACATCGTCGAGGGCGCGGACGAGGACCCGGACGAGGTCGAGGCTGCCGACGCCGAGGCCGGCGAGCCCGCCGAGGAAGCCGCCCTCCACGTCGAGGACGAGGACGCAGAGGACGCCGAAGACGAGTCCGGTGGCGACATCGAGGCCGTCGAGGACGAGTCCGGTGGCGACATCGAGGCCGTCGAGGACGCCGAAGAGGCGGAAGCCGAGGAGGAGCCGGCCGAGCCGGTCGACCCCGTCGCCGCCCTCCGCGAGGAACTGCGGACCCTGCCCGGCGAGTGGTACGTCATCCACACCTACGCCGGTTACGAGAACCGCGTGAAGACCAACCTCGAGCAGCGTGCCGTCTCGCTGAACGTCGAGGACTTCATCTTCCAGGCCGAGGTGCCGCAGGAAGAGGTCGCGCAGATCAAGAACGGCGAGCGCAAGACCATCCGCCAGAACAAGCTCCCCGGCTATGTGCTGGTGCGCATGGACCTGACGAACGAGTCCTGGGGCGTCGTCCGCAACACCCCCGGCGTCACCGGCTTCGTGGGCAACGCCTACGACCCGTACCCGCTGACCCTGGACGAGATCGTCAAGATGCTCGCCCCGGAGGCCGAGGAGAAGGCCGCCCGCGAGGCCGCCGAGGCCGAGGGCAAGCCGGCTCCGCAGCGCAAGGTCGAGGTCCAGGTGCTGGACTTCGAGGTCGGCGACTCGGTCACCGTCACCGACGGCCCGTTCGCCACGCTGCAGGCCACGATCAACGAGATCAACGCCGACTCGAAGAAGGTCAAGGGCCTCGTCGAGATCTTCGGCCGCGAGACCCCGGTCGAGCTGAGCTTCGACCAGATCCAGAAGAACTAGCTTCTTCCGGACAGAGCTTCCGACCAGGTCAGGCGGGCTGTCACAGCTCGCCTGACCTGCTCGGTTTTTGGCCGCGCATCTATACCCGCTATCGTTGTGCGGTATGCCTGCGTTCGGGTGGTCCCCGTAGGCAGGCAGGACCCGAATCGAAAGGACCCGGAGAGCTATGCCTCCCAAGAAGAAGAAGGTCACGGGGCTCATCAAGCTCCAGATCAACGCCGGTGCGGCGAACCCCGCCCCGCCGGTCGGCCCCGCGCTCGGTCAGCACGGCGTCAACATCATGGAGTTCTGCAAGGCCTACAACGCCGCGACCGAGTCGCAGCGTGGCTGGGTCATCCCGGTGGAGATCACGGTCTACGAGGACCGCTCCTTCACCTTCATCACCAAGACCCCGCCGGCCGCGAAGATGATCCTCAAGGCCGCGGGCGTGGAGAAGGGCTCCGGCGAGCCGCACAAGACCAAGGTCGCCAAGATCACCCAGGCGCAGGTCCGTGAGATCGCCACGACCAAGCTCCCCGACCTGAACGCCAACGACCTGGACGCCGCGTCCAAGATCATCGCTGGCACCGCCCGCTCCATGGGCATCACGGTCGAGGGCTGATCCCCACCCCCCCCGTACACCAAGCAGAAGTGGCAGGGCCTGCTCGGCCCGTACCACGACTCCTTTCAGAACACACAGGAGCAGTTGTGAGCAAGCGCAGCAAGGCCCTTCGCGCTGCGGACGAGAAGATCGACCGGGAGAAGCTGTACGCCCCGCTCGAGGCCGTCCGTCTCGCCAAGGAGACCTCCACGTCGAAGTTCGACGGCACCGTCGAGGTCGCCTTCCGTCTGGGTGTCGACCCGCGCAAGGCGGACCAGATGGTCCGTGGCACCGTGAACCTCCCGCACGGCACCGGTAAGACCGCCCGGGTCCTGGTCTTCGCGACCGGTGACCGTGCCGAGGCCGCTCGTGCCGCGGGCGCCGACATCGTCGGCGCCGACGAGCTCATCGACGAGGTGTCGAAGGGCCGTCTGGACTTCGACGCCGTCGTCGCCACCCCGGACCTCATGGGCAAGGTCGGCCGCCTCGGCCGCGTGCTCGGTCCCCGTGGCCTCATGCCGAACCCCAAGACCGGCACCGTCACCCCCGATGTCACCAAGGCTGTCAACGACATCAAGGGCGGCAAGATCGAGTTCCGCGTCGACAAGCACTCGAACCTGCACTTCATCATCGGCAAGACGTCGTTCGACGACACCAAGCTGGTGGAGAACTACGGCGCGGCGCTGGAGGAGATCCTCCGTCTGAAGCCGTCCGCCGCCAAGGGCCGGTACATCAAGAAGGCCGCCATCAGCACCACGATGGGCCCCGGCATTCCGCTGGACTCCAACCGCACCCGCAACCTCCTCGTCGAGGAGGACCCGGCCGCGGTCTGAGCCACCGGCAGGTTCCACGGGCCCCAGCACCTTCCGAGGTGCGGGGCCCGTTCCCATGTGCGGGGAGCGTGCTCTGAGTTAGCGTGCGAGCAGGGCACCTGCACCAGGGGGACGCATGAAGAGGACGACGGTCCGGCTCACCACGGCCGCCGCACTGGTGGGACTCGCCGCCTGTACGTCCTCCGGTTCCGCCGACCGGCCGGAGAAGGCGAAGCCCACGGCCCCGGCCCCCGCCTCCCTCCCCGCCCTGCGCACCGCCGAGCACTCCACCGAGCGGGCCCGGACCGCCCGGGTGAGGTCCACCACCGTGATGGGCACCCAGCTGTCCCTCACGGCCGACGGCGTCCTCGCCTGGCGCGGCTCCCTCTCCGGCGCCCTCACCATCGACTACACCGGCGGCACCGCGGCCGAGACGATGCGCGGTCTCGGCGTCACCTCCATGCAGGCCCGCTACCTCTCCGACGCCTACTACGCGCGCATGGGCGACACCTTCGCCGCGAAAACGGGCGGCAAGCACTGGCTCAGGTACGCCTACGACGACCTGAAGACCCTCGGCGGCGGCGCCGACCTCGCCGACCAGATGCGCTCCACCACCCCCGACCAGTCGGTGCGGCTGCTGCTGGACTCCGACGACGTGCGCGCGCTCGGCCGGGAGACCGTGGACGGCCAGAGCACCACGCACTACACCGGCACCGTGGACGTCGAGAACGTCACCGACACCGGGCTCCGCCGGCGCCTCCAGGACGCCGAGGTCACCGCCGAGACCGTCGACATCTGGGTCAACGAGAAGGACCTGCTGGTCAAGAAGGTCGAAAAGACCAGCACGGCGAACGGCAGGGTGACCCAGACCGCCCACTACAGCGACTACGGCGTCAAGGTCGCCGTACAGAAGCCGCCGGCCGCGGACACCGAGGACTTCAAGACCCTCCTGTCACAGTCGAGCACCAACCCGACCTGAGCCGTGGGGAATTCACGGACCCCTCGCGCCCCTCTCGGTTAAGCTCGCGGTCTTGCTGTGAATCGACCATGTGTTCCTTGGGGGGAATCAATGGCTACTTCTGTACGCCGTTCCGCGCGCCGCCGGACCATCGGCGCCGGGCTCGCCGCCGTGGCCCTCGCCGCGGGTGCGGTGAGCTGTTCCAAGGGGGGCGAGGAATCGCCGAAGATGACGCCCGCGGCGGCGGTCGCCAAGGCGGCGAAGAACACGGAGGAGATCACCTCCTTCCGCTACCGCATGAAGGGCGAGATCCCCCAGCAGGGGCAGGTCCAGGCCGAGGCCTCCATGCGGACCAAGCCCGACATCGCGATGAGCATGAAGATGACGTCGCTCAAGGAGGGCTCCGCCGAGATCCGGCTCGTCGACAAGGCCATGTACATCGGCGGCAACGCCGACCTGGCCAAGGAGATGGACGGCAAGAAGTGGATGAAGTTCGACCTGTCCGGGCTCGGCAAGGACGGTCTCGGCGGGGCCGCGCCTGGCGCCGGCCAGGCCGACCAGAACCCGGCCAGCATGTCCGCGTTCCTCAACGGCGCCAAGGACGTGAAGAAGGTCGGCACCGAGACGGTCGACGGCGTCAAGACGACCCACTACGCGGGTGATGTCACCCTCGCCGAGATCCAGGCCTCCTTCAAGGACGCGGACAAGTCCGTGGTGGAGCAGCGCAAGAAGAGCCTTGAGCAGTTCCAGAAGCTGGGCCTGGACAAGTTCACGATGGACATGTGGGTCGACGGCGAGGACCACGCCAAGCAGTTCCGCATGCGGGGCGCCGCCGACAAGGGCAAGCTCGACCTGACCTTCACCTTCCTCGACTACAACAAGCCGGTGACCGTCACGGCGCCGCCCGCCAAGGACACCGCGGACCTGGCCGAGATGATGAAGGAACTCCAGAACAGCTGAACGTCGTAGGACCGGATTTGCTTGACAGGGATCCGGTCACGTACGCTCCTACAGAAGCCAAAGACCGCTGGTCGTTGCCGTGTCCTCGTAAGAGGGGGCGGTGGCCGAAGGATCCGCTGAAAACTGCGGACGACCCGCGCAGGTGACCGTGGAACTGTTCCCAGGATCGCGTCAGTGATTCCGGTAGAGCTACGCCCCGTGCGCCTGCGCCGGGGCGTTTCGTTTTGTGCAGCCCCTTCCGAGCGGTCCTCATCACCCGGAAGGAGGCCGACGCTCTATGGCAAGGCCCGACAAGGCTGCCGCGGTAGCCGAGCTGACGGAGCAGTTCCGCAGCTCGAACGCCGCCGTGCTGACCGAGTACCGGGGTCTCACCGTGGCGCAGCTCAAGACGCTGCGTCGTTCGCTCGGTGAAGACGCCCAGTACGCCGTGGTGAAGAACACGCTGACCAAGATCGCGGCCAACGAGGCCGGGATCTCGACGCTCGACGACCTGTTCAACGGTCCGACAGCGGTTGCCTTCATCACCGGTGACCCGGTGACGTCGGCGAAGGGTCTTCGTGACTTCGCCAAGGACAACCCGAACCTCGTCATCAAGGGCGGTGTCCTTGACGGCAAGGCGCTGTCCGCCGATGAGATCAAGAAGCTCGCGGACCTCGAGTCCCGCGAGGTTCTGCTCGCCAAGCTGGCGGGCGCCTTCAAGGGCAAGCAGACTCAGGCTGCTCAGGTCTTCCAGGCGCTCCCGTCGAAGCTCGTCCGCACCGTGGACGCGCTTCGCGCCAAGCAGGACGAGCAGGGCGGTGCCGAGTAACTCGGCTCGCGCATTGATCCACGCCGCCTGAGGCGCGGGTCGCAGCGGGCCGTAAGTACGCCCGCCGTATCGATACAACCGGCACCTGCCGACATTAGTGGAAGGATCGCCCCTCATGGCGAAGCTCAGCCAGGAAGACCTGCTCGCGCAGTTCGAGGAGATGACCCTCATCGAGCTCTCCGAGTTCGTGAAGGCCTTCGAGGACAAGTTCGACGTCACCGCCGCCGCGGCCGTCGCCGCCGCCCCGGTCGGCCCGTCCGCCGCTGCCCCGGTCGAGGAGGAGAAGGACGAGTTCGACGTCATCCTCACCGGTGCCGGCGAGAAGAAGATCCAGGTCATCAAGGTCGTGCGTGAGCTGACCTCCCTGGGTCTGAAGGAGGCCAAGGACCTCGTGGACGGCGCCCCGAAGCCCGTCCTCGAGAAGGTCGCCAAGGACGCCGCCGAGAAGGCCGCCGAGTCCCTCAAGGGCGCCGGCGCCTCCGTCGAGGTCAAGTAACACCCCACAGGTCTCCATGGGCCTGTAACGCGCAAGCACCGAAGAGCGATCATCCATCCGGGTGGTCGCTCTTCGGCGTTCCTGGAGGCGCGGTCACGGTTGCCTTGCGGCCTCGTGGGCGAGGGGTATGGTGATCTTCGTCGTGTCTCCCGGAACCTCAGGTTCCGGCAGGGGGGCCTTGACGAACCGCACGCAGCGCGCAATTCTCAGGACGCGTCGCCAGAACGGTCCGAATCCGAGGCATGGATCGGCGACGAAGAGGGCAGTATCAACGTGCGTTGAGGGCACCATGACGAGGACGTTGAGGGCAGCGAGAGTTTTTGAAGACTGGGCAGAAAAGCAGGGCTGGACATCAGTGCGCCAAGTGGCTACACTGACCCTTTGCGCTGCCTGTTAGCTGTCCCCTGCCCGTCACCAGGGGTCTGCCCTCGCCTCAGCACCGATGACCGGACATCTCCGACCTGGCCTCTTGGCCGAATCGGAGAAACCTGTCTCTGTGCCGCGGAGGAGGGCCCGGGGAGCGCGTAGTGAGTCCGAGCCCTCGGAAGGACCCCCTCTTGGCCGCCTCGCGCACTGCCTCGACCGCGAATACGAACAACGCCGCCAGCACCGCCCCGCTGCGCATCTCTTTTGCAAAGATCAAGGAGCCTCTCGAGGTTCCCAACCTGCTCGCGCTGCAGACCGAGAGCTTTGACTGGCTGCTCGGGAACTCCGCCTGGCAGAGTCGGGTCGAGGAGGCTCTTGAGTCCGGTCAGGACGTCCCCACCAAGTCCGGTCTGGAGGAGATCTTCGAGGAGATCTCCCCGATCGAGGACTTCTCCGGGTCGATGTCGCTGACGTTCCGCGACCACCGTTTCGAGCCGCCGAAGAACAGCATCGACGAGTGCAAGGAGCGCGACTTCACGTACGCGGCTCCGCTCTTCGTGACGGCCGAATTCACCAACAACGAGACCGGCGAGATCAAGTCCCAGACGGTCTTCATGGGCGACTTCCCGCTCATGACGGGCAAGGGCACCTTCGTCATCAACGGCACCGAGCGTGTCGTGGTGTCCCAGCTGGTCCGCTCGCCGGGTGTCTACTTCGACTCCTCCATCGACAAGACGTCCGACAAGGACATCTTCTCGGCCAAGATCATCCCGTCCCGGGGTGCCTGGCTGGAGATGGAGATCGACAAGCGCGACATGGTCGGTGTCCGCATCGACCGCAAGCGCAAGCAGTCCGTCACCGTGCTCCTGAAGGCTCTCGGGTGGACCACCGAGCAGATCCTGGAGGAGTTCGGCGAGTACGAGTCGATGCGCGCCACCCTGGAGAAGGACCACACCCAGGGCCAGGACGACGCGCTGCTCGACATCTACCGCAAGCTGCGTCCGGGCGAGCCCCCCACCCGTGAGGCCGCCCAGACTCTTCTGGAGAACCTCTACTTCAACCCCAAGCGTTACGACCTCGCCAAGGTCGGCCGCTACAAGGTCAACAAGAAGCTGGGTGCGGACGCTCCGCTGGACGCGGGCATCCTGACCGTCGAGGACATCATCTCGACGATCAAGTACCTGGTGAAGCTGCACGCGGGCGAGACCGAGACGGTCGGCGACAGCGGTGGCAGCATCGTCGTCGAGACCGACGACATCGACCACTTCGGCAACCGTCGTCTGCGCAGCGTCGGCGAGCTCATCCAGAACCAGGTCCGTACGGGTCTGGCTCGTATGGAGCGCGTCGTGCGTGAGCGCATGACGACCCAGGACGTCGAGGCGATCACGCCGCAGACCCTGATCAACATCCGGCCGGTCGTCGCCTCCATCAAGGAGTTCTTCGGCACCAGCCAGCTGTCGCAGTTCATGGACCAGAACAACCCGCTGTCGGGTCTCACCCACAAGCGCCGCCTGTCGGCTCTTGGCCCGGGTGGTCTCTCCCGTGAGCGGGCCGGCTTCGAGGTCCGTGACGTGCACCCGTCCCACTACGGACGCATGTGCCCGATCGAGACGCCCGAAGGCCCGAACATCGGTCTGATCGGTTCGCTCGCCTCCTACGGCCGCGTCAACGCGTTCGGCTTCGTGGAGACGCCCTACCGCCGGGTCACCGACGGTGTCGTCACCGACGAGGTGGACTACCTGACGGCCGACGAGGAGGACCGCTTCGTCATCGCGCAGGCCAACGCCACGCTCAACGACGACATGCGGTTCGAGGAGTCCCGGGTCCTGGTCCGCCGTCGTGGCGGCGAGGTCGACTACGTCCCCGGTGACGACGTCGACTACATGGACGTCTCGCCGCGCCAGATGGTGTCGGTCGCGACCGCCATGATCCCGTTCCTCGAGCACGACGACGCCAACCGTGCCCTCATGGGCGCGAACATGATGCGCCAGGCCGTCCCGCTCATCAAGAGCGAGGCCCCGCTCGTCGGCACCGGCATGGAGTACCGCTCCGCAGTCGACGCCGGCGACGTGGTCAAGGCCGAGAAGGACGGTGTGGTCCAGGAGGTCTCCGCGGACTACATCACCACCGCCAACGACGACGGCACGTACATCACGTACCGCCTCGCCAAGTTCTCGCGCTCCAACCAGGGCACCTCGGTGAACCAGAAGGTCATCGTCAACGAGGGCGACCGGATCATCACCGGTCAGGTCCTCGCCGACGGTCCGGCCACCGAGAACGGCGAGATGGCGCTGGGCAAGAACCTGCTCGTGGCGTTCATGCCGTGGGAGGGTCACAACTACGAGGACGCGATCATCCTGTCGCAGCGCCTCGTGCAGGACGACGTCCTCTCCTCGATCCACATCGAGGAGCACGAGGTCGACGCCCGTGACACCAAGCTCGGCCCCGAGGAGATCACCCGGGACATCCCGAACGTCTCCGAGGAGGTCCTCGCCGACCTCGACGAGCGCGGCATCATCCGTATCGGTGCCGAGGTCGTCGCCGGTGACATCCTCGTCGGCAAGGTCACGCCCAAGGGTGAGACCGAGCTGACGCCGGAGGAGCGCCTGCTGCGCGCGATCTTCGGTGAGAAGGCCCGTGAGGTCCGTGACACCTCGCTGAAGGTGCCGCACGGCGAGATCGGCAAGGTCATCGGCGTCCGCGTCTTCGACCGTGAAGAGGGCGACGAGCTGCCGCCGGGCGTGAACCAGCTGGTTCGTGTCTACGTGGCGCAGAAGCGCAAGATCACGGACGGTGACAAGCTCGCCGGCCGGCACGGCAACAAGGGTGTCATCTCCAAGATCCTGCCCATCGAGGACATGCCGTTCCTCGAGGACGGGACCCCGGTCGACATCATCCTCAACCCGCTCGGTGTGCCGTCCCGAATGAACCCGGGACAGGTCCTGGAGATCCACCTCGGCTGGCTCGCCAGCCGCGGCTGGGACGTCTCCGGCCTCGGCGAGGACTGGGCCAAGCGCCTGCAGGTCATCGGTGCCGACCAGGTCGACCCGGGCACCAACGTCGCCACCCCCGTCTTCGACGGTGCGCGTGAGGACGAGCTCGCGGGTCTGCTGCAGCACACCATCCCGAACCGCGACGGTGAGCGCATGGTGCAGCCCACCGGTAAGGCGAGGATGTTCGACGGCCGCTCCGGCGAGCCGTTCCCGGAGCCGATCTCGGTCGGCTACATGTACATCCTCAAGCTCCACCACCTGGTCGACGACAAGCTGCACGCGCGTTCGACCGGTCCGTACTCGATGATCACCCAGCAGCCGCTGGGTGGTAAGGCCCAGTTCGGTGGCCAGCGCTTCGGTGAGATGGAGGTGTGGGCGCTGGAGGCATACGGCGCCGCGTACGCCCTCCAGGAGCTGCTGACCATCAAGTCCGACGACGTCACCGGCCGCGTGAAGGTCTACGAGGCCATCGTCAAGGGCGAGAACATCCCCGAGCCCGGCATCCCCGAGTCCTTCAAGGTGCTCATCAAGGAGATGCAGTCCCTGTGCCTCAACGTGGAGGTGCTGTCCTCGGACGGCATGTCCATCGAGATGCGCGACACCGACGAGGACGTCTTCCGCGCGGCGGAAGAGCTCGGCATCGACCTGTCCCGGCGCGAGCCGAGCAGCGTCGAAGAGGTCTGACGGGAGTCCGGCCGGAGGACCTGGTGAGGACCTCCGGCCGGCCCCTGGACCCCCGTTTCAGACCCCTAAGACTTACAACCCTGAGAGGGATTGACGCATAGTGCTCGACGTCAACTTCTTCGATGAGCTCCGGATCGGTCTGGCCACCGCTGACGACATCCGTCAGTGGAGCCACGGCGAGGTCAAGAAGCCCGAGACCATCAACTACCGCACCCTCAAGCCCGAAAAGGACGGACTCTTCTGCGAGAAGATCTTCGGTCCGACCCGGGACTGGGAGTGCTACTGCGGCAAGTACAAGCGTGTCCGGTTCAAGGGCATCATCTGTGAGCGCTGCGGCGTCGAGGTCACTCGCGCCAAGGTGCGTCGTGAGCGGATGGGCCACATCGAACTGGCCGCCCCCGTCACGCACATCTGGTACTTCAAGGGCGTCCCGTCGCGCCTTGGCTACCTGCTCGACCTCGCCCCGAAGGACCTCGAGAAGGTCATCTACTTCGCGGCGTACATGATCACGTTCGTCGACGAGGAGCGCCGCACGCGTGACCTGCCCTCCCTGGAGGCGCACGTCTCCGTGGAGCGTCAGCAGGTCGAGAACCGTCGCGACGCCGACCTCGAGGCCCGCGCCAAGAAGCTGGAAAGCGACCTGGCCGAGCTGGAGGCCGAGGGCGCCAAGGCCGACGTGCGCCGCAAGGTGCGCGAGGGCGCCGAGCGTGAGATGAAGCAGCTGCGCGACCGTGCGCAGCGCGAGATCGACCGTCTCGACGAGGTGTGGACCCGCTTCAAGAACCTCAAGGTCCAGGACCTCGAAGGTGACGAGCTGCTCTACCGCGAGCTGCGTGACCGCTTCGGCACGTACTTCGACGGTTCGATGGGTGCCGCGGCGCTGCAGAAGCGCCTGGAGTCCTTCGACCTCGACGAGGAGGCCGAGCGTCTCCGCGAGATCATCCGTACCGGCAAGGGCCAGAAGAAGACCCGTGCGCTGAAGCGGCTGAAGGTCGTGTCTGCCTTCCTGCAGACCTCCAACAGCCCCAAGGGCATGGTCCTCGACTGCGTCCCGGTCATCCCGCCGGACCTCCGCCCGATGGTGCAGCTGGACGGTGGCCGCTTCGCGACCTCCGACCTGAACGACCTGTACCGCCGTGTGATCAACCGCAACAACCGTCTGAAGAGGCTCCTCGACCTCGGCGCGCCCGAGATCATCGTCAACAACGAGAAGCGCATGCTTCAGGAGGCTGTTGACGCCCTCTTCGACAACGGTCGTCGTGGTCGTCCGGTCACCGGTCCCGGCAACCGCCCGCTGAAGTCCCTCAGCGACATGCTGAAGGGCAAGCAGGGTCGTTTCCGTCAGAACCTGCTCGGCAAGCGTGTGGACTACTCCGCGCGTTCCGTGATCGTCGTCGGTCCGCAGCTCAAGCTGCACCAGTGCGGTCTGCCGAAGGCGATGGCGCTGGAGCTGTTCAAGCCGTTCGTGATGAAGCGCCTGGTGGACCTGAACCACGCGCAGAACATCAAGAGCGCCAAGCGCATGGTGGAGCGCGGCCGCACGGTCGTGTACGACGTCCTCGAAGAGGTCATCGCCGAGCACCCGGTTCTGCTGAACCGTGCGCCCACCCTGCACCGCCTCGGCATCCAGGCCTTCGAGCCGCAGCTGGTCGAGGGCAAGGCCATCCAGATCCACCCGCTCGTCTGCACCGCGTTCAACGCGGACTTCGACGGCGACCAGATGGCCGTACACCTTCCGCTGTCCGCGGAGGCGCAGGCCGAGGCCCGCATCCTGATGCTGTCCTCGAACAACATCCTCAAGCCCGCCGACGGCCGTCCGGTGACGATGCCGACCCAGGACATGGTCCTCGGTCTGTTCTTCCTCACCACCGACGGCGAGCTGCGTGACACCAAGGGCGAGGGCCGCGCGTTCGGCTCCACGGCCGAGGCGATCATGGCGTTCGACGCCGGCGAGCTGGCGCTGCAGTCGCCGATCGACATCCGCTTCCCGGTGGGCACCATCCCGCCGCGTGGCTGGACGCCGCCGGCGCAGGAGGAGGGCGAGCCCGAGTGGCAGCAGGGGGACACCTTCCGCCTGCGCACCACCCTGGGCCGCGCGCTCTTCAACGAGCTGCTGCCCGAGGACTACCCGTTCGTCGACTACTCGGTGGGCAAGAAGCAGCTCTCCGAGATCGTCAACGACCTGGCCGAGCGCTACCCCAAGGTCATCGTGGCGGCGACGCTCGACAACCTGAAGGCGGCGGGCTTCTACTGGGCGACCCGTTCCGGTGTCACCGTGGCCATCTCCGACGTCGTCGTTCCCGAGGCGAAGAAGGAGATCGTCAAGGGCTACGAGGCGCAGGACGAGAAGGTCCAGAAGCAGTACGAGCGCGGTCTGATCACCAAGGAAGAGCGCACGCAGGAGCTCATCGCGATCTGGACCAAGGCGACCAACGAGGTCGCCGAGGCGATGAACGCGAACTTCCCCAAGACGAACCCCATCTTCATGATGGTTGACTCGGGTGCCCGAGGAAACATGATGCAGATGCGGCAGATCGCCGGTATGCGTGGTCTGGTGTCGAACGCCAAGAACGAGACGATTCCGCGTCCGATCAAGGCGTCCTTCCGTGAGGGCCTGTCCGTGCTGGAGTACTTCATCTCCACGCACGGTGCCCGTAAGGGTCTGGCGGACACCGCCCTGCGTACCGCCGACTCGGGTTACCTGACCCGTCGTCTGGTGGACGTCTCGCAGGACGTCATCATCCGCGAGGAGGACTGCGGCACCGACCGCGGCCTCAAGCTCAAGATCGCGGAGGTCGGCGCGGACGGCGTGCTGCGCAAGGCGGACGACGTCGAGACCAGCGTGTACGCACGTGCGCTGGCCGAGGACATCACGGTCGACGGAAAGGTGCTGGCCCCGGCCAACACCGACCTCGGCGACGTCCTCATCGACGAGCTCGTCCGGCACGGCGTCTCCACGGTCAAGACCCGCTCGGTCCTGACCTGCGAGTCCGCCGTCGGCACCTGCGCCATGTGCTACGGCCGCTCGCTGGCCACCGGCAAGCTGGTCGACATCGGTGAGGCGGTCGGCATCATCGCCGCCCAGTCCATCGGTGAGCCCGGTACCCAGCTGACGATGCGTACCTTCCACACCGGTGGTGTGGCCGGTGACGACATCACCCAGGGTCTGCCGCGTGTCGTCGAGCTCTTCGAGGCCCGTACCCCGAAGGGTGTCGCCCCGATCTCCGAGGCCCAGGGCCGCGTGCGGATCGAGGAGACCGAGAAGACCAAGAAGATCGTCATCACGCCGGACGACGGCAGCGACGAGACGGCGTTCCCGATCTCGAAGCGCGCCCGACTCCTGGTCAGCGAGGGCGAGCACGTCGAGGTGGGCCAGAAGCTCACCGTGGGTGCCACCAACCCGCACGACGTGCTGCGCATCCTGGGTCAGCGTGCCGTCCAGGTCCACCTGGTCGGCGAGGTCCAGAAGGTCTACAACTCGCAGGGTGTGTCGATCCACGACAAGCACATCGAGATCATCATCCGGCAGATGCTGCGCCGTGTGACGATCATCGAGTCCGGCGACGCCGAGCTGCTGCCCGGCGAGCTGGTCGAGCGCTCGAAGTTCGAGACCGAGAACCGTCGTGTGGTCCAGGAGGGCGGTCACCCGGCCTCCGGTCGTCCGCAGCTGATGGGTATCACCAAGGCCTCGCTGGCGACGGAATCCTGGCTGTCGGCCGCCTCCTTCCAGGAGACGACCCGAGTCCTGACGGACGCGGCGATCAACGCCAAGTCCGACAGCCTCATCGGCCTCAAGGAGAACGTCATCATCGGTAAGCTCATCCCGGCCGGTACGGGTCTGTCCCGCTACCGCAACATCCGGGTCGAGCCGACCGAGGAGGCCAAGGCCGCGATGTACTCGGCCGTCGGCTACGACGACATCGACTACTCGCCGTTCGGCACGGGGTCCGGCCAGGCTGTTCCGCTGGAGGACTACGACTACGGGCCGTACAACCAGTAATCGGGTTGCTTGAGTCGGAGGGCGGTCACCCTGTGGGGTGGCCGCCCTCCGGCGTGCTCGGGCGGTATCCAGGTGCCTCGGGGCTGGGCCGGCCGGGGGTTTCCCGCTGGAGATGCGGGAACCTGTCCCGGTATCGCAGCGTTGGAGCATCATGGAGGCATTCGACCGCCCAGGGGGTGCTCCTGTGTCGCAACCGTCATGGCAACCGTGGCAGGGCAAGGACGAGTCGCCGTCAGGGCCGGGAAGAGACGGCCCCCTGGCGGGGCCCTGGTCCGGCGCGGGCGCCCCTGTGGCCCGTCCCTGGCCCCCGTATGCCGCCCCACAGCCCGCCGGCTCCGCCATGCTCGCCTCCCACGCCGACCGCGAGCGGGCCGTCGATGTGCTGCGGGCCGGGTACGGGGAGGGGCGGCTGGAGAAGGCGGAGTTCGACAAGCGGGTGGAGCGGGCGTACGGCGCGCGTACCGTCGGGGAGCTGGCGCTGCTGGTGTCCGACCTGCCGCTGGGGCCCATGCCGCATCCTGTGCCCGTCACGGCCGTACCGCGGACGTTCCTGCCCGCCCCGCGGCCGCGGGCCAACGGGAAGGCGGTCGGAGCCGCCGTGTGCGGGCTGCTGTGCGTGCCGACCTTCGGGTTCACCGGGATTCCGGCGGTGATCCTCGGACACGCGGCGCGGGCCGAGATCGAGCGGACCGGAGAGGGCGGCGACGGGCTCGCGCTGACCGGGCTCGTGTTCGGCTGGCTGTCGATCGCCGCGTGGTCGGTCGTGATGACGCTGCTGATCGCGGTGGGCCTCGCCTCCGGGTGAGCACCGCGAGGAGACGCCGCTCGCGCGTGTGCACCATGTGAAATCGAAGATCATCCACGGCGTAGGGGCTTGACACCGGCCGCACCGAGAGGTTGCGCTCGTCCATCTGTTTTGACCGCAGCGAATCAGCTGGGTACGCTCAGACCTTGTGCCTGGGGTGTGCCCTGGCTCCCGTGCGTGCCTTCAACCGCATAGGGGGAGTCGTAAGCGGCCACCGTAATCTGCGCCCTTTTCGCCTTGCGGCGGGAGTCCGCGGCTTCGACACACCCGACCGCGTGGGTCGGCGATGTTCCAGGTTAGCTTCACACTCGGCACACAGAAACCGGAGAAGTAGTGCCTACGATCCAGCAGCTGGTCCGGAAGGGCCGGCAGGACAAGGTCGAGAAGAACAAGACGCCCGCGCTCGAGGGTTCGCCCCAGCGCCGTGGCGTCTGCACGCGCGTGTTCACGACCACCCCGAAGAAGCCGAACTCGGCCCTGCGTAAGGTCGCGCGTGTGCGTCTGACCAGCGGGATCGAGGTCACTGCTTACATTCCGGGTGAGGGACACAACCTGCAGGAGCACTCCATCGTGCTCGTGCGCGGCGGCCGTGTGAAGGACCTGCCCGGTGTTCGCTACAAGATCATCCGTGGTTCGCTCGACACCCAGGGTGTCAAGAACCGCAAGCAGGCCCGCAGCCGCTACGGCGCCAAGAAGGAGAAGTAAGAATGCCTCGTAAGGGCCCCGCCCCGAAGCGCCCGGTCATCATCGACCCGGTCTACGGTTCTCCTCTTGTCACCTCGCTGATCAACAAGGTGCTGCTGAACGGCAAGCGCTCCACCGCCGAGCGCATCGTGTACGGCGCCATGGAGGGCCTGCGCGAGAAGACCAGCAACGACCCGGTCATCACGCTGAAGCGCGCGCTGGAGAACATCAAGCCCACGCTTGAGGTCAAGTCCCGCCGTGTCGGTGGCGCCACCTACCAGGTGCCGGTCGAGGTCAAGCCCGGCCGCGCCAACACGCTGGCGCTGCGCTGGCTGGTCGGTTACTCCCGCGCCCGTCGCGAGAAGACCATGACCGAGCGTCTGCTCAACGAGCTTCTCGACGCTTCGAACGGCCTCGGTGCGGCCGTCAAGAAGCGCGAGGACACCCACAAGATGGCCGAGTCCAACAAGGCCTTCGCGCACTACCGCTGGTAGTCGCAGACCCCATCGAGACCGAGAGAAGACTGAAGCCTTATGGCTACCACTTCACTTGACCTGGCCAAGGTCCGCAACATCGGGATCATGGCCCACATCGACGCGGGCAAGACGACCACCACCGAGCGGATCCTCTTCTACACCGGCGTCAGCTACAAGATCGGTGAGGTCCACGACGGCGCCGCCACCATGGACTGGATGGAGCAGGAGCAGGAGCGTGGCATCACGATCACCTCTGCTGCCACCACCTGTCACTGGCCGCTCGAGGACGACGACTACACGATCAACATCATCGACACCCCCGGGCACGTCGACTTCACGGTCGAGGTGGAGCGTTCGCTCCGCGTCCTCGACGGTGCCGTCACGGTGTTCGACGGTGTCGCGGGTGTCGAGCCGCAGTCCGAGACGGTGTGGCGTCAGGCCGACCGTTACGGCGTGCCGCGCATCTGCTTCGTGAACAAGCTGGACCGTACCGGCGCCGAGTTCCACCGCTGTGTGGACATGATCTCGGACCGTCTGGGCGCCGTCCCGCTCGTCATGCAGCTGCCGATCGGCGCCGAGATGGACTTCAAGGGCGTTGTGGACCTGGTCCGCATGAAGGCGCTCGTGTGGTCCGCCGAGGCGGCGAAGGGCGAGATGTACGACGTCGTCGACATCCCGGCCACGCACACCGAGGCTGCCGAGGAGTACCGCGGCAAGCTGGTCGAGGCCGTCGCGGAGAACGACGACGAGATCATGGAGCTGTTCCTGGAGGGCCAGGAGCCCACCGAGGAGCAGCTGTACGCCGCGATCCGTCGCATCACCATCGCGTCCGGCAAGTCCGACGGCGTCACCGTCACCCCGGTGTTCTGTGGCACCGCGTTCAAGAACAAGGGCGTTCAGCCCCTGCTCGACGCGGTCGTGCGCTACCTGCCGACCCCGCTCGACGTCGAGGCCATCGAGGGCCACGACGTGAAGGACCCCGAGCTGGTCGTCAAGCGCAAGCCGTCCGACGACGAGCCGCTGTCCGCGCTGGCGTTCAAGATCATGAGCGACCCGCACCTGGGCAAGCTCACCTTCGTCCGGATCTACTCCGGTCGCCTGGAGTCCGGCTCCGCGGTGCTGAACTCCGTCAAGGGCAAGAAGGAGCGCATCGGCAAGATCTACCGCATGCACGCGAACAAGCGTGAGGAGATCGAGTCGGTGGGCGCCGGCGACATCGTCGCCGTCATGGGCCTCAAGCAGACCACCACCGGTGAGACGCTGAGCGACGACAAGAACCCGGTCATCCTGGAGTCCATGGACTTCCCGGCGCCGGTGATCCAGGTCGCCATCGAGCCCAAGTCCAAGGGTGACCAGGAGAAGCTGGGTGTCGCCATCCAGCGTCTCGCGGAGGAGGACCCCTCCTTCCAGGTCCACTCGGACGAGGAGACCGGCCAGACCATCATCGGTGGTATGGGCGAGCTGCACCTCGAGGTGCTGGTCGACCGTATGCGCCGTGAGTTCAAGGTCGAGGCCAACGTCGGCAAGCCGCAGGTCGCCTACCGCGAGACGATCCGCAAGGCCGTCGAGCGCGTCGACTACACGCACAAGAAGCAGACTGGTGGAACCGGCCAGTTCGCCAAGGTGCAGATCGCGATCGAGCCGATCGAGAGCGGCGACGCCTCGTACGAGTTCGTGAACAAGGTGACCGGTGGCCGTATCCCGAAGGAGTACATCCCTTCGGTGGACGCCGGTGCGCAGGAGGCTATGCAGTTCGGCATCCTCGCCGGGTACGAGATGACGGGCGTTCGCGTCACGCTTCTCGACGGTGCCTACCACGAGGTCGACTCCTCCGAGCTCGCGTTCAAGATCGCCGGCTCGCAGGCCTTCAAGGAGGCCGCGCGCAAGGCAAGCCCCGTGCTGCTCGAGCCGATGATGGCCGTCGAGGTCACCACGCCCGAGGACTACATGGGTGAGGTCATCGGCGACATCAACTCCCGCCGTGGTCAGATCCAGGCCATGGAGGAGCGGGCCGGTGCCCGCGTCGTGAAGGGCCTCGTGCCCCTCTCGGAGATGTTCGGCTACGTCGGAGACCTCCGCAGCAAGACATCGGGTCGCGCTAGCTACTCGATGCAGTTCGACTCCTACGCCGAGGTTCCGCGGAACGTCGCCGAGGAGATCATCGCGAAGGCCAAGGGCGAGTAACGCACCGCGTTCGCACGCTTTAGGCTTGACTCCGGAGCCCGGAGGGGCATTCACCCGCGTTTGTGGGGGAGTGCCCCCGGGCCGAGGCTTTCCAGCAAAGATCACCTGGCGCCGATGAAGCAAGGCGTTCAGAACCACTCCACAGGAGGACCCCGTGGCGAAGGCGAAGTTCGAGCGGACTAAGCCCCACGTCAACATCGGCACCATTGGTCACATCGACCACGGTAAGACGACCCTTACGGCCGCCATTACCAAGGTGCTGCACGACGCGTACCCGGACCTGAACGAGGCCTCGGCCTTCGACCAGATCGACAAGGCTCCCGAGGAGCGCCAGCGCGGTATCACCATCTCGATCGCGCACGTCGAGTACCAGACCGAGACGCGTCACTACGCCCACGTCGACTGCCCCGGTCACGCGGACTACATCAAGAACATGATCACGGGTGCGGCGCAGATGGACGGCGCCATCCTCGTGGTCGCCGCCACCGACGGCCCGATGCCGCAGACCAAGGAGCACGTGCTCCTGGCCCGCCAGGTCGGTGTTCCCTACATCGTCGTCGCCCTGAACAAGGCCGACATGGTGGACGACGAGGAGATCCTGGAGCTCGTCGAGCTCGAGGTTCGTGAGCTGCTCTCCGAGTACGAGTTCCCGGGCGACGACCTGCCGGTCGTCAAGGTCTCGGCGCTCAAGGCGCTCGAGGGCGACAAGGAATGGGGCCAGACGGTCCTCGACCTGATGGCCGCCGTCGACGAGGCGATCCCGCAGCCCGAGCGTGACGTCGACAAGCCGTTCCTGATGCCGATCGAGGACGTCTTCACGATCACCGGTCGTGGCACCGTCGTCACCGGTCGTATCGAGCGTGGTGTCCTGAAGGTCAACGAGACCGTCGACATCATCGGCATCAAGACCGAGAAGACCACCACCACGGTCACCGGCATCGAGATGTTCCGCAAGCTGCTCGACGAGGGCCAGGCCGGTGAGAACGTCGGTCTGCTGCTTCGTGGCATCAAGCGCGAGGACGTCGAGCGCGGCCAGGTCATCATCAAGCCGGGTTCGGTCACGCCGCACACCCAGTTCGAGGCCCAGGCCTACATCCTGTCCAAGGACGAGGGTGGCCGCCACACGCCGTTCTTCAACAACTACCGTCCGCAGTTCTACTTCCGGACGACGGACGTGACCGGCGTGGTGACCCTCCCCGAGGGCACCGAGATGGTCATGCCGGGTGACAACACCGAGATGAAGGTGGAGCTCATCCAGCCCGTCGCCATGGAAGAGGGCCTGAAGTTCGCCATCCGTGAGGGTGGCCGGACGGTCGGCGCCGGCCAGGTCACCAAGATCACTGTCTGATCTCGGCCCGGTCGGGTCTCTGACCCGGTAGGTCTCTGAAGGGGCCCGTACGACTTCGGTCGTACGGGCCCCTTCGCATTCCTTCGCAGGACGTCAGGTGAAGTCCGGGGGAACTCTGTGCAGCGCACGCTGTGGCGTGCTTGTGCGGGTCGTAGCCTGAGGCGTCCGGTGGCCGCTTCCGGCCCGGATTCCCTCGCGAGGACGGACGGACACGCAGGTGTCGATGCAGGGCGCGGAGAGCAGAAGGTCGTTACCGCGACGGGTCGTCGGCGGCCTGCAGCAGCCGCTTGGGCCCGTCTTGTCGGACCCCGCCCGGCGCCCCGTCGTACGCGACCGCGCCGGCCGTCGGCTGTACGCCATCGACGGCATCCGGCTCCTCGCCGCCCTGATGGTCGCCGTGCACCACTACGCCGGCACCCGCCGCGTCGACCAGCCGGGCAACCGCGTCTGGGACCGCCCGGTCTCCGACGTCATGCCGACGGTCTTCCGGTTCGCCTCCTACGGCTGGATCGGCGTCGAGATCTTCTTCGTGATCAGCGGCTTCGTGATCTGCATGTCCTGCTGGGGCCGTACCCCCCGCCAGTTCTTCACGTCACGGGTGATCCGGCTGTACCCGGCGTACTGGTTCGCCATCGTCTTCACCACGGCCGTCCTGCTGGCCCTGCCGGGCGTGTGGGACCGCCTGCGCACGCGCGACGTACTCCTCAACTTCACGATGCTCCAGTCCGGTTCGGGCGTGCCGAACGTCGACGGCGTCTACTGGACCCTCTGGTCGGAACTCCGCTTCTACATCCTCTTCCTGGTGGTCGTGTGGAGCGGCCTGACCTACCGCAAGGTCGTCGTCTTCTGCTGTGTGTGGGGCGCCGCCGCCATGCTCGCCCCGATCTCGAAGCTCCCCCTCCTGGAACTGGTCGCCAACCCGGAGGGCGCCTGGTACTTCATCGCGGGCCTCGCCCTCTACCTGATGCACCGCTTCGGCCAGGACCTGCTGCTGTGGGGCATCCTCGCGATGGCCTGGCTGATGGGCCAGCGCGAACTCGGCATCAGGATCGACGAGGTCGAGCGTGTGTCGGGCTGGCGGGGGAGCGTGCTGATCTTCACCGTGTTCCTGCTCGCCATGGTCGCCATCGCCCTCGGCGCCACGGATTGCGTCCGCTGGAAGTGGCTGGTGACGGCGGGGGCGCTGACGTATCCCCTCTACCTGACGCACTACGCGGCCGGCACGGCGGTCATCAACCGCCTGCGCGACACCATGGACGCCCGTCTGCTGGTCGCCGCCGTCGTCGCCGGGTTCCTGCTGCTGAGCTGGCTGGTGCACCGGTTCGTGGAACGGCCGGTGGCACGGCTGCTGAAGCGGGGCCTGGACACGTCGTTCGCCCGGCTCAGGAACGCCGGGACCTGAATCCCGTACGACGGCCCCGGCATCTGAGTACGAACGCTCATGCGACCGAGCGCTCCCGGGCGCTGTCATGGACCCATGCCGGAACTCACCCTCGACGACGACCGCGCCACCCGCGCCTGGGTCGCCCCGCTGCTCTCGACGCTCCTCACCCTGCCCGCGTGTCTGTTCACCTACGTCGTCGGCGGCCTCTCCGCGATGGCCTGCGACTCCTGCGCGGCCACCGAGGCCCACCGTTTCGATTCGAGCTTCGGTCTCGCCTTCCCGGTGCTGCTCGGGGGCCTGGGCGTCGTCCTGTTCCTGCTGGCCGCCGGATGGGCCCTGCCGTGGGAACGCGGCAACACGGCCCGCCGGACGGGCCTCGCACTGGCGGCCCCGGCGCTGGTGCCGGTCGTGTACGTGGTGTTCGCGGCGCTGGTGGACTGGCCGTAGCCCAAGCGAACGTCATGATCAGGTCATGGGATAGTCTGCGCGGTTCCTGTCCCGCACCACGAAAGAGGTGGCAATGACCACTGGCAGACGCGCGGCCACCGGGATCGCGCTCGCGGGGGCCCTGGCCCTCACCCTCCTGAACGCCCCGGCGGCCCAGGCCCAGGACACCGGCATCACGGTGTCCGACATCGTGATCAACAAGGGCAAGCCGATCGTCGTCGGCACGACCAAGCCGGTCGAGCCGTCCATCACCTTCAAGATCACCCTGCCGTCCGGGTACAGCACGAGCGACCCGTTCCGGTACGACGCGTTCCCCTTCCTCTACCGCGGAGATCTCAAGCACGCGGCCGACACCGGGGACAACTACATCGGTCCGGGCGGCTACACCTGCTACGAGCGCAGCGACAAGAAGGCCGACTGCGAGGGATCCCTCTACATCGACCCTCATCCGAGTCGGGACCACGTCGACTCCAACAGTGATGCCACCACCTGGAAGACCGGCGTGACCCTGCGCCTGTTCAAGGCCAGCGGGAGCCTCGCGGCCGAGGAGCACGAGTCCCGGTCCCTGACCGTCCGGCTGAAGCGGACCGCGAACGTCACCGTGAACGCCGCGCCGGAGCCGGTCGTCAAGGGCAGGCAGATCACCGTCACCGGCAAGCTCACCCGCGCGGACTGGGCGACCAAGAAGTACGGGGCCTACGGCGGCCGTTCGGTCAGCCTGCAGTTCCGTGAGACGGGCACCAGCTCCTTCGTCACGGTCAAGAAGGTCACGTCAAGCAGCACCGGCGCCCTGAAGACCACGGTCACCGCCTCGAAGGACGGCACCTGGCGCTGGTCGTACGGGGGCAACGACACGACGGGGGCCGCGACCAGCGGCGGGGACCACGTCGACGTGCGTTGACGTCGCCGACCGGAGCCTGGACCGAGTTGCCGGGAGGGGGCGGCTACGCGGGCGGTGCCGTGTCGCTGACCAGGTGCAGGGTGGGGGGCGGGGCGAACTCGCCGATTTGGAGTGCCGCCTCCCGCCAGTGCGCGATGAGTTCGAGGATGCCCTCGCTGTCCTGACGGTAGCCAGGCGGCGGCATGTGCGGGGCGGTCGGCCAGATGATGGTGGCGGCGAACCGGACCGCGTGCATGGCGGCGCTCACGCACGGGTCGACGAACCCGCCCTCCAGGCGCCGGAGCGTGTCGAGCCGGGCGGCGGTGTCGAGGAGCAAGTACTCCTCGCAGTGCTCGGCCGGCATCCCAGTGCCGTCGTCCTGGACAGGGATCCTGTCCACCCCACCCAGGTCGTTGCGTTCCAAGGTGACGACGACGTGTTCGGCATCGGCGTCCACGGCGTTCCAGATCAGTTCTTCGACAGCGCCGACAGGATCCCGAAGCCGGGCCGGCTCGGCGACGTGCTCACGACTGGTCTCGAGCCGCACCTTGACCATGGCTGGGGGCCTCCCCTGACCGGGACGGCCAGTGCCCCGAACGCCGAGTTGGTTTGACCTACGTCACTCTCGGGGTAAGGTCTCCGGCTCGATTGGCCAGGCCCCCGCCCCGTATGGCAGACTAGCGGGGTTGCTCGGTCGAGTGTTGATGCTGCGCGCCTCCCGCCGGGAGGACCGGAAGCGAGTCCCACAGTACTCGTCGTTCCAACTGCCGTAAGGCAGCGCTGGGACGGACGTACGGGAATCTTTCGGGAAGTGTCAGTGCGGCGCCGACCAGGCACCCGGTGAACTTCTTTCTCAGGCAAAAGATGTTCGGACAAGGGACATCTGTGTCGGTGAGAGTGCGACACACCCGACCGCGTGGGTCGGAGAAGGTCAAGGGAACACCGGGTTCCAGAGCTGTAGAGAGACAGGACTAACGAGTAGCCATGGCGGGACAGAAGATCCGCATCCGGCTCAAGGCCTACGACCACGAGGTCATCGACAGCTCGGCGAAGAAGATCGTCGAGACGGTGACGCGTACTGGTGCGTCGGTCGCGGGCCCGGTGCCGCTGCCCACTGAGAAGAACGTGTACTGCGTCATCAAGTCGCCGCACAAGTACAAGGACTCGCGCGAGCACTTCGAGATGCGCACGCACAAGCGTCTGATCGACATCCTCGACCCGACCCCCAAGACCGTTGACTCTCTGATGCGACTCGACCTCCCGGCCGGTGTCGACATCGAGATCAAGCTCTGAGGCCGGTGATCTGAAAGATGGCTAAGCAGATCAAGGGCATCCTGGGCGAGAAGCTCGGCATGACGCAGGTGTGGGACGAGAACAACCGTGTTGTTCCGGTCACCGTCGTCAAGGCCGGCCCCAATGTCGTGACCCAGGTCCGTACGAACGACGCCGACGGCTACGAGTCCGTCCAGATCGCGTTCGGCGAGATCGACCCGCGCAAGGTGAACAAGCCCCTCAAGGGCCACTTCGCCAAGGCCGACGTCACTCCCCGCCGCCACCTCGTCGAGATCCGTACCGCTGACGCCAGCGAGTACACCCTCGGCCAGGAGATCACCGCTGAGGTGTTCGAGGCCGGCATCAAGGTCGACGTGACCGGCAAGAGCAAGGGCAAGGGCTTCGCCGGTGTCATGAAGCGTCACAACTTCAAGGGCCTCGGCGCCGGTCACGGCACCCAGCGCAAGCACCGCTCTCCCGGTTCCATCGGTGGCTGTGCCACCCCGGGCCGCGTGTTCAAGGGCCTCCGCATGGCGGGTCGTATGGGCAACGAGCGGGTCACCACCCAGAACCTGACCGTTCACGCCGTTGACGCGGAGAAGGGCCTGCTGCTCATCAAGGGCGCGGTTCCTGGTCCGAACGGCGGCCTCGTCCTGGTCCGCACCGCGGCCAAGGGGGCCTGAGGACTATGAGCACCATTGACATTCTGTCGCCCTCCGGCGACACCGCCGGGACCGTAGAGCTCCCGGCCGAGATCTTCGACGTCGAGAAGATCAGCATCCCGCTGCTTCACCAGGTCGTCGTCGCGCAGCTGGCCGCCGCCCGTCAGGGCACGCACAAGGTCAAGCGTCGTGGCGAGGTCCGCGGTGGCGGCAAGAAGCCGTACCGTCAGAAGGGCACCGGCCGCGCCCGTCAGGGCTCGACCCGTGCGCCGCAGTTCGCCGGCGGTGGCGTCGTTCACGGCCCCACCCCGCGTGACTACTCGCAGCGGACCCCGAAGAAGATGAAGGCCGCGGCCCTGCGCCACGCCCTCACCGACCGGGCCCGCAACAACCGCATCCACGTCGTCTCCGGCGTCGGGGGGGGGGGGGGGCCCCCCCACGAAGCCGCCCACGCAAACAAACCCCACAAAAACGGCCGCCCGAAACAACAGGGACGGGAAAGACCCGCCCCACATGCC
>NZ_JBHVYZ010000041.1:28796-61255 GCF_042880295.1 Streptomyces sp. NPDC058307
AGTTTACGGCGGGGCCCCGGCCCCACCCCCCCACCCCCGGGCCCCCAAACACCCCAACCCCGGCCTACCCGGGCGCCGACGTGGGCGCGCCCCCCGCGACGAAGGCCGCGAAGACACTCTTCGGCAAGATCAGCGAGCGCAAGAACCTGCTGCTCGTGATCGACCGTGCCGACGAGGCCGCGTGGCTGTCCGCCCGCAACCTGCCCCAGGTGCACATCCTGGAGCCGGGCCAGCTGAACACGTACGACGTTCTCGTCTCGGACGACGTGGTCTTCACCCAGGCCGCTTTCGAGTCCTTCGTGTCTGGCCCCAAGGCCGCTGACACCGAAGGGAGCGAAGCCTGATGGCTACGCGTCACCCGAGCATCGCCTCGAAGGCCGCCAAGGCCAAGAAGGTCGCGCGCGTCGCCAAGGCGCGCCGCCACGAGGCCGAGGGCAAGAACACCGTCGTCACTCCGGCGAGCAAGGCCTTCACGGACCACCGTGACGTCCTGCTGAAGCCGGTCGTGTCCGAGAAGAGCTACGCGCTTCTCGACGAGGGCAAGTACACGTTCATCGTGGCCCCCGGCGCCAACAAGACCCAGATCAAGCAGGCCGTCCAGGCGGTCTTCTCGGTCAAGGTCACCGGGGTGAACACGATCAACCGCCAGGGCAAGCGCAAGCGGACCCGCACCGGCTTCGGCAAGCGTGCCGACAGCAAGCGCGCGATCGTGACCCTTGCCGAGGGCGACCGTATCGACATCTTCGGCGGTCCGTCCGCGTAAGCGGGTCGGATCGTCCGATATCGGACGAGGACTGAGAAATGGGAATCCGCAAGTACAAGCCGACTACGCCGGGCCGTCGTGGCTCCAGCGTCGCCGACTTCGTCGAGGTCACGCGGTCCACGCCGGAGAAGTCGCTGGTTCGCCCCCTGCACAGCAAGGGCGGCCGTAACAATTCCGGTCGTGTGACCGTCCGCCACCAGGGTGGTGGCCACAAGCGCGCCTACCGAGTGATCGACTTCCGTCGTCACGACAAGGACGGCGTGCCGGCGAAGGTCGCGCACATCGAGTACGACCCCAACCGCACCGCGCGCATCGCGCTGCTGCACTACGCGGACGGCGAGAAGCGCTACATCCTCGCCCCGCGCAACCTGCAGCAGGGTGACCGCGTCGAGAACGGTCCCGGGGCCGACATCAAGCCGGGCAACAACCTGGCGCTCCGCAACATCCCGGTCGGTACCACGATCCACGCGATCGAGCTCCGTCCCGGTGGCGGCGCCAAGTTCGCCCGCTCCGCCGGTGCCTCCGTGCAGCTGCTGGCGAAGGAGGGCACGATGGCCCACCTTCGTATGCCCTCCGGTGAGATCCGCCTGGTCGACCAGCGCTGCCGCGCCACGGTCGGCGAGGTCGGCAATGCCGAGCAGAGCAACATCAACTGGGGTAAGGCCGGCCGCAAGCGCTGGCTGGGCGTCCGCCCGACCGTTCGCGGTGTGGCGATGAACCCGGTTGACCACCCCCACGGTGGTGGTGAGGGCAAGACCTCCGGTGGTCGCCACCCGGTCAGCCCCTGGGGTCAGAAGGAGGGTCGTACTCGTTCGCCGAAGAAGGCTTCGAACAAGTACATCGTCCGCCGCCGCAAGACGAACAAGAAGCGCTAGGAGCGGGTTTAGATGCCGCGCAGTCTCAAGAAGGGGCCCTTCGTCGACGACCACCTGATCAAGAAGGTGGACGCCCAGAACGAAGCCGGTTCCAAGAACGTCATCAAGACCTGGTCCCGTCGCTCGATGATCGTCCCGGCCATGCTCGGCCACACGATCGCGGTGCACAACGGCAAGACCCACATCCCGGTGTTCGTCACCGAGTCGATGGTCGGCCACAAGCTCGGCGAGTTCTCGCCGACGCGCACCTTCCGGGGTCACGTCAAGGACGACCGGAAGTCGAAGCGCCGCTAAACGCGGATCGCATTCAGACACGTAAGTAACTGAGAGGGACAACCATGGAAGCCAGGGCCCAGGCGCGGTACATCCGCGTTACGCCCATGAAGGCCCGCCGCGTGGTGGACCTTATCCGTGGCATGGACGCCACGGAGGCTCAGGCGGTCCTGCGATTCGCTCCGCAGGCCGCCTCCGTGCCCGTCGGCAAGGTGCTCGACAGCGCCATCGCCAACGCCGCACACAACTACGACCACACCGACGCCGGCAGCCTCGTCATCTCCGAGGCGTACGTCGACGAGGGTCCGACCCTGAAGCGGTTCCGGCCGCGCGCCCAGGGCCGTGCCTACCGGATCCGCAAGCGGACCAGCCACATCACCGTGGTCGTCAGCAGCAAGGAAGGAACCCGGTAATGGGCCAGAAGGTTAACCCGCATGGGTTCCGGCTCGGCATCACCACGGACTTCAAGTCCCGCTGGTACGCCGACAAGCTGTACAAGGACTACGTCAAGGAAGACGTCGCCATCCGTCGGATGATGACGTCCGGCATGGAGCGCGCCGGCATCTCGAAGGTGGAGATCGAGCGCACCCGTGACCGTGTGCGTGTGGACATCCACACCGCTCGTCCGGGCATCGTCATCGGCCGCCGTGGCGCCGAGGCCGACCGCATCCGCGGTGACCTCGAGAAGCTCACGGGCAAGCAGGTCCAGCTGAACATCCTCGAGGTCAAGAACCCCGAGACCGACGCTCAGCTGGTTGCCCAGGCCGTCGCCGAGCAGCTCTCCTCCCGCGTCTCCTTCCGTCGCGCCATGCGTAAGAGCATGCAGTCGGCGATGAAGGCCGGCGCCAAGGGCATCAAGATCCAGTGCGGTGGCCGCCTCGGCGGCGCCGAGATGTCCCGCTCGGAGTTCTACCGCGAGGGCCGCGTGCCCCTGCACACGCTCCGCGCGAACGTGGACTACGGCTTCTTCGAGGCCAAGACGACCTTCGGCCGCATCGGCGTGAAGGTCTGGATCTACAAGGGCGATGTCAAGAACATCGCCGAGGTCCGCGCCGAGAACGCTGCTGCCCGCGCCGGCAACCGCCCGGCCCGTGGTGGCGGCGGCGCCGACCGCCCGGCCCGTGGTGGCCGTGGTGGCGAGCGCGGCGGTCGCGGTCGTAAGCCGCAGACGGCTCCCGCTGCCGAGGCCCCCAAGACGGAGGCTTCTGCGGCTCCCGCTGCCGCTGCACCGGCTGAGAGCACCGGAACGGAGGCCTGACCGACATGCTGATCCCCCGTAGGGTCAAGCACCGCAAGCAGCACCACCCGAAGCGCCGTGGTCAGGCCAAGGGCGGTACGACGGTCTCGTTCGGCGAGTACGGCATTCAGGCCCTCACGCCGGCGTACGTGACCAACCGCCAGATCGAGGCGGCCCGTATCGCCATGACCCGCCACATCAAGCGTGGCGGCAAGGTCTGGATCAACATCTACCCGGACCGCCCGCTCACGAAGAAGCCTGCCGAGACCCGCATGGGTTCCGGTAAGGGTTCGCCGGAGTGGTGGATCGCGAACGTGCACCCGGGCCGGGTCATGTTCGAGCTGTCCTACCCCAACGAGAAGATCGCCCGTGAGGCCCTGACTCGCGCAGCCCACAAGCTGCCGATGAAGTGCCGGATCGTCAAGCGCGAGGCAGGTGAAGCGTGATGTCGGCCGGTACCAAGGCGTCCGAGCTGCGCGAACTGGGTGACGAGGAGCTTCTCAACAAGCTCCGCGAAGCCAAGGAAGAGCTGTTCAACCTCCGCTTCCAGGCGGCGACGGGTCAGCTCGAGAACCACGGTCGGCTCAAGGCCGTCCGTAAGGACATCGCGCGGATCTACACCCTGATGCGTGAGCGCGAGCTGGGCATCGAGACGGTGGAGAGCGCCTGATGAGTGAGAGCAACGTGACTGAGCAGACTGCAGAGGCCCGCGGCTTCCGCAAGACCCGTGAGGGTCTCGTCGTCAGCGACAAGATGGACAAGACCGTCGTCGTCGCCGTCGAGGACCGCGTCAAGCACGCGCTGTACGGCAAGGTCATCCGCCGTACCAACAAGCTCAAGGCGCACGACGAGCAGAACGCTGCCGGCGTCGGCGACCGGGTCCTCCTCGCGGAGACCCGCCCGCTGTCGGCGACCAAGCGTTGGCGCGTCGTCGAGATCCTCGAGAAGGCCAAGTAGGTAATTCCCGCAAGGGAATTCCAAACAAGTACGCCTGCGGGGATCATCCCGCAGGACAGTTCCGCCAGGCTCCGATGCGGGGTTGTGGAAACAACCCCGCGTCGGGGAACCGGCAGACAAACAGGAGATAGACGTGATCCAGCAGGAGTCGCGACTGCGTGTCGCCGACAACACTGGTGCGAAGGAAATCCTTTGCATCCGTGTGCTCGGTGGCTCCGGTCGCCGCTACGCGGGCATCGGTGACGTCATCGTCGCCACCGTCAAGGACGCGATCCCCGGTGGCAACGTGAAGAAGGGTGACGTCGTCAAGGCGGTCATCGTTCGCACCGTCAAGGAGCGCCGCCGTCCGGACGGCTCGTACATCCGCTTCGACGAGAACGCCGCCGTCATTCTGAAGAACGACGGCGACCCTCGCGGCACCCGTATCTTCGGCCCCGTCGGCCGTGAGCTGCGCGAGAAGAAGTTCATGAAGATCATCTCGCTCGCGCCGGAGGTGCTGTAAGCATGAAGATCAAGAAGGGCGACCTGGTCCAGGTCATCACCGGTAAGGACAAGGGCAAGCAGGGCAAGGTCATCGCGGCCTTCCCCCGCGAGGACCGGGTCCTGGTCGAGGGTGTCAACCGGGTCAAGAAGCACACCAAGGCCGGCCCGACCGCTCGCGGTTCGCAGGCCGGTGGCATCGTCACGACCGAGGCGCCGATCCACGTCTCCAACGTCCAGCTGGTCGTTGAGAAGGACGGCAACAAGGTCGTCACGCGTGTCGGTTACCGCTTCGACGACGAGGGCAACAAGATCCGCGTTGCCAAGCGGACGGGTGAGGACATCTGATGGCTACCACCACGACTCCGCGTCTCAAGACGAAGTACCGCGAGGAGATCGCGGGCAAGCTGCGTGACGAGTTCAAGTACGAGAACGTCATGCAGATCCCCGGCCTCGTCAAGATCGTGGTCAACATGGGTGTGGGCGACGCCGCCCGCGACTCCAAGCTGATCGACGGCGCGATTCGCGACCTCACCACGATCACCGGTCAGAAGCCGGCCGTCACCAAGGCCCGTAAGTCCATCGCGCAGTTCAAGCTGCGTGAGGGCCAGCCGATCGGTGCCCACGTCACGCTTCGTGGCGACCGCATGTGGGAGTTCCTGGACCGCACCCTGTCGCTCGCGCTGCCGCGCATCCGCGACTTCCGTGGTCTGTCCCCCAAGCAGTTCGACGGCCGTGGCAACTACACCTTCGGTCTCACGGAGCAGGTCATGTTCCACGAGATCGACCAGGACAAGATCGACCGTACCCGGGGCATGGACATCACCGTGGTCACCACGGCGACCAACGACGCTGAGGGCCGCGCGCTCCTTCGTCACCTCGGCTTCCCGTTCAAGGAGGCGTGAGCGAGATGGCGAAGAAGGCTCTGATTGCCAAGGCTGCTCGCAAGCCCAAGTTCGGTGTGCGTGGCTACACCCGCTGCCAGCGCTGCGGCCGTCCGCACTCCGTGTACCGCAAGTTCGGCCTGTGCCGCGTGTGCCTTCGTGAGATGGCTCACCGTGGCGAGCTGCCGGGCGTGACCAAGAGCTCCTGGTAGTCCCGTACTTCGGGACTGCAGGAACTCTCGGTAAGTAAAGGGCAGTGTCAGGTGCCCACCCCTTCATGGCTTAGGCTAGGAGGGTTGGGCGCCTGGACGCCCATACGACTTACTACGCCGTAGGTCCACCGCACCGCACCCGCCTCGTCTCGGATCGAGGAGAGGGATGGGCACCTGGAAACCCCGGCGAGAGAGGCCGAAGGCCAATTCATGACCATGACTGATCCGATCGCAGACATGCTTACGCGTCTGCGGAACGCGAACTCGGCGTACCACGACTCCGTGACGATGCCGGCGTCCAAGATCAAGTCTCACATCGCGGAGATCCTCCAGCAGGAGGGCTTCATCACGGGCTGGAAGGTCGAGGACGCCGAGGTCGGCAAGAACCTCGTTCTCGAGCTGAAGTTCGGCCCGAACCGTGAGCGCTCCATCGCGGGCATCAAGCGGATCTCCAAGCCCGGTCTCCGGGTTTACGCGAAGTCCACCAACCTGCCGAAGGTGCTCGGCGGCCTGGGCGTGGCGATCATCTCCACGTCGCACGGTCTCCTCACCGACAAGCAGGCCGGCAAGAAGGGCGTAGGCGGAGAAGTTCTCGCCTACGTCTGGTAGCGGAAAGGAATCGGAGGAAAAAGCTATGTCGCGTATTGGCAAGCTCCCCATCACGGTTCCCGCCGGCGTGGACGTCACCATCGACGGCCAGACGGTCTCGGTCAAGGGCCCCAAGGGCGAGTTGACCCACACCGTTGTGGCGCCGATCGAGATCGCCAAGGGTGAGGACGGCGTTCTGAACGTCACCCGCCCCAACGACGAGCGTCAGAGCAAGGCCCTGCACGGCCTGTCCCGCACGCTGGTGGCGAACATGATCACCGGCGTGACCCAGGGTTACGTGAAGAAGCTCGAGATCAGCGGTGTCGGTTACCGCGTTCAGGCCAAGGGATCGAACCTCGAGTTCGCTCTGGGCTACAGCCACCCGATCACCGTCGAGGCTCCCGAGGGCATCACCTTCAAGGTGGAGGCTCCTACCCGGTTCTCGGTCGAGGGCATCGACAAGCAGAAGGTCGGCGAGGTTGCGGCCAACATCCGCAAGCTGCGCAAGCCTGACCCGTACAAGGCCAAGGGCGTCAAGTACGAGGGCGAAGTCATCCGCCGCAAGGTCGGAAAGGCGGGTAAGTAAGCCATGGCATACGGACAGAAGATCCTGAAGGGCGACGCCTACAAGCGCGCCGCGATCAAGCGCCGTCACATCCGGATCCGCAAGCGCCTTTCCGGTACGGCGGAGCGTCCCCGTCTGGTCGTTACCCGCTCCAACCGCCACATCGTGGCCCAGGTGATCGACGACATCAAGGGTCACACCCTGGCGTCGGCGTCCACCCTGGACACCACGGTCCGCGGTGGCGAGGGCGACAAGTCCGCGCAGGCCAAGCAGGTCGGCGCCCTGGTCGCCGAGCGTGCGAAGGCTGCCGGTGTCGAAGCCGTCGTGTTCGACCGTGGTGGCAACCAGTACGCCGGGCGCATCGCCGCCCTGGCGGACGCCGCCCGCGAAGCCGGGCTCAAGTTCTGAGCCGCTCGTAGCTAGCGGAAAGAGAGAGGTAATCCAATGGCTGGACCCCAGCGCCGCGGTGGCGGTGCCGGTGGCGGCGAGCGGCGGGACCGTAAGGGTCGTGACGGTGGCGCAGCCGCCGCCGAGAAGACTGCTTACGTTGAGCGTGTCGTCGCGATCAACCGTGTCGCCAAGGTTGTGAAGGGTGGTCGTCGCTTCAGCTTCACTGCGCTCGTCGTAGTGGGCGACGGTGACGGCACCGTGGGTGTCGGTTACGGCAAGGCCAAGGAGGTGCCGGCCGCCATCGCCAAGGGTGTTGAGGAGGCCAAGAAGCACTTCTTCAAGGTCCCCCGTATCCAGGGCACCATCCCGCACCCGATCACGGGTGAGAAGGCGGCGGGCGTCGTCCTGCTCAAGCCGGCGTCCCCCGGTACCGGCGTTATCGCCGGTGGCCCGGTGCGTGCCGTGCTCGAGTGCGCCGGCGTTCACGACATCCTGTCGAAGTCGCTCGGTTCGTCGAACGCGATCAACATCGTGCACGCCACCGTGGCGGCCCTGAAGGGCCTGCAGCGTCCCGAGGAGATCGCGGCCCGCCGCGGTCTGCCCCTCGAGGACGTCGCTCCCGCGGCTCTGCTGCGTGCGCGTGCCGGGGCTGGTGCTGCGTAATGGCTCAGCTCAAGATCACGCAGACGAAGTCGTACATCGGCAGCAAGCAGAACCACCGTGACACCCTGCGTTCCCTTGGTCTCAAGGGCATCAACACGCAGGTCGTCAAGGAGGATCGTCCCGAGTTCCGCGGCATGGTGCACACCGTCCGCCACCTCGTGACGGTCGAGGAGGTCGACTGATCATGGCGGAGAACAACCCGCTCAAGATCCACAACCTCCGTCCCGCCCCGGGCGCCAAGACCGCCAAGACCCGTGTGGGTCGTGGTGAGGCGTCGAAGGGTAAGACGGCCGGTCGTGGTACCAAGGGTACGAAGGCCCGTTACCAGGTTCCGGAGCGCTTCGAGGGTGGCCAGATGCCCCTCCACATGCGTCTTCCGAAGCTGAAGGGCTTCAAGAACCCGTTCAAGACCGAGTTCCAGGTCGTGAACCTCGACAAGCTGGGCGCGCTGTACCCCGAGGGTGGCGAGGTCACCGTCGAGGACCTCGTGGCCAAGGGCGCCGTTCGCAAGAACAGCCTCGTCAAGGTCCTCGGCCAGGGCGAGATCTCCGTGGCGCTGCAGGTGACGGTCGACGCCGTCTCCGGCTCCGCCAAGGAGAAGATCACCGCCGCGGGCGGCACGGTCACCGAGCTCGTCTGAGCACGATGACCTGAAGCAGTACCCACCGGGGATACCTCACAACGAGGTATCCCCGGTTGGTCGTTCCACGGCAGGCGGCGGCCCGGGTAAGGTGGCCTGCACTGCTTACTCTCATATTCGTGAACCTCAAGACCGTCACCCTTGACGCTGTAGCGCGGGGGTCGCAGGAGGCACCGTGCTCACCGCGTTCGCCCGGGCGTTCAGGACGCCCGACCTGCGCAAGAAGCTGCTCTTCACGCTCGCCATCATCGTGGTGTACCGCGTGGGTACCCACATCCCGATCCCTGGCGTCAACTACACGGCTGTCCAGCAGTGTGTGACCGAGGCGTCCGGCAACCAGGGACTCTTCGGCCTGGTCAACATGTTCAGCGGTGGCGCGCTGCTGCAGATCACGATCTTCGCGCTCGGCATCATGCCGTACATCACGGCGAGCATCATTCTGCAGCTGCTGACCGTGGTGATCCCACGCCTGGAAGCCCTCAAGAAGGAGGGCCAGGCCGGCACGGCGAAGATCACGCAGTACACCCGTTACCTCACGGTGGCGCTCGCCATCCTGCAGGGCACGGGCCTGGTGGCCACCGCGCGCAGCGGCGCCCTGTTCTCCGGCTGCACCGTCGCGTCGAGCATCGTCCCGGACCGGGCGATCTTCACCACGATCGTCATGGTCATCACGATGACCGCCGGTACGGCCGTCGTCATGTGGCTCGGTGAGCTCATCACCGACCGCGGCATCGGCAACGGCATGTCGATCCTGATGTTCATCTCGATCGCCGCCACCTTCCCGTCCGCGCTGTGGGCCATCAAGAAGCAGGGCACCCTGGCCGGCGGCTGGATCGAGTTCGGCACCGTCATCGCGGTCGGCCTGGTCATGGTCGGCCTGGTGGTCTTCGTCGAGCAGGCCCAGCGCCGCATTCCGGTCCAGTACGCGAAGCGCATGATCGGCCGCCGTTCCTACGGCGGTACGTCGACGTACATCCCGCTGAAGGTCAACCAGGCCGGTGTGATTCCCGTCATTTTCGCCTCGTCGCTGCTCTACATCCCGGCGCTGGTGGCGCAGTTCTCGAACGGCAACTCGGCCTGGAAGGACTGGATCACCCAGAACCTGACCAAGGGTGATCACCCGATTTACATCGCTTCGTACTTCTTGCTCATCGTTTTCTTCGCGTTCTTCTATGTGGCGATCTCCTTCAACCCCGAGGAAGTCGCCGACAACATGAAGAAGTATGGTGGCTTCATCCCGGGCATCCGGGCTGGCCGACCGACCGCTGAGTACCTCTCGTACGTGCTCAACCGGATCACCTGGCCGGGTTCGCTGTATCTGGGTCTGATCGCTCTTGTACCGACAATGGCGTTGGTCGGCTTCAACGCAAGCGGGAACTTCCCCTTCGGCGGGACCAGCATCCTGATCATCGTGGGTGTGGGTCTCGAGACGGTGAAGCAGATCGAGAGCCAGCTCCAGCAGCGCAATTACGAAGGGTTCCTCCGCTGATGCGTATCGTCCTCGTCGGGCCGCCGGGCGCCGGTAAGGGAACGCAGGCCGCGTTCCTCGCCCAGAACCTGTCGATCCCGCACATCTCCACGGGCGACCTGTTCCGCGCCAACATCAGCCGGCAGACGGACCTCGGCAAACTCGCGAAGTCCTACATGGACGCGGGCAACCTGGTTCCGGACGAGGTCACCATCGGGATGGCCAAGGACCGCATGGAGCAGCCGGACGCCGAGAACGGCTTCCTGCTCGACGGCTTCCCGCGGAACGTCTCGCAGGCCGAGTCGCTCGACGAGATGCTGCAGCACGAGGGCATGAAGCTGGACGCGGTGCTGGACCTCGAGGTACCCGAGGAGGAGGTCGTCAAGCGCATCGCCGGCCGCCGCATCTGCCGCCACGACTCGGCGCACGTCTTCCACGTGTCGTACAAGGCGCCGAAGCAGGACGGCGTCTGTGACGTCTGCGGCGGCGAGCTGTACCAGCGGGACGACGACTCCGAGGAGACGGTCCGCAAGCGCCTGGAGGTCTACCACACCCAGACCGAGCCGATCATCGACTACTACAAGGCCCAGGGCCTGGTGGTCACGATCTCGGCGCTCGGCAAGGTGGAGGACGTCACCGGCCGCGCCATGGAGGCGCTCCAGCACGAGGGCGACGCCGCGTAGCGGTCTTCCCCAGCGGTTTTTCCCGTACGACAGCCGCGGTTCCCTTCCGAGGGGGCCGCGGCTGCTGTGTGGGTGCACGTATCGTTGAAGACGCCTTGTCGACGCCTTGTCGAAGGTGCCCCCGCAGGTTCCCCCGGTTTCAGAAAGGCTTCCGCCGCATGGTGCAGATCAAGACCCCCGAGCAGATCGCCAAGATGCGCGAGGCGGGGCTGGTCGTCGCCGCCATCCACGCGGCGACCCGAGAGGCCGCGGTGCCCGGGGCCACGACCAGGGACCTCGACCAGGTCGCGCGCAAGGTCCTGGCGGAGCACGACGCCAAGCCGAACTTCCTCGGCTACGGCGGCTTCCCGGCGACGATCTGCACCTCGGTGAACGAGGTCGTCGTCCACGGCATCCCGTCCGAGGAGGTCGTCCTCAAGGACGGCGACATCATCTCCATCGACTGCGGCGCGATCATCGACGGCTGGCACGGGGACGCGGCCTACACGGCGTT
The DNA here is from genome assembly GCF_042880295.1 of Streptomyces sp. NPDC058307. NCBI lineage: Bacteria > Bacillati > Actinomycetota > Actinomycetes > Kitasatosporales > Streptomycetaceae > Streptomyces > Streptomyces sp. NPDC058307. The sequence goes on from NZ_JBHVYZ010000041.1 coordinate 39,968, forward strand.
CGTCGGCTCGGGCCACGCCCCGGAACTGCTCGAGCTCTCCCGGGTGACGGAGGAGTCCATGTGGGCCGGCATCGCGGCGATGAAGCACGGCAACCGGCTCGTCGACGTCTCCAAGGCCATCGAGACGTACATCCGCCGCCAGCCGAAGCCGGGCGGCGGCCGCTACGGGATCATCGAGGACTACGGCGGCCACGGCATCGGCACCGAGATGCACATGGACCCGCACCTGCTGAACTACGTCGACCGGCGCCGGGGCAAGGGGCCGAAGCTGGTCACCGGGTTCTGCCTGGCGATCGAGCCGATGGTGTCCCTGGGCACACCGAAGACGGAGGTCCTGTCGGACGACTGGACGGTCATCACGACGGACGGCACATGGTCCTCCCACTGGGAGCACTCGGTGGCGCTGACGGACGAGGGACCGCTGGTCCTGACGGCTCCCGACGGAGGCAGGGCGAAGCTGGCGGAGCACGGCGTCACGGCCGCTCCCGACCCGCTCGCTTAACGATCTCCGTTCCGGGGCATCCTTCCTCGATTCGTGTTTCGGAGTGGCCTGACGTAGACTGACTCGTCGGCTCTCGTGCACCCGCATGTCCGCATGCGCCCTTCAGGGAAATGCAGGAGAACCGATCAAGGTAGTCGATTCGAAGGGCGAAGCGTGGCCAAGAAGCAAGGTGCCATCGAGATCGAGGGCACTGTCGTCGAGTCTCTTCCGAACGCCATGTTCAAGGTCGAGCTCCAGAACGGCCACCAGGTCCTGGCTCACATCAGCGGCAAGATGCGTATGCACTACATCCGTATCCTCCCTGACGACCGGGTCGTGGTGGAGTTGTCTCCGTACGACCTGACACGTGGCCGGATCGTCTACCGGTACAAGTAGATCTTGCCCGCATCCCGCTGCGGCGGGGTGGTGGCACTGACCCGGAGAACCTCAATCCCATGAAGGTCAAGCCGAGCGTCAAGAAGATCTGCGACAAGTGCAGGGTGATCCGCCGTCACGGCCGGGTCATGGTCATTTGCGAGAACCCGCGCCACAAGCAGCGCCAGGGCTGACGCAGGACCGAACCCTCTGCTCTCGCAGGGATTCGCGCGACGCAAGCTGAATTGTTCATACGCAGAACCCAGACGTACTCCGTCTGACACCCCCGGTTCGGAGGCCGGGGACCCAGTTCGTACCTGGTACGGCGGCTGGGAACCGGTTCTGTGGAAGACCTCCGAAGATCACCAGGAGCCATTGAAGTGGCACGCGTTTCCGGTGTTGACATCCCGCGCGAAAAGCGCGTGGAGGTCGCCCTGACCTATGTGTTCGGCATCGGCCGGACCCTTTCGCAGAAGACGCTGGCCGAGACCGGCGTCAACCCGAACACCCGCGTTCGCGACCTCTCCGAGGAGGAGCTCGTCGCGATTCGTGAGTACGTCGACAACAACCTCAAGACCGAGGGTGACCTTCGTCGCGAGGTCCAGGCCGACATCCGCCGCAAGGTCGAGATCGGCAGCTACCAGGGTCTGCGCCACCGCCGTGGACTGCCCGTCCGTGGTCAGCGCACCAGCACGAACGCTCGTACCCGCAAGGGCCCGCGTCGCGCCATCGCCGGCAAGAAGAAGCCGGGCAAGAAGTAGTCCTCAGCGGACAACGCTTCATCAGCGGTCTTCGCTGTAGGACCGACCACCTCCCCGTAGGAGTTTGTAGATGCCCCCCAAGGGTCGTCAGGGCGCTGCCAAGAAGGTGCGCCGCAAGGAAAAGAAGAACGTCGCTCATGGGCACGCCCACATCAAGAGCACGTTCAACAACACCATCGTCTCGATCACGGACCCCTCGGGCAACGTGATCTCCTGGGCCTCCGCCGGCCACGTCGGCTTCAAGGGCTCGCGCAAGTCGACCCCCTTCGCCGCGCAGATGGCCGCCGAGTCGGCCGCCCGCCGCGCGCAGGAGCACGGCATGCGCAAGGTGGACGTGTTCGTCAAGGGTCCCGGCTCCGGCCGTGAGACCGCGATCCGCTCCCTCCAGGCCACCGGCCTCGAGGTCGGCTCGATCCAGGACGTCACGCCGACCCCGCACAACGGCTGCCGTCCGCCGAAGCGCCGCCGCGTCTGACGTGTCGGCTCAGGGCAGCTCGCTGTCTTGAGGTTGCGGGCGGTACGGCTCTTCGGGGTGGTGCCGCCCGTACCCTTTGCAGTACCCCGCGTTTTCACCGGCGCGGGTCCGTCGGGCGTCAAATAGCGGGCGTCCACGAAAGAAGGATCTGATCCACACATGCTGATCGCTCAGCGTCCGTCACTGACCGAAGAGGTCGTCGACGAGTTCCGCTCCCGGTTCGTGATCGAGCCGCTGGAGCCGGGCTTCGGCTACACCCTCGGCAACTCCCTGCGCCGCACCCTCCTGTCGTCGATCCCCGGTGCCGCTGTCACCAGCATCCGCATCGACGGCGTCCTGCACGAGTTCACCACCGTGCCGGGCGTCAAGGAGGACGTCACCGACCTGATCCTCAACATCAAGCAGCTGGTCGTCTCCTCGGAGCACGACGAGCCGGTCGTGATGTACCTGCGCAAGCAGGGCCCGGGTCTGGTCACCGCCGCCGACATCGCGCCCCCGGCCGGTGTCGAGGTGCACAACCCCGACCTCGTCCTCGCCACGCTCAACGGCAAGGGCAAGCTGGAGATGGAGCTCACGGTCGAGCGTGGCCGCGGTTACGTCTCCGCCGTGCAGAACAAGCAGGTGGGCCAGGAGATCGGCCGTATTCCGGTCGACTCCATCTACAGCCCCGTGCTCAAGGTCACGTACAAGGTCGAGGCGACCCGTGTCGAGCAGCGCACCGACTTCGACAAGCTGATCGTCGACGTCGAGACCAAGCAGGCCATGCGTCCCCGTGACGCCATGGCGTCGGCCGGCAAGACCCTGGTCGAGCTGTTCGGTCTCGCCCGCGAGCTGAACATCGACGCCGAGGGCATCGACATGGGCCCGTCCCCCACGGACGCCGCCCTTGCCGCTGATCTCGCCCTGCCGATCGAGGAGCTCGAGCTCACCGTTCGGTCGTACAACTGCCTCAAGCGCGAGGGCATCCACTCCGTGGGTGAGCTCGTGGCGCGTTCCGAGGCCGACCTCCTGGACATCCGCAACTTCGGTGCGAAGTCCATCGACGAGGTCAAGGCGAAGCTGGCCGGCATGGGCCTGGCCCTGAAGGACAGCCCGCCCGGATTCGACCCGACCGCCGCCGCCGACGCCTTCGGCGCCGACGACGACGCGGACGCGGGTTTCGTGGAGACCGAGCAGTACTGATCGGTTGTTGCCGGTGAGCATCCGCTCGCCGGGTTCCTGACCCCGGTACCTGATACGGCCGGGGCAGATACCAAGGAGAAAGACATGCCGAAGCCCACCAAGGGTGCCCGTCTGGGCGGCAGCGCCGCGCACGAGAAGCTGCTCCTCGCGAACCTCGCGAAGAGCCTCTTCGAGCACGGCCGCATCACCACCACCGAGGCGAAGGCGCGCAAGCTGCGCCCGTACGCCGAGCGTCTGATCACCAAGGGCAAGAAGGGCGACCTTCACAACCGCCGTCAGGTGCTCCAGGTGATCACGGACAAGAGCATCGTGCACACGCTCTTCACCGAGATCGGCCCGCGCTACGAGAACCGTCCCGGTGGCTACACCCGCATCACCAAGATCGGTAACCGTCGTGGCGACAACGCGCCCATGGCCGTCATCGAGCTGGTCGAGGCGCTGACGGTCGCGCAGCAGGCGACGGGTGAGGCCGAGGCCGCCACCAAGCGTTCCGCCAAGGACGCCGAGGCTGCTCCGGCCGCCGAGGAGACCAAGGCCGACGAGGCCGAGGACGCCACCGAGGCTCCGGCCGAGGAGTCCAAGGACGCCTGACGCTTCCGCGTTCGTGACGGGTCCGCCCCTTCGGGGGCGGGCCCGTCTCGCGTTGCTGAGAGGATCCAGGGGTGAGTGACGAAGTACAGCCCGGTTACGTCCGTGTCCGTCTCGATCTTTCCTACGACGGCACCGACTTCTCCGGATGGGCCAAGCAGGCCGGCGGCCGGCGGACCGTACAGGGCGAGATCGAGGACGCGCTGCGCACGGTCACGCGGTCGAAGGACGTGACGTACGAGCTGACCGTGGCCGGACGGACCGATGCCGGGGTGCATGCGCGCGGGCAGGTGGCGCATGTGGATCTGCCGGAGGGCCTGTGGGAGGAGCATCGCGAGAAGCTGCTGAAGCGGCTGGCGGGGCGGTTGCCGAAGGACGTGCGGGTGTGGGGGGTCACGGAGGCGCCGGGGGGGTTCAACGCGCGGTTCGCCGCTCTGTGGCGGCGGTACATCTACCGGGTGGGGGACCGACCCGGTGGCGTGGATCCGCTGCTGCGCAACCATGTGCTGTGGCACGACTGGGAGTTGGACGTCGCGGTCATGGACGCCGCCGCCAAGTCCCTCGTCGGGGAGCATGACTTCGCGGCGTACGCGAAGAAGCGTGAGGGGGCGACGACGATCCGCGAGATCCTCGACTTCGGTGTGCGGCGGCGGACGGACGGGGTCGTCGAGATCGAGGTCCGGGCCGACGCTTTCTGTCACAACCAGGTGCGGTCGATGGTGGGCGCCCTGTTGTTCGTGGGAGACGGGCACCGCGGCGCGGAGTGGCCCCGGAAGGTGCTGGACGCGGGTGTCCGGGACAGTGCCGTCCATGTCGTACGGCCGCACGGGCTGACGCTGGAGGAAGTCGGTTACCCCGCGGACGAGTTGCTGGCGGCGCGGAGCAAGGAAGCGCGGAACCGGCGGTCGTTGCCGGCGGCCGTTGCTGACCGGCCGCCGGCGTAGGACCGTCACTGCCTGACGGTGAAGTACTGCCAAGTGCCCCAGGTGCTGAGGTTGGTGTTGTCCCGGCTGCTGTGGACGTACTGCGCGGCCACCCGGTACTTGTTGTCGACGCCGTTGGTGAGGGTCATCTGCTGGCTGCCGGTACTGGTGGAGGTGAGCGCCGAGCAGGGCGAGGTGCTCTGTGTGTGCCAGGCGCCGCTGTAGTACCGCTGCACGCGGTAGAGGACGCACTGGCCGGCCTTGTTGGGCGAGACGGTGACGTCGAGCCGCTCCTTGGCGGTGCGGTGGTACACCCGGTAGAGGGTGCTTCCGTAGTGCGTGCTCGTGTAGTAGCCGGACAGCTTCTGCGCGACCCCCGCAGAGGAGTGCACGGCGTGGGCGGCGGTCTTCGGGGCGTACCGGTAGTCACCGGCGAACACCGCGCTGAACGTGGTGTTGCGGGCGAGCTTGTACGACGCCGCCAGATTGCCGTGGGAGTCCACCGCCCCGGACTTCACCAGGACCTTCGTGCCGCTGTACGGCTGGGCGTAGATCGACACCGTACGACTGTTGTAGGTCGTGCCGAGGTGCGCGGTGATCTTCGCGGACTGGCCGTACGTGTAGGTCGCGTGGTCCGTAGTGACGGTCAGGGACGTCGCGGCCCGGGATACCTGGACGGTGGCGGTGCCGCTGCCGGACTTGTGCGAGACGTCGCCGCCGTAGGACACCTTGTAGGTGTTGGCGCCGCCGATCTGCGGGGTGTCCGTGAACGTGAACGAACCGTCCGTGGCGACCTTGGCGTCGGCGAGTGCGACACCGGACGCGTGCGCGAGGTCGGTCTTCGTCACCTTGACGACCTGACCGGCGACGAAGGGCCCGCCGGAGAGCTTGCCGGGCACGGTCACCTTCTGGGCGCGGGTGGCCGTGGCCGGAGCCGTCAGCGTGACCGAGGCGGGCAGCTTGGCGAACTGGACGAGGCCGGTGGCGCTCGCCGCCTCGTGGGCCGCGTCCCCGGCGTAGGTGGCGGCGTAGGTGTACGTGCCTTCCGTCGACGGGGTGTCGGCGAACGTGAAGGTACCGTCCGCCGCGGTCGTCACATCGGGCAGTGCCGTTCCGTTCCTCGTGAGGTGGACCACCTGGCCCGCGCTCAGGGCCGAGGTCGAGGCCAGCGTGCCCTTGAGGGTCAGCGCCCGGCCCGGGACACCCGTGCCGGGGGCGGTGAGCTGGAGCGAGCTCGCCGCCTTCGGGTCCGGCGCCGGGAGCGCCGCCTCGCTGACGACCGGGCCGCTCACCGTCTGCACGTCGGCGCTGTCGCCGGTGGCACCGGAGAAGGCCAGCAGCGCGGTGGACGTCAGCGTCGGTGTCGCGTCCATCACCTGCGCCCCGTCGATCCAGACGTACAGATGGCCGGCGGCCACCTGGATGTCGACCTGGTGCGTGCCCTGGCGCAGGGAGGTGCCGAGTGTGACCACCGAAGGGTAGGCGATCACCGACGAGCCGGCCGAACTGCGGCCGACGCCCACGAAGTTCTGTGCCTTGAGCGTGTTGTTCCAGCCGGTGGCGAGCGCGATCACCGTGCCCGGCCGGCCCGCGATGCCGAGGCCGTCACCGGTCCCGCCCAGTGCCGAGACGGAGTTCTGGGCCGGGTCCAGGAGCGCGAGTGTCATGCCCTTCCCGCCGGTGCCGGGCCCGAACTTCGTGGTGAAGGTGGCCCGCAGACCGTCGGTGCGCAACGGCTCGGTGTACACCGCCGTGCCCGCCTGATTGCCGGTGGCCGGCGTCAACTGGACCCCGCCGCCGTCGGCCCGTATCGCCGAACCGTTGGTCTGCCACCGCCCGTCGTCGGTCGCGGTGGTCGTGACGGTGCCGGTACCGGTGCCCTTGACCGGGACGTACATGGCGCCCTGGCTGTTGCCGTCCGCGTCGGTCCCGGTGCCGGTGACCTCGTAGGAGGCGCTCAGATCCGCGGCCGAGCGCGGAGTGAACGTCACGCTCTGCACCGCGGTCTGCCCGGGACCGATGACCAGGCCCTCCGACAGTTGCACCGGGCTGTTGAAGTCACCCGTCGGCGCCTTGGCCTTGGTCACCGTCACCGGGATGTTGCCGGTGTTGGTGATGGTGAACGACAGTGACCTGGAGCTGCCGATCGGGACCTTGCCGAAGTCCAGCGAGTTCGTGGAGAACTCCAGGTGTCCCTGCCCGGTGATGGCCGTCGCGCTGATGGGGACGCTCAGCGCGTGCGTGGCGCCGCCGCTGCTGCTGCTGACCACGAGCGCGTCGCTGTCCTCCTGGTCGCCGGCCGGTGTGTAGGTGACCGAGACCACGAACGAGCCGCCAACCGGTACGACCGTCCCCGCGCTCGGCAGTCCCGAGGTGGAGAAGGCGCCACCGGGCGAGTCGACCGAGTCGATGGTCTCCGGCTCGGTACCGGTGTTGGTGATCTGGAGGTTCAGCGTCGAGGTGCTGCCGGTGGGCACTTCCCCGAAGTCCAGGGCGGCGGGTGCCGCCCCGAGTCCGGGCCTGGTGCCGACGCCGTGGAGGGCGAAGACCAGCTTCTGGCCGTCCGAGAGGTTCGCGGTCAGCGTGCCGTTGACGCCGCCGGTGGCGGTGGGGGTGAAGCCGATCGGTACGTCCAGTGTGGCGTCCGCCGCCAGCGCCGTGGGCTGCTCCGGGGTGGGTACGGCGGACGGGGCGACGGAGAACGCACCGGAGGCCTTGAGCCCGGTGATGCTGACGTCCTGCGTGGCGGTCAGCTTCATGTCGGCCGACGTGCTGCTGCCCACACCGACCTGGCCGAAGTCCAGCGAGGCCGCGGTCAGCGCCGTCCTGGCCGGGCTGCCGAAGCCGTAGAGCACACCGTCCCGGGTGCCGACGTACACCTTGCCGCGCTCGGCGGTCGGTGTGCCGAACTTCGTCGCGGTGCCGATCGGGGCCGACCACAGCAGTTGGAGACGGCCGTTGCCGTCGGGGGTGGGGCTGTAGGCGCGCAGGGTGCCGTCGGCCCCGGAGGCGTTGCTCGCGGAGGTCATCCACACCAGGGCGCTGGACTCGTCCGTGCCGTCGGAGGTGACCAGGGGAGAGCCGCTGGTGTAGCCGAAGGTGTCCTGGCTCTGGCCGGTGAGGGTGAGCGCGGGCGTACCGCCGTTGCGTACGCCGTACTTGAGCGCGCGCAGTGGGCCCTGGTTGCCGACGAGGTAGACATAGCCGCCGTCGCCGCCCCAGAACGCGGGGTGTCCCCACATGCCCTGGTAGGGGCCGGACTTGCTCACCGCGGCGTCGCTGCCCTGGGGGCCCTGGCCCATGCCGCCGAGGTTGTCGCGGTCGAGCAGGAACACCCGGCCGTCCTTGCCCTGCTGGATCAGCAGATGGGGGTGGTCCGCGGTGCCGAAGCCGTCCGGCAGCGCCATCGGGGCGCCCGAGGAGATGTCCTGGTCGTTCAGGTCCAGGGTGGAGGCGTCGCTGGGGCTGAAGAAGTCGGCGGTGCCGAGGGTGTGGTCCGCGCCCACCTGGAGGCGTACGACGGACTCGGCGAGGGTGCCCTGAACGGTCTTGCCGGGCCCGGGGGCCGGGCTGATGCCGTTGCCGGTGCTGAAGAAGATCCGGCCGGACCCGTCCGAGACCAGTCCGCCGCCGGACTGCCAGATGCCGGCGCCGCCCGTGCTGGCACCGGTCACCGAGGCCCACATCGACGTGATGCTGTGTCCGGTGGTGCTCACGCCGACCACATAGCCGCGGTACGGCCACGCGTCACAGTGGCCGCCGAAGCCCGCGTAGACGACGCCGTCCATCAACAGCAGGCCGGGGCGCTGCTGTTCGTAGTAGGCGTCGAACGCGTTGCCCGGGTCGTTGACGGGGCTGCCGGCGATGGTGACCGGCCATCCGGCGCGCTCGGCTCCGGAGGCCGGGTCCACCGCGTGCATCAGCCACTTCGGGTGGCGGTGCGTGGAGGTGCCGTCGTCGACCTTGGTGGTGAAGTACAGGGAGCCGGTGGCCGGGTCGTAGACGGGCGTCGCGGTCGCGCCCACGTTGGGCACCAGGTCGCCGCAGCCGATCGCGGAGGCCGGCCACGGAGGTCCGTAGTTCTTGCTCCACGCGATCGCACCGGTCGTGCGGTCGAGGCCGTACAGGGTGTTGCTCTCGGTGACCGCGATCACCTGGTCGCCCAGTACCAGCGGCTGGGCGTATATCTGCCCGTCCAGCTTGGTGGCGAAGAGCCGGCCGAAGGCGGACGACTGGACGACGGCCGGGGAGAGCCCTGCCTCGTCCTGGTCCCAGTTGGTGCGCAGGTTGTCGACGCCCTGCGTGGCCTGGTCGGCCTGGGCCGAGGAGGCCGCCAGGCTGATCGTCGTGCCGATCAGTGCCGTGGTGGCCAGGGCCACGACGGCGAGCAGCCATGTGCGCCGCCGACTGCGGTGACGGCCACCGCGTGCGGGCATGGAAAACCCGGGCAAATCGGGACCCTCCTCTGGCTATCCGCGCCCGGAGCGGTCACAGGTACGGCACAAACGTGAAGACTGAGTGGTTGTTCTTATCATCAGTTGACCTGTTTGCGCACCGGTGGGGAGTGCTTCGCGGCGGGATCGTCATCCGCCTTCGCCGGGGCATCGGGACAAGCTGCTGAAGCGGCTGCCGGGGCGGGAGGCCCCGGCGGGGTTCAGTGCGCAGTGCACTGCGACAGGCACCGGGGGCCGGACCGGCCGGGCAGGATCCTGGCCGCCGACGTACGGGACTCGGCCGTCCATGCCGTACGGCCGGGCGGGCTGACGCTCGGGGAAGTCGGCCAGTGGGTGGACGAGGTGTCGGCGGCACGGAACAGGCGGTCGTTGCCGGGGGCGGGCTGCTGCTGAACGGCTGCCCCCGGCGGGGAGCCGTTCCGTCAGCCGGTGCCCACGAGGGTCCCCTTCACGAACTTCGTGTTGCCGGTGCCGTCCCGCCAGGGGGTCGTAACTCCTTGCAGATGGCCTGAGTTGACCACCACGTAGGCCGAGTTGTCGGCCCGTACGCCGTACTGGGGACTCGCCACCCCCGTTCCGTCGTCGTCCTTGCCCGTGAGGACGACCAGGCCGTCCGCCAGCACCTTGCACTGGGAGTCGGCGACGCCCAGTCCGGCGTACCCGCCGCCACCGGCACCGTTGTTCTTGCCGTCCCGGGTGAGGTTCGTGGCCGACAGCATGAGGACTCCGGTGGTGTCCGTCGCGTGGACGTACATGCCGTGCCAGCCGTTCCGGTCGGTGGAACAGGCGACCATCTTGATCACTCCGGGCACGGACTCGATGTCGAACCCGTGCAGCTTGGACCACTCCGCTCGGCAGCTTGTGAAGGAGGAGTTGCCCGCGCCGGACATCCACCAGCCGCAGCCTCCGACACCCAGGACGTACACGTCGTGGAAGACGGAGTCGGTGGAGTTGTTCAGCACGATGCCGTGGGAGCCGGTCCACAGGACGGAGACGCGGTCGTAGTGCAGGCAGAACGGTGCCTGGGGACCGCCCGTGGCGTTGAAGTTGTACCAGGTGTTGATCCCGATGCCGGTGACGGCGCGGACGTGCACGTCCCGGAGCTGAAGGTGCTGGATCTGCCCGGTCGCGCGGATGCCGTCGATCTCCGCTCCGCCGCGGGGCAGGTCGGAGCCGTCGACGGACAGGGAGAAGATCCGCTGCGCGTCGGCCTGGATGGAATAGCCCCCCAGCTGCTGGTCCAGGATCTCGACCACGGCGTTTCCCGTGAACGACGGGAGGGGGCGGATGCTCACCACCGGGTTCCGGGCGTTGGGCTGGGCCTCACCGCCGGCATGCGAGCCCTGCAGGGTCACGTACGGGCCGATGCGCAGGGGAGCGCTCGTCCGGTACACCCCGGCCGGCAGGACGGTGACGTTCCCCGGCTGACAGGCGTTCAGCGCCGCCTGGAGCGCCGCGGTGTCGTCGGTGGTGCCGTCTCCCTTGGCGCCGTGGTCCTTGACGTTCACCCATCCCGCGTCCGCCGCCACGGCGGCGGCGTCGCCGGCGGAGACCGATGTGGCGGACAGGGCGATACCGCCGACCGCGACGGCCGATCTGAGGACGGAACGTCGGGAGTTCGAACCTGTCATGGTGTGCCCCCCTGGGCTGCTCGAAGATCGGCAGCCAGTATCCACGCCCTGGTGGATGTGACAAGAAGCGCACAACCGAAGCCATCTGCCCGGTCCGTCCAGATGGGAAACCTGTTGGTTACGCCACGCTTCAACAAAAATAAGGGGCATAAGTAGCGTAGCGGGCTTATGCCTTCACATGGCTCTTACGCCATTCACATCCCTCGGATAACCTTCCGCATCTAGCCCCTTTGTTCGAAAGGGGCTGTTTGGGGTGGGGAACACATCGGGCTTATGGCCCGGAGGGTAGGCATGTCATCCATTGACTCTGCCCGCATGTCCGGAGCGACCGGTGCCGGGGGGCACCGATCCACGCGGCGTGGAGGAAAGCGTGGCGCCGAGCAGGCGCCGATGGGGCTTCTGCCCGCGCCGCCCTCGCATGCGGAGAAGTATTCGTACGTCAAGAGGCGCCTGTGGGTGCTGACGCTCGCCTCGATCGTCAGCTTCGGCTGCCTGACCGTCAGTCAGGTGGCGCTGGTCAAGGCCAGTCCGCTGATGTGGATCTTCGCGCCACCGGTGTTCTTCACGGTCGTCTATTACCTCGTGTCGCTGAAGGTGAACGGCTTCACGCGCGACTTCGACTTCGAGTACCACCAACGGCTCGTGCGCGGCTGGCGGCCCCCGGTCTATCCCAGCGTCGACGTCTTCCTGCCCGTGTGCGGAGAGCCCATCGAGGTGCTGCACAACACCTGGACCCATGTGCGGCAACTGGCCGACCGGTATCCGGGCGTGTGCGTGCCCTTCGTCCTCGACGACGGCGCGAGTCCGGAACTCGCCGCCATGGCCCGGGACTTCGGCTTCCGCTACGGCACCCGGGAGAACCGTGGCTGGTTCAAGAAGGCCGGCAATCTGCACTTCGGGTTCGGGCAGTCCGACGGCAAGTACGTCCTGATCCTCGACGCCGACTTCACACCGCGCTCCGACCTCCTGGAGGAGCTGCTGCCGTACATGGAGACCGACGAGCGCATCGGGATCGTGCAGTCCCCGCAGTACTTCCGGGTGCTGGACTCGCAGAACTGGATCGAGCGCGGGGCCGGTGCCGTACAGGAGCTGTTCTACCGCTCCGTGCAGGTGTCCCGGCAGAACAGCGACGGCGCCATCTGTGTCGGCTCCTGCGCCATCTACCGGCGGGCCGCGCTGGAGACCAACGGCGGTACGACCCTCATCGAGCACTCCGAGGACGTGCACACCGGTTTCGACCTGCGCGGGCTCGGCTGGGACCTGAAGTACGTGCCGGTCGCGCTGTCCACGGGGGTGTGCCCGGACACCGCCGGGGCCTTCTTCAACCAGCAGTACCGCTGGTGCTCGGGATCGATGTCGCTGCTCGCCAGCAAGAAGTTCTGGGACGCGCCGATACGTTTCTCCAGTCGGCTCTGCTACATGTCCGGCTTCTTCTACTACATCCACACGGCGCTGTTCACCTTCTTCGCCCCGCTCGTGCCCGTCATGCTGCTGCTCACCAGCCCCGAGATGCTCCAGGTCAAGCACCTGGTCTGGGTGCTGCCCAGCATCGCCTACACCACCCTCGTCTTCCCGATGTGGCACAAGGCGCCGTACCGGCTGGAGGCCTGGTCGGCACGGATGATGTACGGCTGGGCGCATGTCTTCGCCATCTGGGACATCCTGCGCAAGCAGCGCATGGGCTGGCAGCCGACCGGCTCCAAGGGCGCGAAGAAGAACAAGACCCGCCGCTTCTGGCTGGGCATGTGGATCTGGAGCGGCGGCACGGCCGTGGTCTGGGTGGGGGCGGCCGTGTACCGCCTGTTCACCGGCTACCCGCCGGACTTCGCTCTGGTCCTGTCCTCCGGGCTGTTCTACGCGCTGGTCGTCGCGCGGGCGCTCATCCAGCCGAAGGAGCACCACTCAGCGGGTGAGCCCGAATGATCCGTAGGACCGTTCTCCCGCTCTGCGTGGCGCTGATGTCCCTGGCGGGGGTCTCCGGCTGTGGTGTGCTCGGAGGTGACGACGACCCCGCCGCCCGGGCCGCGAAGGAACCGTCCGCGGGCTCTTCCGCCAAGCCGCCCGGGGCGGAGCCGCCGTACGACGTGAAGCCGCTGCTGCACCCGGACAAGGAGTACTTCGGGGTGGCCCTGGACGGTGCCCCCAGCTCCCTGAAGCCGGTGGACACCTTCGCGAGGACCGTCGGCAAGAAGCCGAACATGGTCGGCTCCTATTCGTCGTGGGGTGACGGCTTCAACTCCGAGGGCGCCCAGAACGTCTTCGGCGACGGCGGCCTGATGTACGTGTCGTGGGAGCCGTTCAAGCCCGGCCTCGGCAAGATCGCCGACGGCTCGCAGGACGCGTACATCAAGAAGTACGCGGACAGTGTGCGCAAGACGAACGTGCCCGTGGCGATCAGCTTCGGGCACGAGATGAACGGCCACTGGTATCCGTGGGGTACCAAGGACACCACCCCTGAGACCTTCGTGAAGGCGTGGCGGCACATTCACGACGTCTTCCAGGAGGTCGGCGCCACGAACGTGGTCTGGGTGTGGAGCCCGAACGTCATCAACCCGGTGCGTTCCGTGAAGCTGAAGCCCTACTGGCCCGGTGACGCCTACGTCGACTGGGTCGGCGTCGTCGGCTACTGGACGCAGACCGGCGCCCACACCTTCGACACCCTGTACGGCCCGACGCGCCGCCAGATCGACGCGTTCACCGACAAGCCGGTGCTGATCAGCGAGACCTCGTCGGAGCCCGGGGAGCGGCGGCGTGCCGATGTGCGCGACCTGCTCGCGGGTGTGAAGGGTGACAAGGACGTCATCGGCTTCCTGTGGTTCAACATCCCCAAGCGGGCCGACTGGCGCATCCAGAGCAGCCCCCTCGCGCTGGCCGAGTTCAAGCGCCTCATCGCGGACGACGACTTCGGATTCGAGGTGCCGCGTTCATGACGACGCAGCAGCAGGACGGCGGCTGGTCGGAGCCCGGCCCGCACCAGGACGACTGGCAGCAGCACTACCCGCCCCACACCGACCAGCATCAACAGGGCTACGGCGACCGGCAGGCCTACGAACAGCAGCAGACCTACGGTGATCAGCAGGCGTACGGCCATCAGCAGCCCTATGCCGGGCAGCAGTACATCCCGCAGCAGCCGGGTCCCGCGCAGCAGTACTACGCGCGTCCCTACACGGGTGAATCCGACGTCGAGTACTACGTCCCGGAGTACACCGTCGTCGAACCCGAGTCGGAGCCCGAGCCGGGCTATGTGCTCCCCGAGGTCCCGGTGTCGGCCTGGTCGGTCGACAACAGCCGCTCGGCATGGATCAGCCGAGGCGTCCTGGTCCTGATCCTGCTCGTCCAGGCAGGGCTGTCCTTCCGGCTCGACGGCAGCGCCTTCCCTCAAGAGGCGAAGTTCCTGATGTCCGGCGGCGAACTGTCGGGGCTGGTCTCCCAGCTCGGCCTCGCCGGGGCCCGGGCGCTGAGCCTGGCATGGGCGCTCGGAGCCACGGCGCTGCTGTTCGGCGCCACCCGGCTGCTGTTCAACGCGCGGGCCGGTCTCGCGGCCGCCGCCATGTACTCCGTGCTGGAGTCGACCGCCTTCACCGGCCGGTACGCCTCCCTGCACTCCCTGTCGCTGTTCCTCCTCGCCGCCGCCCTGTGGCTGCTGGCCCGGACCCGGCAGGCGAGCCCCGTAGCCGTGCTGCTCGCGGCGCCGTTCGCGGCCCTCGCGCCGTTCGCCGCGTATGCGGCCGCCCTGTACCTGCCCACGCTGACCGTGCTCGCCGTGCTGACCGCCTACCGGTTCCGTGGCGCGGGCGCCTTCGGGCGGGGCGCGCTGTTCGCGACGGCCACCGGCGCACTGTGCTTCGCCGGAGTCCAGCTCGCCGGCACGCCGGGCGGTTGGAACGTCCACAGCACCGACAGCGCCCTCCACCTGCTGAGGGAAAGCGTCCAGTGGGGCGGAGTCGTCCTGCTCGTCGCCGTGATCGGTGCCGTCGGCTTCATCCGGCGGGCCCGGATGGGCGAGATGCCGTGGGCCGAGGGCACCGCACCCGGTGCGATCCGACGCTCCCTGCTCGGCCTGACCATGTGTGCCACCGCTCTGCTCGCCCCGCTCTACCAGGCCTGGCTGGGCAACGGCAGCTCGCTGTACATCCACGTCGGCTTCGGGCTGCTGTTCGCGGTGCCGATGGCGGGCCTCGGCGTCTCGCGGATGATGGGTGCCCACTTCCGGTACCCGCAGATCGGCATCATGATCTACGTCGCCGCCCTGGTCATCGGCATGGCGCAGACCCGTGAGCTGTACCGGCCGCCGGACTCGGCCGCCATGATCGGTGCCCTGCGCGAGGTCGTGGACACCATGGGCGAGTACCTGACGGACGACCCGGAGATCTCCGCCTACTACCTGCGGGCGCACACCGAGCCCGCCCAGTGGCACCAGGCCGAGAGCGGCCCGGCCCTGGCAGCCGCCGTGAAGAAGGGCTCCTACGACGCGATCGTGCTGCGGACCGACTCCGTTCCCGAGGCGCTGCGCGGCAACGCCGACTACCGGCTGCTGGCCCTGCTGCGGCCCTCCGACAAGGACGGCGGACAGGAGCCGTACCGGATCTGGGTGAAGCGATGACGGCGTACACACCACCGGTCGACGAAACGGCCGCCCAGGAAGCCGAGGACGGCACCTCCTCCGATCACCGCCGGTCCGCCGACGGTGTCGGCAGGGGCTCGGCGTGGCTCGCCTTCCTGCTGCCGGCGCTGGTCGCGGCCGCCTGCGTTCTGCCGGGGCTCGGCGGGCGCCAGCTGTGGCGCGACGAGCACGCCACCTGGTGGGCGTCCACGATCTCGTGGCACGACCTCGGACGGCTGATCGGCAGCATCGACGTCGTGATCGCGCCGTACTACGCGGCGATGCATCTGTGGGTCGACGTCGCCGGGGACTCGGCGGCCATGCTGCGGCTGCCGGAGGCGCTCGCCATGGCGGTCTCGGCCGGTCTGGTCGGGTTGCTGGGACGCCGGATGTTCGCGGTGCGCACCGGTGCGCTGGCCGGGCTGCTGTTCGCGGTGGTGCCGATGATCACCCGCTACGGTCAGGAAGCCCGGCCGTACGCCTTCGCGACGATGTTCGCGCTGCTGGCCACCCTGTGGCTGATCCGGGCGCTGGACAAGCCGAGTCTGCGCAACTGGACGCTGTACGGGCTGGCCATCGCGGCCACGGGCTTCAGTCACCTGGTGGCGATGGCGGTGCTCGCCGGGCATGTGTGGCTGGTCTTCCTGGCCAGGAAGCGGGGCGACCGCATCGCCCACTACGCCTTCGCCGGCGCGGCCATGCTGGGGCTGTCCATCACCTTCCCGATGGTGGCGCAGGGCACCGGGCAGAGCGGGCAGATCGCCTGGAACGTCACCACGACCAAGGACCTGACCCAGTTCCCGGACACTCTGTTCGGGTCGTGGATCACCGGCGGAGCGGTGATGGCCCTCGGAGTCGTCGGTCTCATGGTGGCAGGGCGGTACTCGGTGCTGCTCGCCGCCTGGGCCGTACTGCCGCCGGTCCTCACCTTCGTGACCGCCGACCAGCTGCACCTCTTCCTGCCGCGGTATCTGCTGTTCACCATCCCGGCCTGGACGCTTCTGGTGGCCGCCGCGCTCACCCGGCTCGTCGGCAGACTCGATCCCGAGGCCCGCCGGGGGACCGGCGCGCAGGTGCTGAGCGGGCTGCTGGTCGCGGTCGTGGCGGCCGGGTACGCCTTCGTGGCGTGGCCGGCGATCGGCGACGCCAAGAAGGACCTGCCGATGGAACCGGACTTCCGGGGCGCGGCGAACGTCGTCGCGGCGGGCGAGAGGTCCGGCGACGGAATGATCTTCAACGGCGGGATGTCGGAGCGCCGGGCCATGGCGTACGAGCTGCGGGACCGCAAGGCTCCGGAGGACGTGCTCATGGAGTACACCCCGCAGGAGAACGGGTCGTACGGCGCCACCGAGTGCCGTAAGCCGGCGAGTTGTCTCAAGGGCACCGACCGCCTCTGGCTGATCTCCACGGTCAGCGACGGGCGTCCGCCGCTCACCGGCATGAACGCGAAGACCGCGGCAACGATCGAGAAGTCCTTCAAGGCCGGTCGCACGGTGAGGCTGAACCACGTCGTGGTGCAGGTTCTCGAGCGCAAGTAGCGACCGACACGGAGTTGTGAAGGAGGCCGCTGGATGCGGCTCACAGTCATCGGCACCGGCTATCTCGGTGCCACCCACGCCGCCTGCATGGCGGAGCTCGGACACGAGGTGCTCGGGGTCGACGTGGACCCCGACAAGGTCGCCGCGCTGCAAGGCGGACACGTGCCGTTCCACGAGCCCGGGCTGCCCGAGCTGATCCGGAAACACACGGCGAGCGGACGGCTCCGTTTCACCACCGACTACGCGGAGGCAGGGGACTTCGCCGAGGTGCACTTCGTGTGCGTCGGCACCCCGCAGCGCAAGGGGTCCGAGGGCGCCGACCTGACCTATGTCGATGCCGCGTTCACGGCGATCGCGGAGCATGCCGCCGAGGGCTCCCTGCTGGTCGGCAAATCGACCGTGCCGGTGGGCACGGCCGAGCGGCTGGCCGCCCGCTTCGAGGGGACCGAGATCGCCTGGAACCCGGAATTCCTGCGGGAGGGCTTCGCCGTCGCGGACACCTTGCGGCCGGACCGGCTGGTGTTCGGCGTGCGGTCTTCCCATGCGGAAAGAGTCCTCCGCGAGGTGTACGCCCCCGTCCTCGATGCGGGCACGCCCGTTGTCACCGCTGACTTCCCGACCGCCGAACTGGTGAAGACGGCCGCCAACGCCTTCCTCGCCACCAAGATCTCCTTCATCAACGCGATGGCCGAGATCTGCGAGGCCGCGGGCGGCGACGTCGGCGTGCTCTCCGAGGCGATCGGGTACGACGACCGGATCGGGAAGAAGTTCCTGCGCGCCGGTGTCGGCTTCGGCGGCGGCTGTCTGCCCAAGGACATCCGCGCCTTCGCGCACCGCGCCGACGAACTCGGGGTCTCGCTGGCGTTCCTGCGCGAGGTCGACGCGATCAACATGCGCCGTCGCGACAAGGTCGTCGCCCTGGCGCGGGAGCTGTGCGGCGGATCGGTGCTGGGCGCCCGTATCGCCGTACTCGGAGCGGCCTTCAAGCCCGACTCCGACGACATCCGTGACTCGCCGGCGCTCAATGTGGCCGCCCGGCTGCGCCTCGACGGCGCCGACGTCACGGTCTACGACCCCGAGGCGCTGGACAACGCCCGCAAGGCGTACCCGCTTCTCGGTTACGCACTGTCGGCCGAGGAAGCCCTGCGGGGAGCCGACCTCGTGCTGCATCTGACCGAGTGGCCGCAGTTCCGGGAGATCGACCCGGAGCGGGCCGCGCGACTGGTGGCCCGCCCACGGATCGTGGACGGCCGGGGGGCGCTCGACGGGGAGCGCTGGGCCGCGGCGGGCTGGCACTTCCGGGCGCTGGGCAGACCCGCGCCCGCTGGGGAGAGGCCCCTGAGGGGTCTCTTGGGAGGGAAGAGAACGACATGACGAGCCTCGACAGATATCCGGATGTACCGGTTACCGTCGTGATGCCCACCTACAACGAGGCGCCGAACCTGCCCCGCATGGCGGAGCTGGTCCTCGGCCTGCCGATCGACGGGCTGCATCTGAAGATCGTCGACGACTCCAGCCCGGACGGCACCGGGCGGATCGCCGAGGAGCTCGCTGAGAAGTACAACTCGGACGGGCGGCGCCGGATGAGCGTGCTGCACCGGACCGAGAAGGACGGACTCGGGCGGGCGTACGTCGCGGGCATGAGCGCCGCGCTCGCCGAGGGGGCGGAGTACGTCGTCCAGATGGACGCCGACGGCAGCCACCCGGTGGAAGCGGTCCCCCGCATGCTCGGTACGGCTGTGACGTCCGGGGTCGGCCTGGTCGTCGGCAGCCGGTACGTGGAGGGCGGCTCGCTGGACGAGGAGTGGGGCAGGCACCGCGTCCTGCTGTCCCGCTTCGCCAACCGGTACGCCCGGACCGTGCTCGGCACCAAGATCCGGGACATCACCGCCGGCTTCAACCTGTGGTCGGCGGCCACCCTGCGGGACATCGACCTCTCGACTCTGGACAGTGCCGGGTACAGCTTCCAGGTCGAGCTGAAGTTCAAGGCCGTCCGGGCCGGGCACAGCGCCGTGGAGATCCCGATCCGCTTCGAGGAGCGCACCGAGGGCGTCTCCAAGATGAACCTCTCGACCCAGATCGAGTCGGCACTGATGCCGGTGCGGCTGCGACTGCGCAACCGACGGGGATGAGCGCGGCGGTGAGCAGCGGACGTCACGCGCTTCCCTCCCGGTGGGGGAGGCTGTACCGCGAGATCGCGAAGTTCGGCATGGTGGGGGCGTCGGGCTTCGTCGTCAACCTCGTGGTCTTCAACCTCATCAGGACCGGCACGGACTGGCAGACCGTCCGGGCGAGCGTCCTGGCCACGGTCGTCGCGATCCTGAGCAACTACCTGGGGCTGCGGTACTTCGCGTACCGCAAACGGGCTCAGGAGGACCGCAACAGCCGCAGGAAGGAGCTCACCCTCTTCCTGTTGTTCAGCGCGATCGGACTGGTCATCGAGAACTCGGTTCTCTATGCCACGACCTACGGCTTCGGCTGGGACGGCACGCTCGCCACCAACGTCAGCAAGTTCGTCGGGATCGGTGTGGCGACGCTCTTCCGCTTCTGGTCCTACCGCACCTGGGTCTTCAGGACGGCCGGGAGCGGGCGGACGGCCGGCAGCCTGCCGGAACCCGTCCTGCCGTATCCCGAGCCCGTCCTGAGCGGCTCCTGGGAGCGGACCTGACCGAACCGGACCCGGCGCGCCCCGGCGCGCCGGGTCACTCGCCCGCGGCCGTGGAGGCCTGTGCCTCGCCGCGGCGGTGGATCTGGCGGAAGGTGAACTCGGCCAGGTTGTCGCCGATGCCGAAGACCGCCGTGTCCTTCTCCGTGACGTTCTTGCCGCTCGCGAAGCCGGCGATGGTGAAGTAGGCGTAGCGGCCGTAGGAGTTCGAGGTCGTGCGGCAGATCGCGGAGTTGCAGAAGGCCTTGACCGCGCCGCCGGACAGCGACTTGACGATGTCCTTCTTGGTGTTGACCTGGCTCTTGGCCTTCGTCGCCCGGGCCTCGGTGTCGAAGACGGCCACGCCGACCGTCACCGAGACGCCGTCCTTGGTGTAGCTGACGCGCATGAACTGGGTGCAGCCGTTGGCGTCGAGGATCTTGCCGAGGCTGGCCTGGACGCCGTCGGCCGCGGCGCAGTTCTTCGTGTCGGAGGTCGTGCCCTTCTTGTACACGGTCGAGCCCATGGTCAGCTGGGTGCCCGGGAAGAGGATCTTCGCGCTGAGCGGGGCCGTGTCCTTGGCCTTGCTGGCGATGAAGTCCTTCGGGTCCAGCGGCGGCGGGGCGCTGGTCGGCGCGAACGACGGGGCGGTCCCGGTGGCGCTGGGGATCGCGGCGGCCGACAGCGAGGACGCCGGCTTGTCCGCCTGGTCGTCGCCGTTCGCCGATACGACGGCCATCGCCACGGCGGTGCCTATCGCGACCGTGGCGAGCGCGCCGCCGACGATGAAGAACAGCCGGCGCCGTCTGTTGCGGATCTCGGAGGCCTCGGCGAGCGCGGCCCAGTCCGGAGTCTCGCCCCCGTCGCTGCCCCACGGCTGCTGCGACTGCGGTTTCCAGGGGTCCCACTGGGACGGGGGTCCCCCCTGCTGCCCAAAGCTCATGGGGCGCATCTTAGACGGGGGACGGGAGGTGCTGCGGGGCCTGTGGACACGGGCCCGGGGACCTTTCCGGCAGGGGTGCACATCTCGGTCCCCGAGATGCTGTGACGCCTGTCGCGGCGGACTCGTTTTGACCCGTCCGGGGCAGCGCGGGTAACCTTGCGGTTTGTTATGCGTATCGGCTTGGTCGTTCTCAGACGAGAGGCCCTTACGTAGGTTCCCTGGAGCAGTTACCAGTGGGCGGCATACGGGCAGTGTCCCCGGCCATTGTCGTCCCCAGCTGCACGATCGCTTCAGTGATGCCATGTGTCAGCACCCATCCACTGAAGAAGAAGGCTGCGAAGTGCGTACGTACAGCCCCAAGCCCGGCGATGTGACTCGCCAGTGGCACGTCATTGACGCTCAGGACGTCGTCCTGGGCCGTCTGGCCACCACCGCTGCGAATCTCCTCCGTGGCAAGCACAAGCCGACCTATGCCCCGCACATGGACATGGGCGACTTCGTCATCATCATCAACGCCGACAAGGTTCACCTGTCCGGCAACAAGAAGACCCAGAAGCTGGCGTACCGCCACTCCGGTTACCCGGGTGGTCTGCGCTCCGTCCGCTACGACGAGCTGCTGGCGAAGAACCCCGAGAAGGCCGTCGAGAAGGCCATCAAGGGCATGATCCCCAAGAACTCCCTGGGCCGTCG
>NZ_JBHVYZ010000041.1:61354-79289 GCF_042880295.1 Streptomyces sp. NPDC058307
AAGGCCGTCGAGAAGGCCATCAAGGGCATGATCCCCAAGAACTCCCTGGGCCGTCAGATGATCAGCAAGCTGAAGGTCTACTCGGGCGACCAGCACCCGCACGCTGCGCAGCAGCCGGTGCCGTTCGAGATCACCCAGGTCGCGCAGTAGTTCCGGCCACCCCCTAAGACAGAAAAGAATCTGAGGAGCATCGTGGCCGAGACCACTGTTGAGCAGCCGGTCGAAGAGACCGAGACCGAGCTCGTCGACATCGACAGCTACACCACCGAGTCCGAGGTCCCCGTCGAGGGCGAGTACACCTCGGAGTCGCTCGCCGGCCGCTTCGGCGACCCGCAGCCCGCCGCCGGCCTGGGCCGTCGCAAGAACGCCATCGCCCGCGTCCGGATCGTCCCGGGCACCGGCAAGTGGAAGATCAACGGTCGCACCCTTGAGGACTACTTCCCCAACAAGGTGCACCAGCAGGAAGTCAACGAGCCCTTCAAGGTGCTCGAGCTCGAGGGCCGCTACGACGTCGTCGCCCGCATCTCCGGTGGCGGTGTCTCCGGTCAGGCCGGTGCGCTCCGTCTCGGTGTCGCCCGCGCGCTGAACGAGGCCGACGTGGACAACAACCGCGGCGCCCTCAAGAAGGCCGGCTTCCTCCGTCGCGACGACCGTGCGGTCGAGCGCAAGAAGGCCGGTCTCAAGAAGGCCCGCAAGGCCCCGCAGTACAGCAAGCGTTAATCTCGCTGCCTGTTCTGCTCGTACCGGCTCGTTCCCGCGAGTCAGCAGTACGTCCGTTCGCCCCGGCGGCACGCCACAGTGCCGCCGGGGCGTTCGTTTATCACAGCCTCGGGCGTATAACGGCACAAGGCGCTCAAAGGCTCATGTGATCGGATGATCTCCGTAACTGACGCTTCCTCAGGAGGACAAGTGGGACGACTCTTCGGCACGGACGGCGTGCGCGGTGTCGCCAACGCGGATCTGACGGCCGAGCTGGCGCTCGGTCTGTCGGTCGCGGCGGCGCATGTGCTGGCCGAGGCGGGTACGTTCCAGGGCCACCGGCCGACCGCGGTGGTGGGACGGGATCCGCGCGCGTCCGGGGAGTTCCTGGAGGCCGCCGTGGTCGCGGGCCTCGCGAGCGCCGGCGTGGACGTGCTGAAGGTCGGCGTGCTGCCGACACCCGCCGTGGCGTACCTCACCGGTGTGCTCGGCGCGGACCTCGGCGTCGTGCTCTCCGCCAGCCACAACGCCATGCCCGACAACGGCATCAAGTTCCTCGCGCGCGGCGGGCACAAGCTCGACGACGCGCTGGAGGAGCGCATCGAGGCGATCTACGACGCGCACCGGCACGGTGAGCCCTGGGAGCGGCCGACCGGCGGCGGTGTCGGCCGGGTCCGCGAGTACGCCGAGGGCTTCGACAAGTACGTGGCGCATCTGATCGCCGTACTGCCGAACCGGCTCGACGGGCTGAAGATCGTCCTCGACGAGGCGCACGGCGCCGCCTCCTGGGTGTCGCCGGAGGCGTTCTCGCGGGCCGGCGCCGAGGTGATCACCATCGGCGCCCAGCCGGACGGGCTCAACATCAACGACGGGTGCGGCTCCACGCATCTGGGACCGCTGAAGGCCGCCGTCGTCGAGCACGGGGCGGACTTCGGCATCGCGCACGACGGGGACGCGGACCGGTGCCTGGCCGTCGACCACACCGGCGAGGAGGTGGACGGCGACCAGATCATGGCCGTACTCGCGCTGGCGATGAGGGACCGCTCGGCGCTGCGGTCCGACACCGTCGTCGCCACGGTCATGTCGAACCTGGGCTTCAAGCTGGCGCTGGAGCGGGAGGGGCTCCGGCTCGTCCAGACCGCCGTCGGGGACCGGTATGTGCTGGAGGAGATGAAGCAGCACGGGTACGCCCTCGGCGGCGAGCAGTCCGGGCACGTCATCATCCTGGACCACGCCACGACCGGGGACGGGACGCTGACCGGGCTGATGCTGGCGGCTCGCGTCGCGGAGAGCGGGCGGTCGCTGAAGGACCTGGCGTCCGTGATGGAGCGGCTGCCGCAGGTCCTGATCAACGTGCCCGACGTGGACCGGTCGCGGGTCTCGACGTCCGGCGAGCTGGCGGCGGCAGTGACCGAGGCCGAGCGTGAACTGGGCGCCACGGGGCGGGTGTTGCTGCGACCGTCGGGGACCGAGCCGCTGGTGCGGGTGATGGTCGAGGCGGCCGACATCGACCAGGCCCGGTCGGTGGCGGGGCGGTTGGCGGACGTGGTGAAGTCGGCGCTGGGCTGAATTGCCCGGTAGGGGCGGCGGGTTGCCGCGGTGCGCGGGCCTGCTGGTCGGTTGTGGCTGATCGCGCGGTTCCCCGCGCCCCTAAGGGCGCTTTCGCCAGAGCCACTTCTGGAAGAGCAGGGTGAGGGTGCCCGCCAGGACGATGCCCAGCAGGTTCAGCAGGAGCTGGTTCGTGGAGCCGACCGTCTGGCCCATGTCGCCGTAGGCCAGGGCCACCGCCGCGTTGGCCGCCGCCGGGATCGTGGTGACGGAGATGGCCACTCCCACCAGGGCTCCCGACTTCGCCGAGGTCAGGCTGAGGGTGCCGGCGATTCCCGCGAGGACCGCCACCACGAACGAGAAGGGGTCGGGGGCGTAGACGAAGGCGGTGTTGGGGCGGTCGCCCTCCAGGTCGGACTTGTGGAACAGGTTCAGGGCGTCCATGAACCAGGTGAAGCCGACCGTCACCACCATCGCCGCCGCGAAGCCCACCAACAGGGCGATCAGTGAGCGCACCGCCAGGCGTGGTGTGCGCTGGACGATCGCCGTACTGAAGGCCGCCAAAGGCCCGAACTCGGGACCCACCGCCATCGCGCCCACGATCAGGATCGCGTTGTCCAGCACCACACCGCAGGCCGCGATCATCGTGGCCAGGGTGATGAAGGCGAGATAGGTGATGGAGAGCGTCGACTCCTCGTGCGTCGCGTCGGTGAGGTGCTCCCAGATGACCGCGTCCACGCCTTCGCCGGGTGCGTCCTCCTCGGCCTTGTCCGCACGGTCGGAGAGGGACAGGTCGATGTTCTCGACGGCGATGGAGCCGGTCTTGTCGAGGTCCAACTTCCGCAACTCGCCGATGAGTTCGTCACCGGCCTCGCGGGCCACGTCACACATCACGACGTCACCCGCCGGGTTGCGGGCGGCGCCCGGCATGACGACGAGGTGGGTGGTGCCGACCGTGTTCTCGATCAGGCGGACCACGTCGTCGGTCTTCTCGGCCGGTGTGATCAGGCGCAGATGCAGCATGGCGCCTATTTAACAGGCGCGGGTTTCTAGAGCTTGCGGAGGCTGAGCTTGCGCACCTTGTGGTCCTGGCCCTTGCGGATGACGAGGGTGGCGCGGCCGCGGGTGGGGGCGATGTTCTCCACCAGGTTGGGCTTGTTGATGGTGCGCCAGAGGGTGCGGGCGTAGTCGACCGCCTCCTCCTCCGAGACCTGGGTGTACTTCCTGAAGTACGAGTCGGGGTTCTGGAAGGCGGTCTGCCTCAGCTTTTTGAACCGGCTGAGATACCAGCGCTCGATGTCCTCGGCGCTCGCGTCGACGTACACGCTGAAGTCGAAGTAGTCGGCGAGACCGACGCGGGTGCGGCCGTCCGTGCCGGGGAGGGCGGGCTGCAGGACGTTGAGGCCCTCGACGATCAGGATGTCGGGGCGGCGGACGGTGAGCCGCTGGTCCGGGACGATGTCGTAGATCAGGTGGGAGTAGACGGGGGCGGTGACCTCGTCCTTGCCCGCCTTGATGTCGGCGACGAAACGGGTCAGCGCACGGCGGTCGTACGACTCCGGGAAGCCCTTGCGCGACATGAGCCCGCGGGCCTCCAGCTCCCGAGTGGGGAGCAGGAAGCCGTCGGTGGTGACCAGCTCGACGCGGGGGTGCTCGGGCCAGCGGGAGAGCAGGGCCTGGAGGAGTCGGGCCACCGTCGACTTCCCCACGGCGACCGATCCCGCGACCCCTATGACGAACGGGGTGCCGGACTGGGAGCCCTGTTCGCCCAGGAAGGTGTTCAGGGCGCCTCTGAGGCCGTCCGTGGCGCCGACGTAGAGGTTCAGGAGCCGGGAGAGCGGGAGGTAGATGTCCCGCACCTCGTCGAGGTCGATGACGTCACCGAGACCGCGCAGCTTCTCGACCTCTTCGGCGTTCAGCGGGAGCGGCGTCTTCTCGCGCAGCGCACTCCACTCGGAGCGGGTGAGGTCGACGTAGGGAGTCGCCTCCGGCTTGTGCCGGTGGGCGCTCCGGGGTATCGGGGAGACCGGGGAGATCACAGTCCATTGTTAACGGAGTTTGAACGGGGTGGGGGGTGGGGTGGGTCACGTCGGGCTGTGGGGTACCTGTTTCGGCGTGGTCAGGTGAAGTCCGCGTAGGCGAGGTGGGTGGCGCAGACCCGGCAGCGGAAGAGGTACGCGGTGGGCTGGTCGTCCTTGTCGAGCGAGCCGAGGAAGTCCTCGACTTCGTCCGGCGGCCAGGTCCACTCGGCGCATCGCCGGCGGAGGTCGTCGACGGCGGCCGGGTACCTTTCGAGCTCCTTCGCTCCGGCGAGACCGAGGAATTCGGCGCCGTCGCCGCAGTGCGTGAGCCAGGTCGGGGACTGCCAAGCGAGGAACCCGGGGGTGCGTCTGAGGATGGCCGTCACGACGTCTTTCGGTACGTCCCCCTCGATGGCCTCGGTGAAGGTGGCGTCGTAGCGCTCGGCGGCCTTGCCGAAGGCGATGCAGTACGGGCAGATGCCGCTGTCCGGGGCGCCGGCGGCGTAGACGGGGCCGGTGTACACCCAGCCGCGTTCCTGTCCGCAGCACACGCAGGGGGCGTCGGAGGTGGTGACGGAGCCGGTGGCGACCGGGCTGGGGTGGTAGGGGAACCGGGGGAGGACGGGGCGTTGGCGGGGTTCCGGCCTTGGGGAGATCAGGAGCTGGATCGCGCCTCCGGTGAGAGCGGTGGGCGCGAGCACGATCACCTCCGCGCGGAGGCTTTCCGGGAGGTGTCTCCGGTCGGCCTCGCTCGTGAGGATCGTCGGGCAGCCGAGCGGCAGGACGGCGGCACCGGTGCGGCGGGCGAGTTCGGCCACGCGGTCCAGGATCTGTCCGGGAGAGAAGCGGTTGAACGTGAGGCCGAGGGCGTCACCGTAGACCTCGGATCCGCCGCCGTCCTCGGCCTGGAGGTCCCAGGAGTCCGGGAGACCGGTGGGCGGCATGCCGCCTACGGTGACGGGGCCGAGGACGGCGCGTATCGCGGTCTCGTCCATGGGGGCGGGTTGGCCGTCGGTGAAACGGCAGAGGTACAGGCTGTAACTCACGTTGCTCCTACGAATGGGGCAGGCCACGCCGAAGCCGGTTGACATCGGATTCGGCAGGGCCTGACCTGACCAGCGAGGGATCAGGGCCGAACGCCCCTTACCTCGATCATGCTCCCGTGCCCGTGTCTGTCCGGTTCTCCGACCTCGAATCCTGCCGAGGCCAAGATCTCGGACAGGGCGGTGCGCATGTGCTGGAGCACGCTGTTGTAGTGGCGGAGGACCGGAGGCGGGTCGGCGTAGTCGATTCCTCGAGCGAAGAGATCGAGGGCCGTGTCCCTAAGCTCCGAGTCCGTCGTCCAGTTCACATACACGCCGCCTTCGGTGAAAGGCGCGACATGCACACGTGCCCCAGGTCTCTTCTCCGCACCGCTGTCGAGGTCGCCCCGGTGCACCGGGAGCCCAGCCCGGGTCAGTTCCCGGCACACCTCGTCAGCCAGCGCCTCGCGCTCGGCGACGACTTCCGGAGGGGCCTTGGGAGGCAGGTCGAATTCGAGTTCAGTCATGCGCTGCTTGCTCCTCGCTTCGCTGCTTGTTCGTCGAGAGACCAGCCAGGTGTCGTCCGCCGGCTCGCCGGACGTACTGGTCGAGCAGTTCCCGCGCCGCGTCCGCGAAGTCGGGGTGGTAGGGCACCGAGTAGGTGATCGGTGTGCCCGGCTTGAGGGCGCCGGACAACATGGCTCCTTGGCATGCGGCCGGCCCCGCCGGAGCCGGTGTGGTCCGACTTCGGCGGGGCCTGAAAGGAGAGACTGTCGACGGACGTCTGGATCACGCCGGGGTCGCATCTCCATTCCACGGACACGGACGCCGAGGCGGTCTCGGCGTCGGGTTCGACATGAACCACGGCGCCCGCCCGCTCCGCCGTCGCGGTTTCCCGCTCGTGGAATGCAGGCAGGCCGGCACGTCGGAGTGCCTGGATCACCTGGTCTGCCAATGCGTTCCGGGCGTCGAGGACTTCCTGTCTGTGCCCTTCCTGTGGCGAGTCGGTGAGGGGCAGGGGGGTGGAGTGGATCGAGTTGGCTCGATTCCGTCCCTGCCGCAATATCCGGAATCGGGCACGAAGTGCCGTGTTCCGACGCCCCTCGGCCCCTAGGCTGCCGCGCATGTGCGGAATCGTGGGATACGTGGGGTCGCAGTCGGCGCTCGATGTCGTGACGGCCGGGCTGAAGCGGCTGGAGTACCGGGGGTACGACTCGGCGGGCGTCGCCGTGGCGGCGGACGGTGGGCTGGCGGCGGCGAAGAAGGCCGGGAAGCTGGTGAATCTGGAGAAGGAGCTGGTGGACCGGCCGTTGCCGGCGGGGCTCACCGGTATCGGGCACACCCGGTGGGCCACGCACGGCGGACCGACCGACGCCAACGCGCACCCTCATCTCGACAATGCCGGCCGGGTCGCGGTCGTCCACAACGGGATCATCGAGAACTTCGCCGCGCTGCGGGCCGAGCTGGAGGAGCGGGGACACGAGCTGGCCTCCGAGACCGACACCGAGGTCGTCGCCCACCTGCTGGCCGAGGAGTTCTCGGCGACGGCCGACCTCGCGGAGGCGATGCGGCTGGTGTGCCGGCGGTTGGAGGGGGCGTTCACGCTGGTCGCGGTGCACGCGGACGAGCCGGACGTGGTGGTCGGCGCCCGGCGGAACTCGCCGCTCGTCGTCGGAGTCGGTGAGGGCGAGGCGTTTCTGGCGTCCGATGTGGCGGCCTTCATCTCCCACACCCGCTCCGCGATCGAGCTCGGCCAGGACCAGGTCGTGGAGCTGCGGAGGGACGGGGTGACCGTCACCGGCTTCGACGGCCGACCCGCCGAGGTCCGCGCCTTCCACATCGACTGGGACGCCTCCGCCGCCGAGAAGGGCGGCTACGACTACTTCATGCTCAAGGAGATCGCCGAGCAGCCGAAGGCGGTCGCCGACACGCTGCTCGGCCGTATCGACGCGGCCGGATCCCTCACGCTGGACGAGGTACGGATCTCCGACGCCGAGCTGCGCGAGGTGGACAAGGTCGTCATCGTGGCCTGCGGTACGGCCTTCCACGCGGGCATGATCGCCAAGTACGCCATCGAGCACTGGACCCGTATCCCCTGCGAGGTGGAGCTGGCGAGCGAGTTCCGCTATCGGGACCCGATCCTCGGCCCGCGCTCCCTCGTGATCGCGATCTCCCAGTCCGGGGAGACCATGGACACCCTCATGGCGCTACGGCACGCCCGTGAGCAGGGTTCCAGGGTGCTGGCGATCTGCAACACCAACGGGTCGACGATCCCCCGGGAGTCGGACGCGGTGCTGTACACGCACGCGGGGCCCGAGGTCGCCGTGGCGTCGACGAAGGCGTTCCTGACGCAGCTCGTGGCGTGCTACCTGGTCGCGCTGTACCTGGGGCAGGTGCGGGGGACCAAGTGGGGCGACGAGATCTCCGCCGTCGTCCGGGACCTGTCGCGGATCTCCGGTGAGGTCGAGCGGGTGCTGGAGACGATGGAGCCGGTGCGGGCGCTGGCGCGGTCGCTGGCCGACAAGGACACCGTGCTGTTCCTCGGGCGGCACGTCGGGTATCCGGTGGCGCTGGAAGGCGCACTGAAGCTCAAGGAACTCGCCTACATGCATGCCGAGGGCTTCGCGGCCGGGGAGTTGAAGCACGGGCCGATCGCGCTCATCGAGGAGGACCTTCCGGTGGTGGTGGTCGTGCCCTCGCCCCGAGGGCGGTCGGTGATCCACGACAAGATCGTGTCCAACATCCAGGAGATCAGGGCCCGGGGAGCGCGGACCATCGTGATCGCGGAGGAGGGGGACGAGGCGGTGGTGCCGTACGCCGATCACCTGATCCGGATTCCGGCCACGCCGACCCTGCTGCAGCCGCTGGTGGCGACCGTGCCGCTGCAGGTGTTCGCCTGCGAGCTGGCCACGGCCCGGGGCAACGAGGTGGACCAGCCGAGGAACCTGGCGAAGTCGGTCACCGTGGAGTAGTCGGTCACCGTGGAGTCATCGGTCACTGGGGAGTAGTCGGCTTCCCGGTCCGGTACAGGTTGCGGGCGGCGTGGATCAGCCAGAACTCCAGCACGCATCCGGCGATCACGGGCAATCTGATCGCGGGTTC
Source organism: Streptomyces sp. NPDC058307 (assembly GCF_042880295.1). Lineage (NCBI taxonomy): Bacteria > Bacillati > Actinomycetota > Actinomycetes > Kitasatosporales > Streptomycetaceae > Streptomyces > Streptomyces sp. NPDC058307. Next base: position 69,747 of record NZ_JBHVYZ010000041.1, read on the forward strand.
CTGGATTCCGTTGACGAGGATGGCGCCGAGGAGCACGGGCCACAGCGTCGCCAGCGCGGTCACGAGGACGAAGTGGCCCGACACCCGCCCGGCCACCCTCGCCCCCCGGCCTTCGGTCTGCTTGGACTCGTCCGCCGGAGTCCGCGCGGCGGGGGCCGTCCGTTCACCCGGCTGAGGTATCTCCTCCGCCGGGCGGGCCGGAAGGGGGACGACCACGGCGGCCGGAACCGCCTTGTCCAGTACGGCGATCCGCTCGGCCGTGACGTCCCCGAACAGGGTCGGCTCCACGGCCACGCCGAAGCCGTCGAGGCCGGTCAGGCACCGGGCCCCGTCGGGGCGGGTGGTCATCGCGGCGCAGGCGTCGTACCGCACGGTGACCAGGCCACCCGGCGTCGACAGCGTCACGCCCGCCGCCCCGATGATCAGCGTGACGTCGTCGTCCTCCAGGGACGGGTGCAGGGTGCCGGAGACCCCGGACGCCGAGAAGTGCGGGGCGCGGGTGAGGCCCGCCCAGTCGGCGCTCTCGGTCGGTATCTGGAGCAGCCCGCCGTCCCACGCCTCGCGGGCGACCTCGCGCAGGTCGGCGACGCCGACCGCCTCGAGTTGGGCCCGGTACTGCGCGGGAGCCAGGATCCGGTGGCCGGTCAGCAGGCTGAGCGCGTACGACGGCAGCAGTGCCGCACCGAGGTCGGGGGTGTCGTAGGGCTTGAGCAACTTCCCGCGCGCGGAGTCCAGTTCGGCCTGCTCGACACGGCCGGCGCGCAGCCGGGCGAAGGCGTCGACGAACCCGCCGACCGCGGCGTCCTGCTTGTGCGGGAGCGCGTCGGCGTACGCGGTGAGGGTGGCGAAGTCGGGGTCGCGCGGGGAGTAGTCGGCCTCCGCCGAGTACGAGTAGCCGCCCTTCTGACGCAGGTCCTGGAAGAGGGCACGGCCCAGCACCTCGGCGAAGACGGCGGCCGCGGTGGAGCGGCGCAGGACGGAGGTGAAGACGAGGTGGCCGTCCTCGCCGCGGAAGTACGCCGGCGTGACGGGGAGCGCGCTGGTCGCGGCCGGGGTCGGGAAGCGGCGGCCGGCGGGCAGGGTGAGGTCGAGGCCGTCCGGTACGCGGTCCGCGGTGAGGAACAGCACGGCGTTGGCCCGGGTGAAGCGGGTCTCGGCCCAGTGGCGCGCCTGGTCGGCCGTCAGGCTCCGGGTGCCGAGTTCGTCGTAGCCGGACAGGCCGTAGCCCTGGGCGCCGTAACGCCAGGGCGGCATCCGGGACATGGGACCCTTCCCGCGGCTGCCCGCCTCCGTGCGCAGGATCTCCTTCTCGGTCTCCAGCCGGTCCATCGGGAGGTCGCGCAGGGCCGCGCAGACGCTGTTGAGGTACGTGACGACCTCCTCCTCGTCGCCGGTGACGTGGAAGAGGGTGTACGTGTCCGTGGTGGCGCCGTTGTAGTGCAGGTCGGACAGGCCCAGGCGGTGCAGGGCGAGGTGCTCCACGAGATGCGTGATGCCGGAGGTGGGCAGGGTCTCGTCGGCGTGGCCCACCCGGAAGGTGAGACCGGCGGTGATCGGGCCGGGGCGTGGGGCGAAGAGGGTGGGGATGTGGTGGACGGTGGTGTGACGGACGAGGCCGTCGAGGGCGTCCAGTTCTGGGGCGGCCGAGTGCTCGTGCGTGGTCATGTCGGGTGTCGCCTTCCTCAGCGCGTCGCCGACGCGGCGGTGCGGTACTCCGTGAACCGGGTCTTCCAGTCGGGCAGGTTCCGCCAGACGGACTCGGACACGGTGTCGCCCAGGGCGGCGAAGTGCCGGGCGGCGTCGCCGAGATGGCCGCCGAGGGAGAAGGCCAGGGCGAAGGTGCTGTGGCCGGCGGTCCAGTGCCAGTCGCGGCGGTGGTCGGGGTGCAGGACGGACGCGCGGGCGGCGCGGCGTAGTTCGTCGCGGACCGATACGTCCCGCAGGTACTCGGTGGCCTCGGCGGTGTCCTGGTGGTCCGCCCAGTGCTCGATGTGGGCCTCGGCGACCAGGACGCCCGCGTGCGAACCGTCCGGCGCGGCGTCCGCGCACTGCTGGGCGAAGCCGTGCGCGGCCTCCCACGAACCGCCCCACTTGGGGCACAGCTGTTGCAGCAGCTGCGACTGCGCGCGGGAGTGGTGCGGGTGGTGCTCCGTGAGCCGGTCGTAGCGCCGCCGGGCCTCGGACTGCCCCAGCGCCAGCCCACGGGCGGTCGCCAGCCGGGCGGTCCAGGCCGGGACGTACGCCGGCTGCTCCGCACACACCTCGATCAGCAGCCGCTCCGCCTTGCGCAGCCAGTCGCGGGACAGCTCGGCCTGGTCCCACGAGAGGTCCTCGGCGAGGCCGCGGCCGCGAGCCCGCCGGCCGAGGTGCATGTACCGCTCGGCGAGGAGGGTGCGGGGGAGTGGGTCGGCGGGCTCTGCTTTCGCCGCCTTCTCCAGGTACCACTCGGTTCGGTCGACCTCGGCGAGGAGCGCCGCCGCGAAGGAGACGTCGACGGGGGAGGAGATCTCCTCGAAGAACGCCCGCGTGGCCACCCAGTCCCCGTCCCACGCGGCGGAGCGGAGCGGTGCGAGTTCGGGCACCGCGTCGAACGGGTCGGTGATCGGTGGTGCGGTCCCGCCGACAGCACTTTCGCCCATACGACGGTCCCCCTGGCCTGGTCGATACGCGGTGCTGCGCAGGCTAGCAGGAGGGGTTACGCGGGGTTACTGAGTTGTGGGGGTGGTCTTGAGGGCGGTGAGGAAGGCCGTGAAGGCGGGGGTGGGGAGGGTGAGGGTGGCTCGGGTGGGGGCTTTGGAGTCGCGGATGGACACGTGGGCGGGGGAGTTGGCTATCTCGACGCATTCGTTGCCGTCGCCGCCGCCGGAGTGGGACGACTTCCGCCAGTTGTCCATGGGGTGCCTCACAGCTCTTTCGCCAGCCGGTTGATGAAGTCGCGCGACTGTGCGGGGCCGAGTGATACGGCTTCCACTTTACGGAACCGCGTTCGAAAGGCGGTGAGTTGAGCCTCGGAGTCGATGAAGGCGGAGCCATGTGGCACGTCGCGCACCACGGTGTCCAGTTTGGGGAGGGGGCCGCCGACGTACGTCATGGTGCTGGCGGCTGAGGCGAAGCCGTCCAGGTCGAAGGGGATGACGCGGATGGTGATGTTGTTCCCCGGTAAGCACCAGAACCGCCCCGACCAGACCCGGACCCGCCCCCCCTGCCCTCCTGGCGAACGAACTTGCTCACCAGTGACAGAAGGTGGTGGTGCGTTCAGATGTGCTGCTCGGGAGGGAAGCCGGTCCAGCGCAGTTCGGTCGGCAGGTGCCGCATGTCGTTGGAGACGAGGACGGAGGCGGCTCGGCCGGGCGGGTATCGGATGACCGTGAGCGCCGCGTTCGCGTGGTTGAGGCCGAGCCAGCGCCACTTCGGGGCGTACATGGCGTCCCGGACGAGCCAGGCGACGAGGAAGTTGTGGGTGACGACCAACTCGTGGCGGTCCTTCTCGCCGTCCACCGGTCCGGTGAACAAGTCGAGTGCCTGACGCGCCAGCACGGCGCCCTGCTCCCGTTCCTCGTCGGTGGTGTCGGCGAGGAAGCGGAGGTAGAAGTCCGCTGCTTCGGGCGGGAGTTCGTCCTTCTGGGGGACGTAGGGCACGTAGTCCCCCGCGACTTCCGCAGTGAGTAGGGGAAGGTCCTTCAGTTGGTCGTGGATCAGGCGGGCTGTCTGTGCCGCACGCGGCAGCGGGCCGTGGTGAACGGCCGTAAGGGGGATGTCCCGAAGACGTCGGCCGAGCAGTGTGGCCTGTTGTCGGCCCGCCGGGGTCAGCCCGCTCTCGTCCGGCAATGCCTCGCCGTGCCGGGCGAGATAGAGGTAACGGGCGGCTGTGCCGGTCATCGCAGGCTCCTCTGTGGGCGATCTTCTGGACCTCTGTATACCTGGCGTGATCACGGTCACTTTGACCTGGGGAAAGAGGGCGAGACCCTTGTGAGCTGCGTAAAGGCCGCATAAAACTCTCTTCGCTCTTGGCTCCTGATCGTGGGAGGTCCCGTGCGTCCGGCACGTCCGCCTGGTGTCGTTGCCGTCCTCGGGCTGGCCACAGTTCTCACCGTCCTGTCCGTGGGCGGTTGCTCGGCCGATCCCCAGGATGTGGACGGTTCGCCGACGAGCTCGGAGTCCTCGACGGCGGATGCACTCAAGGGCAAGGCCTCGGCGTCCCCTTCCCCGAGCGCTTCACCCTCCGCGTCTCCCACGCCTTCGACGGCAACCCCGTCCGCCAAGTCCACGCCGGCGCGGCGGGCCCGGACTTCCTCATCTCAAGTGGGCGGGTCAGGCGGATCAACCCGTGCCGGTGGTTCCGGTACGGCAGGCAGTGGTTCGGGTGGCGGCTCCGGCACCGTTCCCCAGAACCCCCACCGCGGCCAGAATCCTCCGCCCGCGCCGCCCCGGCCGTCCCCCACTCCGGAACGGACTTCGGGCGCCTGGCAGCGCGGCGACCCGGTCGAGACGACCGCTCCAGTGATGACGCCCGGGCAGGGCTGACCTGCGAGGGGAACGTTTCGGCGCTGCTCGAAAGAGTGAACGTACTCCGCGTTTCCGGATGGGCCGGTCGGTGATCGATCTACCTTGCGCACATGGTCACATCAGCTCACGAGGGCATGCACCGGATCTTCCAGGAGCGGCCCGAAATTCTGGGGTCCGTGTTCGAGGTGCTGGGTGTCCCGTTGTCGGCGAAGGCGACCGTGGACGCCATCACCACCGACGTGACGGAGACCCGGCCGCTGGAGCGGCGTGTGGACACCGTGTTGCGCATCGGCCCGTCCGACGGAGAGGACTTTCTGCTGGCCATCGAGTCGCAGTCGGGCAAGGTCGCGGGCAAGGAGGCAAGTTGGGCGTACTACGTCGCCTACCTCCAGGCGAAGTTCCGGCTGCCCGTGTTGCTGCTCGTGGTCTGTCAGGACGGCCCCACGGCCAAGTGGGCGGCCGGTCCCTTCGACTGCGGCACGCGCGGCTGGACGGCGCTGCGGGTGTATCCGCTGGTGGCAGGGCCTGACAACCTGCCGGTGATCACGGATGCCAGGACCGCGGCGAAGAACCTCGCACTGGCCGTGCTCTCCGCCCTGGCACACGCCCGCAACCCCGACTGCGACGCCATACTGGAGGCGATCAGCAGCGCCCTTCAGGAACTCCGGGAGACCGATCCCGACACCGCCGAGTACTTCTTCGACTTCCTGGAAGTCACCCTGGGCAAGACCCCAGCCGGAGAGAAATGGAATCGGATCATGTCGTTCGTCAGCTACTTCCCCGGGCGGGGGACGGTTCGGGAGACGGCCTATCTGGAAGGCAAGACGGAGGGGAGGGCGGAAGGTGAGGCCAAGGGGATCCTGTCCGTGCTGGAGGTGCGCGGCATCCCCGTGTCCGACAGTGTGCGCGACCGCATCACCAGCTGTACCGATCTCGACCGCATGGACACCTGGCTGGAGCGTTCCCGCACGGTCGAGCGGGCCGAGGACCTGTTCGACGACGACGGAAGTGCCGACAAGCCGATCTCGTGACCGGCGCCGGGCGGATCGTAGAGTGCCCGGATGAGCATCATCGGGGTCGGTATCGACGTAGCCGAGATCGAGCGGTTCGCGGCGTCGCTGGAGCGTACGCCCGGCCTGGCCCAACGGCTCTTCCGGGACGACGAGTTGCTGCTGCCCGGCGGGGAGCGGCGAGGAGTCGCCTCGCTGGCGGCGCGGTTCGCCGCGAAAGAGGCCCTGGCGAAGGCGCTCGGGGCCCCCGCGGGCCTGCACTGGACGGACGCCGAGGTCTACGTCGAGGACAGCGGCCGGCCGCGGCTGCGGGTGACCGGGACGGTCGCGGCGCGGGCGGCGGAACTCGGGGTGCGGTCCTGGCACGTGTCGCTCAGTCATGACGCGGGGGTGGCGTCGGCGGTGGTGATCGCGGAGGGGTGAGGTGACGAACGGGCACGGGGCGGCGAGGGTCTGCTCAGGTCGCGTTGTCGTGCCGGGCGCGAGCGCCCGTGCTCAGGCGGCCTGGTCCCACTCCGCGTAGACCTCCTCGTCGGTCTGTGGGTCGTCGTCACCGCCGCCGCTCAAGACGTACTTCTCGCGGGCTCGCAGCACGGCCCAGAGCAGGGCGGAGGCGGCCGTGACGTACCAGGGAAGCGGCCACAGGGTCGGCCACCAGGAGGCGCGCGGAGCGACGGCGAGGCCGACGGCGGCCGTGGCCATGCCGGCGCCGAGGGCCCAGCACAGCAGGCGCCCGGCCCAGCGGACGGCCAGGGCGAGGGGCCAGACGGATCTGTCCTGATCGGTCATCGCGGGAAGGTCCTCCACGGGGTGGGCGACGGCCGCGGAGGTGGCGGCGCGCGCCGAACGCCCTCAGTGTGCGTTTTGTGAAGGGCCGTGCACAGGGGGGTTTTGTGGCGGACGCGATATCTGAGTCATCCTCAGATTTGGGCATATGTCAAAAAGTGCCTGATCGTGGCTGGCAAGCGCTTCCTCCGTGCCTGCGGAACGGTGTCGAATTTGGCCGGAAGTGATCGTCTTGGATCGATGAATGAATGTCTCATCGTGAGCGACGACAAGGCGAGGTTCTCGATGGTCGAGTTGATGGCTCGCGGTGCGTCCGGTCTGCCGTTGCCCGGCTGGTTGGGGTCGTCGTCGTGGTGGTCCTCCTGGGGCTCGTCGCCTACGGCATCTCTCGCAAGAGGCGGGGCTGAGAGCGACGCCGGAGCTGGATTCGTCCCTGGCCCTTCGGGCAGTCGAACTCCATGACCAGTACGAGGAATCGGCTGTCCCTGACCGGTGGCGGAACGCATGTGCCCGGGGGGTACGAGTGGCTGGTGCTCGCCGTGTTCCTGGTGTCCGTCGCGCTGGTGCTCTACGTCGCCACCCGGCACAGGCGGTGAGGACGGCGGTGCCGGTGAGCGGCGCGGTCCTGGGGTGGACGGCCGACGGGAAGTACTCACCTGTCGGGAACGGGCAGGACGCACTCGTGTTCGTCGTGGTTTTCGCCGTGATCATCGCCGCGCTCTGTGTCGCCTTTCGTAAGGGACGGTAGGTGGCCGGCTCTTCGCGCTTCGCGGCGGTTCTGCGGCAGACTCGATCTCATGCGTACTGCGTACAACGTGGAGACGGTCAGGGCCGCCGAGCGGGAGCTGATGGCACGGCTTCCGGAGGGCACGCTGATGCAGCGGGCGGCTGCCGGACTCGCCGCCGCCTGCGCGGACCTGCTGGGGCGGGTGTACGGCCGTCGGGTCGTGCTGCTCGTCGGGAGCGGGGACAACGGCGGTGACGCCCTCTATGCGGGTGCGCGGCTCGCGCGGCGCGGTGCCGGGGTCGCCGCCGTGCTGCTCGCGCCCGAGCGGGCCCACTCCGCCGGGCTGGCCGCGCTGCGGCGGGCCGGGGGGCGGGCCGCGGGGGTCGACGGCGCCGAACGGCTCATCGAGCAGGCCGACCTCCTCCTCGACGGCATCGTCGGGATCGGCGGCAAGGGCGGGCTCCGCCCCGACGCGGCCCGGCTGGCCGAGGTCGCCGAGCGGTCCCGTGCCGTCGTCGTCGCCGTGGATCTGCCCAGCGGGGTCGACGCGGACACCGGTGAGGTGCGCGGGGCGGCCGTGCGGGCCGACCTGACCGTCACGTTCGGGACGCACAAGCCGGGGTTGCTGATCGATCCCGCGCGGGAGTACGCCGGGTCGGTGCGGCTCGTCGACATCGGGCTCGCGCTCCCGGAGGAGGCCGAAGTGGAGGCCCTCCAACACGCCGACGTACGGCGGCTGTTGCCCGTGCCGGCCGGGGAGAGCGACAAGTACCGGCGCGGCGTCGTCGGGATCGCCGCCGGGTCCGCGCGGTATCCGGGGGCCGCCGTGCTCGCCGTGTACGGGGCACTGCGGGGCGGCGCCGGGGCCGTGCGGTACGTCGGGCCCGCTGGGGACGCCGTGCTCGCCCGCTTCCCCGAGACGCTCGTCTCCGACCGGGGGCCGAAGCAGGCCGGGCGGGTGCAGGCGTGGGTCGTGGGACCGGGGGCCGGGGACGACGCCTCGGCCGTCGCGGAGGTGCTGGCCTCGGACGTGCCGGTGCTCGTCGACGCGGACGGGCTGCGGCTGGCCGGCCGGGACGCCGTACGCGCGCGTACCGCACCGACCCTCATGACTCCGCACGCCGGAGAGGCGGCCGCGCTCCTCGGGGTGGCGCGCGAGGAGGTCGAGGGGGCCCGGCTGGCCTCGGCGCGGGAACTCGCCGGGCGTTACGGCGCGACCGTGCTGCTCAAGGGCTCGACCACCCTGGTCGCCGACGCGGTCGGCGGGGCCGTACGCGTGAACCCGACCGGGACGGCCTGGCTGGCCACCGCAGGCAGCGGGGACGTCCTGTCCGGACTCGCGGGGTCCCTGCTGGCGTCGGGGCTGAGCGCCCTGGACGCCGGCAGCGTGGGCGCGTACCTGCACGGGCTGGCCGGACGGTTCGCGGCCGACGGGGCCCCAGTGGGTGCCCACGACGTGGCGGAGGCGGTACCGGCGGCCTGGCGGGACGTCACGGACGCGTGACCCTGGGCCATTTGGCCCGGCAAACGGGCGAGTCACTGCGAACTACTACCTGATGGGACCAATACCGGTCGGTCGAATATGCGGAGCCGAAAGAGCGATGTTTCGCTGGCCGCATGGATGAGCCAATAATACGAGGCACCACCCGGCGTGAATTGCTGGGAGGAGCGGCAGTCGTTCTGGGGAGTCCCGTTCTCGGTTTCCGCGGGGACAGCCCCGAACCGTTAGAGGAAGAGCACGACGGGAACTGCGGCAGCGACTACGACGCGGAATACGAGGAGCTCCTCGAGTCCGCCGAGGACGTCGAGGTCAGCGACCGCTCCCTCGCAGCGGCCAAGTGGACTCGCCCCATCCGGAAGCGGGCCAGAGTGACCATGCGCTACCGGGTGCGGGGAAACTGGCTGGCCGGATACCACACCGGAGTGGATCTTGCGGTGGCCAAGGGAACCCCGGTTTACGCGGTGGGCACCGGCGTCGTCGTCCTGGCCAGCTGGTCGGGATCGTACGGAAAGGCCGTGACGATCAAGATGAGCGATTCCCGGTACGTGCTGTACGCCCATCTCTCGCGCATCTCGGTCGCGCGCGGCGCCAAGGTCAGGGCGGGCACCCGCATCGGGAGCAGCGGCGCCACCGGCCGCGCCACCGGCCCGCACCTGCACTTCGAGGTGCGCTCCCGCCGCCCGTACGGCTATGACATCGACCCGGTGAAGTACCTGGCCCGGCACGGTCTGATCCTCTGACTCACGGGTAAGTCAGGCATAGGTAACGCATAACGCACGCGTGACCGTGCGTCCCGGGACGTGCTCATCGGCCGTGTCAGTCGCCTCTGAGACACTGGGGGCGCCATGAACGAGACAGCAACCGCCCCGACCGCACCGCTGCGCGCCCGCGCCGAGATCGACCTGGCCGCGCTGCGGGCCAATGTGCGGGCCCTGCGCGCCCGCGCGTCGGGCGCCGCCGTCATGGCCGTGGTCAAGTCCGACGCCTACGGCCACGGCGCGGTGCCCTGTGCC
>NZ_JBHVYZ010000042.1:0-74264 GCF_042880295.1 Streptomyces sp. NPDC058307
TACCTGGCCGGGCTGAAGGGCGTGGACCCCTCGCTGCGGGAGGCGTCCTCGCTGGACGGCGCGAACGAGTGGCAGACGTTCAAGAACGTCATCTTCCCCACCCTGCGCCCCACCAACACCGTCGTCCTGGTCGTCACCATCATCGAATCCCTGCGCGCCTTCGACCTGGTGTTCGTCTTCAACAAGGGCGCCCAGGGCACCGAGCTGCTGTCGATCCTGATCACCAACAACATCATCGGCGAGTCCAGCCGCATCGGTTACGGCTCGGCGATCGCGGTGGTCCTGCTGGTGATCTCCCTCGCGGTCATCATCCCGTACCTGATCTCGACCTTCCGCAAGGAGCGCAGCGCATGAGCACCCTGAGCGCCGCCGCGCCCACCACCGGTGCACCCGTCACGGACGCCAAGCAGCGCACCCCGCTGCGCCCGGCCCGGATCCTGCTGCACGTCTTCCTGATCGGCACCTCGCTGGCCTGGCTCGCCCCGCTGCTGTGGGCCGTGTTCGCCGCCCTCAGGCCCTACAGCGAGACCAGCGCGAAGGGGTACGTGTCCTGGCCGGACACGCTCAACTTCGACAACTTCAAGAACGCCTTCACGCAGTCCGACATGCTGCACTACTTCGGCAACACGCTGCTGATCGCGGTGCCGGCCGTGCTGGTCACCCTGCTGCTGTCGTCGATGGTCGCCTTCTACGTCTCCCGCTTCGACTTCCGCCTCAACATCGCGCTGCTGCTGGTCTTCACCGCCGGCAACCTGCTGCCCCAGCAGGTCATCATCACCCCGCTGTACCGCATGTACCTGCTCATCGACCTGCCCGGCATCACCATGAGCGGCAAGCTCTACGACTCCGCCCTCGGCCTGGTCCTCATCCATGTGGCGTTCCAGTCGGGGTTCTGCGCCTTCGTGCTCAGCAACTACATGCGGATGCTGCCGCACGAGCTCACCGAGGCCGCCCTCGTCGACGGCGCCTCGGTGTGGCGGATGTACTGGCAGATCGTGCTGCCGCTGTGCAAGCCCGCGATGGCCGCGCTGGGCACGTTGTTGTCCATCTGGATCTACAACGACTTCTTCTGGGCCATCGTGCTGATCTCCACCGGCGAGAACATGCCGATCACCTCGGCCCTGAACAACCTCTCCGGCCAGTACTTCACCGACCCCAACCTCGTCGCCGCCGGCGCCCTCCTCACCGCGATCCCCACCCTGATCGTCTACTTCGTGCTCCAGCGCCAGTTCGTCAGCGGACTGACCCTCGGCGCCAACAAGGGCTGACCGCCCTCATCTGAGAGAGAACCTCCGTGCCCCACCCCTTCACCCCGCTCACCTCCGTGCCCGTGGATCCCGGCAGGGCCCGCGTCCACGAGGAGGGCTGGCAGTCCTGGAGCCCCAGCGGCGCGTACGCGCTCGGCGACAAGCCGTACCGCCCGACGAACGACAACTGGGCGACGGTCTGCTACCGGCCGGGCGCCACCGTCCCCGAAGGCACCTTCCAGGGCGAGGGCCTGCTGGCGCTCGACCCGGGCGACGGCTCGCCGGTACGGCTGTGGGCGGCGACGGACCCGCTGCACGAGGTCCCGTCGATCCGCCTGGTCGCCGAAGGCTCCGTGGCGGAGATCTCCGCCGACGGTGCGGTGAAGGAGTTCACGGGGACCGGCATCCAGTCGGTGCTGGCCGAGTGGGCCGCCGGACTCGGGGTCGAGGCCCCCCGCCCGGCGCCCACCGTCTGGTGCTCCTGGTACGAGTACTTCACCGGCGTCACCGAGGACGACATCCACGAGAACCTCCGTGCGATGGACACCCTCGACCTGCCCGTCGACGTCGTACAGATCGACGACGGCTACCAGAAGGCCCTCGGCGACTGGCTCACCCTCTCCGGCCGCTTCCGCTCCCGCGCGGGCATCGCCGACGCGATCCGGGCGCGGGGCCGTCGCGCCGGCATCTGGACGGCCCCCTTCCTGGTCGACCCGGCCAGTGACCTGGCCGCCGAGCACCCCGACTGGCTGGTCCAGGACCTCGACGGAGGCTTCCTGCACGCCGGCCGCAACTGGGGCCACGACCTGTACGTCCTGGACACCACCCACCCCGAGGCGGCGCAGTACCTGGCGTCGGTCTTCCGGACCCTGGTGTCCGAGGGCTACGACTACTTCAAGGTCGACTTCCTGTACGCGGGGGCGCTGGAAGGCGTACGGCATTCCAGCGCGGACGCGCTCACGGCCTATCGGGACGGCATCCGGCTGATCCGCGAGGCGATCGGTTCCGAGGCGTACCTGCTGGGCTGCGGAGCGCCGATCCTGCCCTCCATCGGCCTGTTCGACGCGATGCGGGTCAGCCCCGACACGGCCCCGCACCGGCGCCCCGAGGCGGACGACTACAGCCAGCCGGGCCAGGACCCGGCCGAGTTCACCGGCGTCGGCCGCCAGTGGCAGCACGGCCGGCTCTGGGTCAACGACCCCGACTGCCTGATGGCCCGCCCGGCCGTGGAGACCCGCGAGCGCTGGGCGGCCCACGTGGAGGCGGTGGGCGGTCTGATGGCCTCCAGCGACCGCCTGTTGTCCCTGGACCCGTGGGGCGTGGAGACAACACGCCGCCTTCTCACCGGAGTTGACCGATGATCCCCGAGGGCATCGCCTACGGCGGCGACTACAACCCCGAGCAGTGGCCCGAGGAGGTGTGGGCCGAGGACGTACGCCTCATGCGCGAGGCGGGCGTGAACATGGTCAGCGTCAACATCTTCGCGTGGGCGCTCCTGGAACCCCGCGAGGGCCAGTACGACTTCTCGCGCCTCGACAAGATCCTCGCCCTGCTCCACGAAAACGGCATCGCCGCCGACCTGGCGACACCGACCGCGGCCCCGCCGGCCTGGTTCTTCCGCGAGCACCCGGAGGCACTGCCGGTCGACAAGGACGGCAGGAGACTGTCGTACGGCAGCCGCCAGACGTTCTGCCCCTCCAGCCCCGCCTACCGCGAGGCCGCCCTGCGGATCGCCCGGGTGCTCGGGGAGCGGTACGCCGACCACCCGGCCGTGGTGATGTGGCACATCCACAACGAGTACGGCTGCCACAACGCGGAGTGCTACTGCGAGACGAGCGCGGAGGCGTTCCGGGACTGGCTGCGATCCCGGTACGAAGACCTGGACGCCCTCAACCACGCCTGGGGCACGACCTTCTGGAGCCAGTGGTACTACGACTGGGACGAGATCATCCCGCCCCGCGCCACCGGTGCCGTGCCCAACCCGACCCACCAGCTGGACTGGCGGCGCTTCTGCAGCGACGCACTGCTGTCGCTGTACAAGGCGGAGCGCGAGGTGCTGCGGGAGGCCGCGCCCTCGGTGCCGGCCACCACCAACTTCATGGTGATGTTCGCCTTCGACGCGCTGGACTACTGGCGGTGGGCGCCGGAGCTGGACATCGTCTCCAACGACCACTACCTGCGCTCCACCGACCCGGAGTCACAGGTCGACATCGCGCTCAGCGGCGATCTGGTCCGCTCGCTGGCGGGCGGCCCGTGGCTGCTGATGGAGCACTCGACGGGCGCGGTGAACTGGCAGCCGGTCAACAGGGCCAAGGGTCCAGGTGAGTTGCGCCGCAACGCTCTGGGGCACGTCGCCCGAGGCGCCGACGGCATCGCCTACTTCCAGTGGCGGGCCGCGAAGGCGGGCGCCGAACAGTGGCACTCCGCGATGCTCCCGCACACCGGCACCGACAGCCAGATCTGGCGTGACGTGGTGGCGTTGGGCGCGGACCTGAAGGCGCTGGCGGAGGTACGCGGCAGCACCAGCCCCGCCTCGGTCGCCGTCGTCTGGGACTGGAACGCCCGCTGGGCCCTCGAACTCCCCTCCCAGCCCAGCGAGTCGGTCCGCTACCTGGACATGGTCCGCTCCTGGTACGAGCCGCTGTGGCGCTCCGGCGTGGCGGTGGACTTCGTGCATCCGTCGGCGGACCTGTCGGCGTACCGCCTCGTCCTCGCCCCCGCCCTCTACCTCGTCGACGACGAGGGCGCGGAGAACCTGACCGGCTTCGCGTCGGGCGGCGGCACTCTGGTGGTCGGCTTCCACAGCGGGGCCGTCGACGCCAACTGTCATATCCGCCTGGGCGGTTACCCGGGCGCCTTCCGCGAGGCACTCGGCGTCGGCACGGACGAACTGTTCCCGTTGCTGCCCGGCGAGACGGTGACCCTCGACGGCGGCGGTACGGCGTCCCTGTGGACGGAGCGGGTCCGCCTGGCCGGCGCGGACGCGGTGGCGTCGTACGGCGACGGCCCCCTGCCCGGCGTCCCCGCGGTGACCCGGCACACCTACGGCGAGGGCGTGGCCTGGTACCTGGCCACCCACCCGGACCCCGACACCCTCGCCGCCCTGCTGGACCGCATCCGCACCGAGGCGGGCGTGGAGCCGGTGCGCCGGACACCCGAGGGGGTCGAGGCGGTGCTGCGCCGGGGCGAGGACGCGGACTACCTCTTCCTGATCAACCACGGTGACCGGCAGGCCGAGGTAGAGGTCTCGGCCGAAGCCACGGACCTGCTCTCGGGCAAGCCGGCCGAGGACGGCAAGGTGACCATCCCGGCGGGAGACGTCGTGGTGGTCAGGGAGTCACGCGGATGAATGCTCAGGGCCGGATTCCTATTCTTTGATGATCCAGCCCTCATGAGCGACACCTCGTACGGCATCGGCGAAGGGCCTGCCACCCGGGTGAGCCCTTCCCTCCCGGAGGGGACGGCCGAGGCGATCCGTCAACGGGTCGGCAAGCGCGAGTTCTCCGCCTTCCTCACGGAGGCCGTGAAGCGTGAGCTGCGCGGCCGGCTCCTCGATGAGTACCTGGCGGACTACGAGCACCGCAAGGGTCCGATCTCCGAGCAGGAACAGGAGCGGGCCCGGCGCGTCTTCGACGAGGTCTTCGCCGAGGGGGGCAGCGGCCCGCCGCAAGCTGAGCCACGAAGGCACACTCGTTCTTGGCTGTGAGGCCTTTCGAAGCCTGTCGGCGAATCGGAGCCGGTCGCGGCCCCGGTCGCCGAAGCGCGCGAGCGCGGCATGGAAGTGGTGATCAGCGCGCTCACCGTCATCGAGGCCGGCCATCGACGGACGTGTACGCGATCGATGCCGTCATCGCGGAGATGGCGCTGCGCCGGCGTCGGCCGGTGGTCAGGCTCACCTGTGATGTCGACGGCATGTCCAAGCTCTGCGGGGAGCAGGTGCGCCTTGTCGTCGTACAGCTCGTGCTCGCAGCCGGTGCGCGGATCGGAGACTTGTAGCATCTGAGCAGCACCGCGCAAGGGGGACCCGTGATCGAACTGGCCGACATGATCCGAGAGCTGCGGGAGCAGCTGACGACCGCTCTCGCGGACGCGGACGGCAGGATGCTCCGCTTCGAGTTGGGCCCTGTGGAGGTAGAGGCGTCCGTCGCCGTCACCCGGGAGTCGGGCGGGGACGCGAAGGTGAAGCTGTGGGTCGTCGACGCCGGGGCGAGCGGCACGTACGGGCATGCCGAGACACAGCGGATCACGCTGACGCTCACCCCCAAGGTCGTGGCGCCGGGCGGGGGTTCGGCGGGGACGGCTCTGATCACGGGTGACGAGGTTGACGACGAGATCTGAGCGGGGGCTGCGGCCGGAACGGGCCGCGGAGATCATCGTCGGACCGCCCGGCGGGCGCCGCCGTGGCTCGGGCTACCTCGTCGGCAACGGACGGGTGCTCACGGCCGCGCACGTCGTGGCGGGCGCCGACCGTATCCAGGTCCGTTTCCAGGCGGCCCGGCCGGAGGAGCTGATCGTCCACGCGACCGTCTCCTGGACGCACGACGGCATCGACGTCGCCGTCCTGACACTTCACGGCTTCATGGACGATGAGATCCCGCCCGTTTCCTACGGCGGACTCGGTGACCACGACGCGGTGCTCGTCTGCACGGCCATGGGGTTCCCTCGTTTCAAGCTCCGCACGGACGCGGCAGGTCGGCGCTTCCGGGACGCCGAACACATCGACGCGCGGTGCGCCGTGCTGGCCAACCGGCGCGAGGGCACCCTGGACCTGAGGATTGCCGCACCGCCCACCGAGGACCCGGATCCCGACAGAGACGCGTGGGAGGGGATGTCCGGCGCGGCCGTCTTCAGCGGCGGTCACCTGGTCGGTGTTGTCAGTCGGCATCACCGCAGAGAGGGGACGGGGCGGATCGCGGCGGGGCGGGTGGACCGGTGGGCGGAAGCTCTGGGCATGACAGAGCTGGCGGTTCTGTCACGGTTACTGGAAGCGGACCTCAGCAGGCTGCCGTCCCCGGTGCCGGGTGGCCGCCGTGGCCTCGTGCAGGAGATCTACCGTGCCCAACTCGCGGACATCGGACCGGAGTTGCTGGAGGAGCGCGAGGAAGATCTGGCGGATCTGGTCACTTTCTGCGGCGGGTCGGAGCCGTATCTCTGGCTCCAGGGCAGGCCGTGGGCAGGCAAGACAGCCCTCGCCGCATGGTTCGCACTGCATCCGCCGCGCGGGATCGTGCCGGTGTGTTTCTTCATCACCGCGCGGTACGCCGGCCAGTCCGACGGCGACGCCTACACGGCGGCGGTCATCGACCAACTCGCGGCGATCGCGGGTCGTGAACCGGTCACGACGGGGTCGGCGGTGGCCAGGGACGGTGAGCGCCGGCTGCTGCTGAAACAGGCGGCAGAACGGGTCGCCGAGGACGGCGGCACGCTGCTGCTGGTCGTCGACGGCCTGGACGAGGACCAGTCCCGGGTGCCGGGTGGTACGGGCACGAGCATCGCCTCACTGCTGCCAGAGCGTCTCCCGCCGAACGTCCGGGTTCTGGTGACGAGTCGGCCGAGCCCCGGCATCCCCTCGGATGTCGGCGGGGCACATCCGCTGCGTCACTGTCCGGTTGTGCGGCTCGCCACCTCGGCAGCGGCCCGCCACACCGAGCACGAGGCCAAGTACGACCTTCAACGGGCGCTGGCCGGAGACCGGTTGGAGCGGGACGTGGTCGGTCTGCTCACGGCCGCTCGGGGCACTCTCACGGTGGACGATCTGCGCGAACTGACGGGCGAACCGAACTACGAGCTGCGCCACAGACTCGGCAGCGTCTTCGGTCGCATCCTGCGGCTGCGCGGCGGCGGCTTCGAGAGCTCCGGCGACGGCGACGTGACGCTGTACACGACCAACCGTGGTTACCTCTTCGCCCACGAGACGCTCCTCGTCGCCGCCCAGACCGAACTCGGGCCGGACGTGGAGGCGTACTGGGAGCGGTTGCACGTATGGGCGCGCACGTACGAGGCCCGGGGCTGGCCCGAGGACACCCCGCTGTATCTGCTTCAGCCGTACGGCCGCATCGTCGCGTTCCTCCAGGATGCCGACCGGGTCACCGCGCTCGCCATGGACCCCCGGCGGCGGGATCGACTCCGGGAGGCCACGGGCAGCGACGCGGCCTGCCTCGCGGAGATCGCGGCGGCCAGAGAGACGGTGCTGCGGGTCACGCCGGACGACTTGGGGGCGCTGGGGTCGCTCGCGGCGGTCGGGGACTTGGTGGCGCGGCGCAACGAGTCGCTGCATCCGGACATTCCGGCGGTGTACGCGCGGCTCGGCCGGGTGCGGCAGGCGATCGGTCTGGCGCACAGTGTCTTCCGGCCCGAGCACCGGGCCCGTGCGGTGATCGGGGTGGCCCGCGTCCTGGCGGAAGCCGGGGACGGACGGGCGATGGGACTGGCGGAGGAAGGGGTGCGGCTGACGGAGCGGGATCGGACAGGGCCGACCGCCGGATTTCTCGACACCGTCGCCGCGGCGACGCAGGGCACCCGTGCGATCGCGCTGGTGCTGGCGGGCCGAGAGGAAGAGGCCGCACGCGGATTCGTCGAAGGGCCCCGACCGCAGGACGGTCCGGTTGCCAAAGCCTTCGTGGAGTCCCTCGTCAGGGCAGCGGCTGTGTTCCAGAACCGGGAAGGCGCGTCCGATCTGCTCCGGCTGGCGGAGAAATCCGCCCTGCAGATCGCATTTCTTCCGGATCGCATTCGCGTTCTGGCAGGTGTCGCCGAGGGGTGGTCGGCGAGCGGTTTCCCAGAGGCCGTGGCGCGCATCCGCGACCTCGTGGGCAGGCTCGCCCGGCACGGTGACGCGACAGACTTCGAGAACATGTACGCAGTCGCCGCCGAGTCGCTGCGCGATCTGCTCCCCGACGAGGCCGAACGGCTGACCTCACTTGCCGCGAACAAGCTGCGCAGTGGCGAACACGGCGAACACGGCGAACACGCGGACCGGGAAAAGGCGACGTGTGGCGACGTCTGGACTCTCGTCGCCCTGGGCCGGATGACAGATGCCCACCGGCTCGCGGACGCCCTCGGCGACCCCGGCAGGCTACGCGTACGACGGGTCACCTGGTCGGGGATCGCCGAGGGCTGGGCTCGCAGGGGTGTGACCACCGACGCGTGGGCAGCTCGCGAAGCGGCCAGGCAAACGGGTCTCAGCGACGGCGACATCGACGACTCCACCCGGCGGGTCGTCACACTCCTGGCGAGAGCCGGTGCCGCCGAGCAGTTGGTGGCCATGCTGCTCGCCCAGGACTACCCGTCATTCGACGACCCGTCATGGTGGGAGACGGCCGAGGTGCTCGCCGCGCTCGCCGACCATCTCGCCGTCGACGATCCGGAGCGCTCGCTGCAACTCCTCCACCTGGCGGAGCACGGTCCGCGGACAGCGGCCGTACAGACCCCTGGAGTCGACCAGGAACACCTTGCCGCCCTTGCGGGTGCCCTCGCCACCGCGGGGCGGGCCGACGAGGCCGAGCGACTCGTGTCGGCTCTCGCCGAGCCCCAGGTACGTGCCTGGGGCCTCGCCACCGTGTCCCTCGCCGTCGTGGACACCGACCCCGACCGAGCACTGCGCCTCGCCGAGCGTGCCGCCGACCTGTTTCACGAGGTCGACGAGGGATGGGGACTTGGCTCGACCACGGTCTTCACCCTCCAGGCACTCGGATGGGCCGGTGCGGTCGAAACCGTTCAGGACGTCCTCGGGCAACTCGCGCGGCAGGACAGGATTTCACGATGGCACGACCGGCTGGAAGGTCGCACCGAGGCCGCCGCGGGTCTGTGGCCGCACGACGCCGAGCTGGCGGGCCGCCTGCTGGACGACGGGCTCCGTGACCTGCGCGGTGATCCCGTGATCCCGGTCGCGGCGCTGCTGGTCGCCGTCGGGGGCCACGACGTCGAACGTGCTGCGCGCCTCAGACGACTCCTGGACCTGCGGGACGAGCACTACGACGGAAATGAGCGGAGCAGGAGAGCGGTTCTGCTCAGCCTGTTGACTGTCGCAGCCGACGGCACTGCCGCCGCCCGGCGCCGGCTCGACGATGTGGTGGCGGAGGTCGAACGGACGCTGTGGCCCGACAGCCAGGCACTGGGCGGAGCAGCCCTGGCCTATGCCGCGCTCGGGGACCACGAGGCGGCCCGGACCACGGCCCGGCGCGCGGAGGGCGCGAAGACCCTCGCCGACCTCGCGGCGTACGCGTCAATGCTGCCCGGCGGCCGCGTCCCGGTCCCACTGGTCCCGTCCCGCTTCACCCTCCTCACCCGCCGCCTGGCCTCCCTCCTCCACCCGTCTCCCACCGGTCCGGACCTCCACCGGGCTCGTTCCCTCCTCAAGGAGGCCCTCACCCCGGACGGCTGGCCCCACGCGCTCCCCGTGCTCGCCGCCCTGGACCCCGTCGCCGTCCTCCGGATCCGGGCCGTCGTCTTCGCGCACCTGGGGTTGGAACCTGAGGTGTGACAGGGACAGCGCCGGGGCGCGGCACCCCCCTCGGATGCCGCGCCCCTTCCCCCGTCCCCCGTCCCCCGTCCCCCGTCCCCCGTCCCCCGTCTTCGCAGTGGCTACTGGATGCTGTGGACCTCCGGGAGTGCGCCCGTGCGGGCCGCCCGGCCGTACCAGAGGGCGCTGGACTTGGGTGTCCGTTCCAGCGTGGTGTAGTCGACGTAGACCGCGCCGAAGCGCTTCTCGTAGCCGTAGGCCCACTCGAAGTTGTCCAGCAGGGACCACAGGTAGTAGCCGCGGACGTCCGCGCCGTCGGCGATCGCGCGGCGGACCGCGGCGAGGTGGCCGTGCAGGTAGGCGATCCGGTCGGGGTCGTGGACACGGCCGTCGGGGTCGGGCTTGTCGTCGTAGGCCGCGCCGTTCTCCGTGATGTACAGCGGCAGACCCGGCGCCTCGCGCGTGTAGCGCATGATCAGGTCGTGCAGGCCCGTCGGGTCGATCGTCCAGCCCATCTCCGTGCGCTCGCCGGGGGTCTGGTGGAACGTGACGTCGTCCGCTCCGGGCCACGGCGAGTGCGCGCTGCTGCCGTGTCCGTCGGCGCGCGGCGCGCTGCTCTCCGCGTCGGCGGCCGAGACCAGCGCGGGCGTGTAGTAGTTGAGGCCCAGCGCGTCCAGGGGCTGGTTGATCAGGGCGAGATCGCCGTCCTCGACGAACGACCAGTCCGTGATCAGCTCCGTCGCCGTGAACAGCGTCTGCGGATACGCGCCGTGCAGGATCGGCCCGTGGAAGACCCCGTTGGCCAGGTCGTCGATCTTCTGCGCCGCCGCCAGGTCCGCCGCGTCCTGCGAGAAGGGCCGCACGACCGAGGAGTTGAGGCTGAGCGCCACCGAGTTGCGGGCCGGCATCGACGCGCGCAGGGCCGAAGTGCCCAGTCCGTGCGCGAGGTTGAGCGTGTGGGCCGCCTTCAGGGAGGCCGCGGGGTCCGTACGGCCCGGCGCGTGCACCCCGGAGGCGTAGCCCAGGAAGGCCGCGCACCAGGGCTCGTTGAGGGTGATCCACTGCTCGACCCGGTCGCCGAGCGCCTCCCCGACGATCTGCGCGTACTCGGCGAAGCGGTACGCGGTGTCGCGCTCCGGCCAGCCGCCCGCGTCCTCCAGCTCCTGGGGCAGGTCCCAGTGGTACAGGGTCACGGCCGGCTTGATGCCGTGCGCGAGGAGCTCGTCCACCAGCCGGCGGTAGAAGTCCAGACCCCGCTGGACCGCGGGACCGCGGCCGGTCGGCTGCACCCGGGACCAGGAGATCGAGAAGCGGTACGCCGTCAGGCCCAGGTCGGCCATGAGCGCCACGTCGTCGCGGTAGCGGTGGTAGTGGTCGACAGCGATGTCACCGTGCTCGCCGCCCGCGGTCTTGCCCGGCGTGTGGCTGAAGGTGTCCCAGATGGAGGGCGTACGGCCGTCCTCCCGCACCGCCCCCTCGATCTGGTAGGCGGAGGTCGCGGCTCCCCACAGGAAGGCGGGGGGAAAGGTCACCGGGGTCACCGGCGTTTCGGACTCAAGCATGGAAGCGCTCCCATAAGAGGTCGTGAGACCTACTGGTAGAGGGGGAGGGGAGGGGAGGGGGAGGGCCGAGGCGACGGTGCCCCGGCCCCCTGAAGCGAGATCCCCAAGACGTACGAGGTCAGCCCTTGACGGCACCCTGCATGATGCCGCCCACGATCTGCTTGCCGAAGATCGCGAAGACCAGCAGCAGCGGCAGCGTGCCCAGCAGCGCGCCCGCCATGATCAGGGACTGGTCCGGCGTGTAGCCGCGGCCGAGCTGTGCCACCGCGACCTGCACAGTCGGGTTGCCGTTCTGGGTCAGCACCAGGAACGGCCACAGGAAGTCGTTCCACGTCTGCACGAACATCAGCATGCCGAGGACGGCCATCGCCGGCCGGGCGGCGGGGAACACGACGTGCCACACCACCCGCCAGCTGCTCGCACCGTCCACCCGGGCCGCCTCGATGATCTCGTCCGGCAGCGCCTGGATCAGGTACTGCCGCATGAAGAACACCCCGAACGCGCTCACCAGCGACGGGAGGATCACCGCCTGGAGCTGGTCCGTCCAGTCGAGCTTCGCGACCATCATGTACAGCGGGATGACGCTCAGCTGCGGCGGCACCATCATCGTGCCGATGACGATCAGCATCATCGCGCCGCGGCCCCGGAAGCGCAGCTTGGCGAAGGCGAACCCGGCGATCGTGGACAGGAAGACGATGGTCAGCGCCGACACACCGGCCACGAACGTGGTGTTGATGAACGCCTCGCCCAGGTTGGCGTCGTTCCAGGCGATGTCGAGATTGTGGAAGAGGTTGCCGCCGAACCAGAACGGCGGCGGGGTCTGCGCCAGCCGCTGGTTGTCGCGCGAGGCGGCGATCGCCGTCCACACCAGCGGCAACAGCGAGCCGATGGTGAACAGGGCGAGGATGACGTACGCGATGGGCCCCGCGTGCATCTGCCCGCCCGCACGCGCCGACTTGGGCCGGCGTACGCGCTTCGGGGGCTGGGGATCCGCGTCCGCCGCGGGTTTCGTCAGGGTCGTCGTCACGGCCGGTCTCCTTAACTACTGGCGCGCAGCCGGCGCGAGATGACGTAATTGATGATCCCGATCAGGATGAGGATCAGGAACATCGTCCAGGCGATCGCGGAGGCGCGGCCCAGGTGCATGTTCACCCAGCCCTGCTCGTACAGATACAGCCCGAGCGTCTGGAACTGGTGCTCTGCGCCGCCGGACGCGCCCTTGTTGGCGTCGAACAGCAGCGGCTCGCCGAACACCTGGCTCGCCCCGATCGTCGAGACGACGACGGTGAACAGGATCGTCGGCCGCAGCGAGGGCAGGGTGACATGGAGGAACTGCTTCCAGCGGCTGGCCCCGTCCAGGGCCGCCGATTCGTACAGGTCCTGCGGGATCGCCTGCATCGCCGCCAGGTAGATCAGCGCGTTGTAGCCGGTCCAGCGCCAGATGACGATCGACGAGACGGCTATCTGCGAGGCCCACTTGTCGTTCTGCCAGTCGATGGCGTCGACACCGACGAAGTGCAGCGCCCAGTTGATCATGCCGTAGTCGCGGCCGAAGAGCAGCACGAACACCAGCGAGGCGGCGGCGATCGAGGTCGCGTACGGCGCGAGCATCACGACCCGGTAGAAGGTCGACGCGCGCAGCTTGTAGTTGAGGATGTGCGCCAGGCCCATCGCCATCGCCAGCTGCGGGACGGTGGAGATGATGCCGATGGTCAGGGTGTTCTTCGCCGCGTTCCAGAAGAAGTCGTCGTCGAAGATCCGGGTGTAGTTGCGCATGCCGGCCCACTGCATGTCGGTGGGATCGGTCAGTTCCACCGTGTGCAGCGAGGCCCAGCCCGTGTAGATCAGCGGGAACAGGCCGAACGCGAGGAACAGCACGAAGAACGGCGAGACGAAGGCGTACGGGCTCCAGCGCATGTCCCGCTGCCAGCGGCGGGACAGCCGCGCCCGGCGCCGCTGGTCCTTGCCGTCGGGGTCGTTGGGTACGGCGTCCGCGGGCGGGCGGCCCGGGGCCGCGCCCCCCTCCTTGAGGGGGAGCGCGGCGGTGTCGTGCCGGGTGGCCATACCGGTCACTTCTCCAGGTTGTTGTCGATGGTCTTGGTGGCCGTCTCCCAGGCTTCCTTGGCCGACTTGCCCTTCGTGACGAGGATGACGCCGTTGTCGGTCAGACCCTGCTGGATGATCTGGTCCTTCGGGCCGATCACCTGCGTCGGGATGGCCTTGGCGGCCTCGGCGAAGATCTTGCCGATGGGCGCGTCACCGGTCATCGTGTTCTTCGCGTCGGTGACCAGGGGCAGGTCGTAGGCGGCGGACGAGCTCGGGAAGCTGCCCTGCACGCTGAAGAGCTTGGCCTGCTGCTCCGGCGCGGTCAGCCAGGTGATCAGCTTCTCCGCCTCCTTCACGTGCTTGCCGCTCTTGGGCACGGACAGGAAGGTGCCGCCCCAGTTGCCGGACTTGGGCGCGGCGGCCACGTCCCACTTGCCGGCGGACTCGGGTGCCGACTTGCCCTTGAGGTAGCCGAGCATCCACGGCGGGCAGGCGATCGCGGCGAACTTGCTCTTGGCGATCGTCGTGTCCCAGGCCGCCTGGAACTGCGTCTGCTTTCCGACCAGCCCGTCCTTGGCGGCCTTCGCGGTCAGGTCGAAGGCGTTCTTGATGGCCGGGTTCGACTTGTAGATGACCTTGCCGGAGGCGTCGTAGTACTTGTCCTTCTCACTGCTGACGATCGCGTTGAGCAGACCGCCGGGCGAGTCCATGAAGGTGGTGCCCTCGGGGGCCTTCTTCTTGTAGTTCTCGCCGGCGTTGACGAGCTTGTTCCAGTCGCCCGCCCACAGCTTGCCGACCTCCTCGCGGTCGGTGGGGAGACCGGCCTGCTGGAAGAGGTCCTTGCGGTAGCAGATCGCCATCGGGCCGATGTCGGTGCCGAGGCCGATGGTCTGGCCGTCCTTGGTGGTGGCCTGCTGCCACTTCCAGTCCACCCACTTGCTCTTGTCCACCCCGGCCACCTTGGACATGTCCACCAGCTTCTCCGCGTTGGTGGAGACGACCTCGGCGATGTTGCCGACCTCGATGGCCTGTATGTCCAGGAGGCCGCTGTTGGTGGTGAGGTGGTTGACGAGAGACGGGTAGTAGTTCTCGTTCCGCTCGACCACGTTCTCCTGGATCTTGATGTCCGGGTGGAGCTTCTCGTACTCCTTGTAGAGCCCGGCCTCCTTGAAGCCCTGGGTGCCGAAGAGACCGAGGGTGATCGTGGTCTTGCCGCCGCCGTCCGACGAACCACCGTCGTTGCCGTCGTCGGCACAGCCGGCCAGCAGCCCGGCGCCCAGCGACGCGACGGCCGCGAGGACCACCACCCTGCGGTGGGTTCGGGTACGTGCTCGCATTGCGTCCTCCTGTTGCCCTGACGTGCCGACCCCCCGGCCAACTGCGTTGTTGGGCCCGTTACTTGACTGCTGCGGCTCGGGCGGGGAACGTGCGGGATGTTTATGTGTCAGGTACCGTGGGAGCGCTCCCACTCGTGATGTGTTGAAGGTTCGCGGGTTGGAGCGAGGGTGTCAAGGGAGCGTGCAGGGCGATATCGCTTTGAGATGTTTCCTTCGCTGGGCCGGGTCTTTGGCCGCTGCGGAGGGTGGCGCCGTCGAAGCGGACGGACGGGGACTGTGCGGTGG
The DNA here is from genome assembly GCF_042880295.1 of Streptomyces sp. NPDC058307. Taxonomy (NCBI): domain Bacteria; kingdom Bacillati; phylum Actinomycetota; class Actinomycetes; order Kitasatosporales; family Streptomycetaceae; genus Streptomyces; species Streptomyces sp. NPDC058307. The sequence continues at coordinate 14,939 of NZ_JBHVYZ010000042.1, forward strand.
CGATCACTCATTCGAGGGAGGCTGATCTGTTCTCATGCGACGTGGTCGTGGCGCCGATAGCTTCCTTGTCGTGAAGCCGGTCGTGCAGGTCAAACTCCTGCCGACGCCTGTTCAGGCGGCGGCTCTCGAGACGATCCTGCGCGCCTGCAACGAAGCCGCCTCATGGGTGGCCGAGGTGGCGTTCGAGAGCTCGGTGTACAAGAACTTCACACTGCGCAAACACTGCTACGCGGAGCTCAAGAGCCGGTGGGGATTGGGCGCGCAGGCCGCCCAGCACGTGATCAAGAAGACGGCCGACGCATACACAGTTCTGCATGCAAACCTGAACGCACACAGTCCCGGCAAGAGAAACCCGAAGCGGAAGCCGAGGGATGCGAAGCGTCCCCTCGCGTTCCGTCCGGAATCTGCGCAACCTTACGACGACCGCATGCTCTCCTGGCAGACGGAAGCGCGCACCGTCTCCGTGTGGACGACGCGTGGCAGGCTCAAGGACGTCGCCTTCGTTTGCGGTCCTGAGCAACTCGCCACACTGTCCCGGTACCGCAGGGGCGAGTCGGACCTGGTGCACCGCGACAATGCCTGGTTCCCGCTGGCCACGTGCGAAGTACCGGAAGCGGCGCTCAAAGACAGCCCTGTGAACTTCCTCGGAGTCGACCTGGGGATCGTGAACATCGCTACCACCAGTGACGGCGAGATCATGTCCGGGCGTCGGCTCAACCGCTCACGGGCCCGTGACCGCGCGCTGCGGAGGAAGCTTCAGGAGAAGGGCACCAAGTCCGCCAAACGACGCGCGCAGCGTCGACGCCGGAAGGAGGCGCGGCGGACTCGGGACATCAATCACAAGATCGCGAAACATGTGGTGGCCGAGGCTGGGGGCACCTCCCTCGCCCTTAAGGCAGTGGGGGAGCACCGGTCGTGGATTGCCCTGGAGGATCTGACGGGCATCCGCGAGCGGGTACGGCTTCGTAAGCCCCAACGGGCCACGCTCCACTCTTGGGCCTTCGCCCAGTTGGGGAGGTTCATCGCGTACAAGGCCCGCCGGGCGGGTGTGCCAGTGGTGCACGTCGATCCGGCGTACACCTCGCGCACCTGCGCCGAGTGCGGCCACGTGGACAAGGCGAACCGCGTCTCCCAGGCGTGGTTCGCGTGCCGGTCCTGCGGATTCGTTGATCACGCGGACCGGAACAGCTCCCGCAACATCCGCGCCCGTGCGTGGGAGTTGTGGCGAAGAGGGGCTCGGTCAGTGGCCCCTGCCGGCCCCGGACGGGGGCGGCTGAACGCGGGCGAAGCATCACCGCCAGTGGTGCCCGCAACGCAAGCTTTGCCGCGCAAGCGGCGGGCGGCTGACTTATCAGCCCGTTACCGGCCCACCGAGGCTGTCAGCGTTGGGGGGCAGGCCGATCAGGTCTGAGCGGGGCACGGTGGAGGTAGCCCCCGCGGCAGTCACGTCCACGCGCGGGACTGTTAAATTCCAGGCCAGCTGAGAGAAACGTCGGGAAGGCGGGGCCCATGGCAAGCCACGGAGCGCGGAGTCGAAGCGGTGGCCGGCCCACCCTCGAAGAGGTCGCCGCGCGCGCCGGCGTGGGCCGGGGCACCGTTTCCCGGGTGATCAACGGTTCGCCCCGGGTCAGCGACGCGACCCGGGCGGCGGTCGAGGCGGCGGTGGCGGAGCTCGGGTACGTCCCGAACACGGCCGCGCGCGCCCTGGCGGCCAACCGCACGGACGCGATCGCGCTGGTCGTGCCCGAACCGGAGACCCGGTTCTTCGCGGAGCCGTACTTCTCGGACATGCTCAAGGGCGTCGGCGCGGAGATCTCGGAGACCGAGATGCAGCTCCTGCTGATCTTCGCGGGCAGCGACCGCGAACGCCGCCGACTGGCCCAGTACCTGGCCGCACACCGGGTCGACGGCGTCCTGCTGGTGTCGGTCCACGCCGACGACCCGCTCCCCGACCTGCTGGCCCAGCTGGAGATCCCGGCGGTGATCAGCGGCCCGCGCTCGGCCGCGGAAACCCTCCCCTCCGTGGACTCCGACAACTACGGCGGCGGCCGCTCGGCGGTGGAGCACCTGCTGGCCGGCGGCCGCCGCGCGATCGCGCACATCACCGGCCGCCTCGACGTGTACGGCGCCCAGCGGCGCGTCGACGGCTACCGGGACGCGCTGCACGACGCGGGCCATGAGGTGGACGAGCGGCTGATCGAGCCCGGCGACTTCACCGAGGAGGGCGGCCGCCGGGCGATGACGAAGCTGCTGGCCCGCCGCCCCGACCTGGACGCGGTCTTCGCCGGGTCGGACGTCATGGCGGCCGGCGCCCGCCAGGTCCTGCGCGAGGAGGGCCGGAGCATCCCCTCGGACGTGGCCCTGATCGGCTACGACGACTCGGCCATAGCGCGCCACATGGACCCGCCCCTCACCAGCGTCCGCCAGCCCATCGAGGAGATGGGCCGCCACATGATCGACCTCCTCCTCACGGAGATCGCCGACCGCCGCCCGGCCGTTTCCCGGGGACTGGAACGCAGGCAGGTCGTCCTGGCCACGGAACTGGTGGAGCGGGCGTCGTCCTGACCCCCTGCCCTGCTGGAGGCGGAGGGGGCTCAGGAGGCTGCCCCCCTGCTGGACGCGGAGAGCCTCAGGCCGTCCTGAAGTAGTGGCCGGACTTCAGGTCCGGGATCAGGGCGGGGTGTTCCGGCCGCCAGCCGAGCAGCTTTCGTGTGAGCGCGCTCGAGGCCCCGATGTCGACGGCGGCGAAGTGGCCGAGCCAGCCGAAGTGGTCCGTCGCCTCCTCGGGGGCCACGCTCGTGACCGGCACATCGAGTCCCCGCCCGATCGTCTCGGCGATCTCGCGGAACGGCACCGCCTCGTCGCCGATCGCGTGCAGCCGTACGCCCGCCGGCGCCGCCTCGAGTGCCAGCCGGAACAGCCGGGCCGCGTCGAGCCGGTGGACGGCGGCCCAGTGGTTGGAGCCGTCGCCCACCATGGCCGAGACGCCCTTGCCGCGCGCGAAGTCGATGAACATGGGCACGAAGCCCGTGTCGCCCTCGCCGTGCACACTCGGGGGAAGCCTGAGCACCGACGAACTCACCCCGCGCTCGGCGAGCGCGAGCGTCGCGGGCTCCGAGGCGTACCGGTGCTTGCCGGGGGAGTCCGGGTCGGCCGGGTCCTCCTCGGTGCCGATGCGCCCCGGCGTGGTCAGCAGTCCCGAGGTGACCACGAAGGGCTTGCCGGTGCCTTCGAGCACCTCGCCGATGGCCTCGATGGCCTTCAGATCAGCCTCTCCCGAGGCGATCAGGTCGGTGAAGTCGTGGATGAACGCCAGGTGGGCGACCCCGTCGGCCGCCTCGGCGCCCCGGCGCAGACTGTCGAGGTCGGTCAGGTCCCCGCGATGCACCTCCGCTCCCAAGGCCTTCAGCGCCTGGACGGACCGCTCCGACCGGGCCAGGCCCACGACCTCGTGCCCGGCGCCGAGCAGCTCACGGGTGACGGCGGAACCGACGAATCCGGTCGCACCGGTGACAAATACACGCATGATAATCCTTCGCTGTGACGAGTGACCTCTTCAGAGGTGCCTCCTCAGCGTGCGGAGGCGGGGCCGCAGCAGTCCAAAGCCTGTTTCGCATGGCGTAATACGGATCAGGCATCACCGCAGCTCACAGCGGCTAGAGGCGAGAGACAGCACTGCATCTGGTCGTACGCTTCAGGCATGACCGACCTCGACCTCCGGCTGGTCCGGTACTTCACGGCCGTCGCCGAGCACCGGCACTTCGGGCGGGCCGCCGACGCGCTGCACATCACGCAGCCGTCGCTGAGCCGGCAGATCCGCCGCCTCGAGCAGCAGTTGGGCGCGCGGTTGCTGCTGGAGCGCACCCCACAGGGGAGCCGGCTCACCGAGGCGGGGGAGGTCTTCCTGCCCCGGGCCAAGGCACTGCTGCGATCGGCGGCCCAGGCGGCGAGCCTTGCCCGGGCGGCCGCAGAGCCGAGCCGGATCACCGTGGGGTACACGGCGGGGCTCATCGTCACCCCGGCGGTGCGCGCCCTGCGCGAGCGCTTCCCGGACGCCGACGTCAGGACCGCGCACGTCGACTGGACCGAGCGGACGACGGTCCTGCCCGAGCTCAGGGTCGACGTCCTGGTGACCCGGCTGCCCTTCCCGACCGACGGGGCGCAGGTGACGGTCCTCTACGACGAGCCCCGGGCGCTGGTGCTCCCGGTCGGCCACCGTCTCGCGGGCAAGGAGTCCGTCACCCTCGACGACATCGCCGACGAGCCGCTGGTCCGGGTGTCCGACCCGGTGTGGAACGCGTACTGGCGCATCGACCCCCGCCCGGACGGCCGCCCGGCACCCGACGGGCCCCTGGCCCCCGCCCTGGAGGACAAGTTCGAACTCGTGGCCTCCGGACAGGCCCTGGCCATCACGGCGTTGCCTCGCGCCGGCACGCTCCGCCCCGATGTCACCGCGGTCCCGCTGCACGGTGTCGAGCCGGCCCATGTGGTGCTCGCGACCCGCGCTGAGGAGCGGAGCCGGCTGGTCGTGGCCTTCCGCAAGGCCGCACGGGCCCTTCTCAAGGCGTCCGGTTCCTGAAACGACCTCAGCCGGTGACCTTGTCTCCAAGGTCACCGGCTGAGGTGAATGGGGTGAGTGACGGGACTTGAACCCGCGACTTCCTGGACCACAACCAGGTGCTCTACCAGCTGAGCTACACCCACCATGTTCGGCTGTCCTGGTTTCCCTGACCGGCCGAGAAAAAGTGTACAGGGTCCGAAGGGGTGCTCGCGCACGCCTTTACTGCGAGGGCAGCACGTGCTTCGCGGCGATCGACTTCGCGGTGTCGGAGTCGGGTCCGGGCTGCGGGACGAAGATCGCCTCGCGGTAGTAGCGCAGCTCCACGATGGACTCGCGGATGTCGGCGAGGGCGCGGTGGTTGCCGTTCTTGTCCGGGCTGTTGAAGTAGGCCCGCGGGTACCAGCGCCGGGCGAGCTCCTTGACGGAGCTGACGTCCACGATCCGGTAGTGGAGGTAGTCCTCCAGGGTGGGCATGTCCCGGAGCAGGAAACCGCGGTCGGTGCCGACCGAGTTGCCGCACAGCGGGGCCTTGCCGGGTTCCTTGACGTGCTCGCGGACGTAGGAGAGGACCTGCTCCTCGGCGTCGGCGAGGGTCGTGCCGCCGGACAGCTCCTCGAGCAGCCCGGACGCGGTGTGCATCTGACGCACCACCTCCGGCATCGTCTCCAGCGCCTGGTCCGGCGGGCGGATGACGATGTCCACACCGTCGCCGAGCACATTGAGCTCGGAGTCGGTGACGAGGGCGGCAACCTCGATGAGCGCGTCGTCGGACAGCGAGAGGCCGGTCATCTCGCAGTCGATCCACACCATGCGATCGTTCATGCGAACACCCTACGGCTGACGTCTGTGTTTGTGGTCCCCGCGTCGGCGCCCCGCATCGGTGCCGGGCGCCCGGGAACGCCGGGCGGGCCTTCGCAGGCCGCGCCCGGCGTCAGGAATTCACGTGCCGCTGCGCTGCCCCGGCAGGCTCGCCCGGCCGCCGCCGACGTACAGCTCGCGGCCGTTCTCGGAGTGCGGACCCGCGGGGGCCGGGGTGCGGCGGGCCTGGAGCGGCACCGGACCGCTCTCCGGGTGCAGCTGCACCGGCGGGTTGGGCGCGGGACCCGTCGGGCCCACCGAGCCGTCGCTGTCCACGGGCTTGTCGCCCTGCGGACGGCGGGCCCGGTACGCGGCCCGGTAGGCGGCCGGGGACGAGCCCAGCTGCCGCCGGAAGTGCCCGCGCAGCGCCACCGGCGAGCGGAAGCCGCAGCGCCCCGCGACCTCGTCCACCGAGTAGTCCGACGTCTCGAGCAGCCGCTGCGCCTGCAGCACCCGCTGGGTGATCAGCCACTGCAGCGGAGCCGAACCCGTCAGCGAGCGGAACCGGCGGTCGAACGTACGACGGCTCATGTACGCTCGCGCCGCCAGCGTCTCCACGTCGAACTGCTCGTGGAGGTGCTCCAGCGCCCAGGCGACGACCTCGGCGAGCGGGTCGGCGCCGATCTCCTCCGGCAACGACCTGTCGAGGTAGCGCTCCTGACCGCCCGAGCGGCGCGGCGGGACCACCAGGCGGCGGGCCAGCGCGCCGGCCGCCTCGTTGCCGTGGTCCGTCCGCACGATGTGGAGACAGAGGTCGATTCCGGCCGCGGTACCGGCCGAGGTCAGTACGTCGCCGTCGTCCACGAAGAGTTCTCGTGGATCCACGTGCACCGACGGATAGCGTTTGGCCAGCGTCGGCGCGTACATCCAGTGTGTCGTCGCGGGCCGGCCGTCCAGCAGGCCCGCCGCCGCCAGCACGAAGGCGCCGGTGCACAGGCCGACTATGCGGGCGCCTTCCTCGTGCGCCCGGCGCAGCGCGTCGAGCGCGTCCTCCGGCGGCGGTGAAGTGATCGAGCGCCAGGCCGGTACGACGACCGTGCCCGCACGTGAGATCGCTTCCAGGCCATGCGGTGCGGTGAGTTCCAGGCCCCCTGTGGTCCGCAGTGGGCCTTCCTCGCCGCCGCAGACCAGTAGGCGGTATCGCGGTACGCCGGCGTCCTGGCGGTCAATCCCGAACACCGACAAAGGTATGGAACTCTCGAAGATGGGGCCGCCGCTGAACAGCAGCACCGCGACGATCTCCTTGCGGCGTCGCCCGGAAAGTTTCCGGGCCGCGGCTTCCGGCGCGGCGGCGGAGTCGTGGCTCATACTGCTAAGCCCCCCTCGGTGGTCGCGGCGCCCCTAACTTGTCGGGCATGTCGCTCCAGCACGTTTCCCCTCGGTCCTGCACGAGTCCCCCGCCGTAAGACGTCAAGATCGAATCTACTGTGTCCCGTCGTGCCGGCGTGACCAGTTCGTCATCCGGCATATTGTCGACATGGCAACTTGGCGTAAAGCATTCGATCACGAAGCGTTGCACTCGTGGGCCCTGCAGGGAAGTGCGCCTTGTGGCAGTGGCTAATCCACGTAGGGTGCGCAGGTCCCCGGAGACCCTGTCCGTGCAGGTGGAACGGGGGTTGGGGGGTGGTCGGACCAAGGGACACGCCCAACGCGGAAGTTGGCTGAAAAGAATCGTCGGGGTGCATGGAAACCGGTCAGCCGCCCGGTGTCGTTCCCCCGGTGTGACGACCGCCTCGGCGGGCCCCGGCGCCGCTCCTGTGATGACGGCCGCGGCGGGGCTCGCGCTCCTCGGCGTGCAGTCGGGCCGCGCCGCGCTCCGACTGGCGCAGGAGGATACGGCAGACGGCTGTGACGGCGGCGAGACCGAGGGCGGTGCCCGTCGCGCCGGCCAGTGAGGTGCCGTACCAGACGAGCACCACGGGGACGACGACGCAGCTGAAGGCCGCCCAGCGGACCACGTCCGTGGTCGAATCGTCGGAGGGCGGTCGGTGTCCGGTCATCGCGTGCTCCCTGTGGCGTCTCCCCGCGGCGTGGCTCACGGGTTCAACGCCTGTTCGACCCTTCGGTCACTGTGTCGAGGGGCCGTCCGGGGTCCGGGCCGGCCACGGTGGCGTGAATCCTGTGCAAACCGCCTGTACAGCGCAGCAACCATTGCGTTACGGGCGCCCCCTCGTGCATGCTCCCTGGAACCCCCACGGACGGTGTGCGGGCTCTGGGCGAAGGAGGCTTCGCGCCGTACCCTTGGGGGTATGGGGTTGGGAAGATGATTCCCGGACACAGCTCCGCCGCACACTGTCGTCCCTCCCACACAAGGATCACAACGCCGAGACAGCCATGGCCGGTCACGAATTCTTCGAACACGCGGACCGCAAGCGGCCCGTCGCCGACCCCACGGCGGCCGAGCCCCTGGCGGCGGAAGAGCCACGCCACTCCTGCGACCCCGCCTTCAAGCACGGCGTAGTGGTCGGCTTCGACGGCTCCACATCCAGCGAGCGCGCCCTCGCGTACGCGATCGGCATGGCCCATCGCTCCGGCTCGGGCCTGATCATCGTGCATGTCGCCAACCGGCTGCCCACCACCGTGTGGGCCGGCTGCGAGCCACCGGTCTTCGTCGACGTGCCGGACCACCGCACCGAGGTGCTCGGCCTGGAGCTCGCCTGTGCGGACTACCTGTCCGAGGTCCCCTGGATCCTCGTCGAGCGCGGCGGGGACATCTGCCACGAACTCGAGGAGGTCGGGCGGGAGTACGAGGCGGACGCGATCGTCGTCGGCTCCACCCACGGCCTCGTCGGGCGCATCTTCGGCTCGGTCGCGGGGCGGCTCGCCAAGCGGGCGAAGCGGCCCGTCATCGTGATCCCGTAACGCCTTTCGCGTAGAGACGGACCCCCCGTGCCTGGTGGTGGCACGGGGGGTCCGTCCTCGTTGTGGGGGTGTGCGGCTGCTACTCGACGGTCACCGACTTCGCGAGGTTCCTGGGCTTGTCGATGTCCCGGCCGAGGGCAAGTGCCGTGTGGTAGGCGAGGAGTTGGAGCGGGATGCCCATCAGGATGGGGTCCAGTTCGTCCTCGTTCTTGGGGACCACGATCGTCTCGTCGGCCTTCTCCTGGTGCTGGTGGGCGACCGCGAGGATCCTGCCGCTGCGGGCCTTGATCTCCTCCAGTGCGGCGCGGTTCTTCTCCAGGAGGTCGTCGTCGGGGACGATCGCCACCGTGGGCAGGGCCGGCTCGATCAGGGCCAGCGGGCCGTGCTTGAGCTCGGAGGCGGGGTAGGCCTCGGCGTGGATGTAGGAGACCTCCTTGAGCTTCAGGGAGGCCTCGCGGGCCACCGGGTAGCCCCGCACCCGGCCGATGAAGAGCATCGAGCGGGCGTCGGCGTACTGCTCGGCCAGCTTCTTGATGTGCTCCTCCTGCTCCAGCATCTCGGTGATCTGGGCGGGCAGCCTGCGCAGGCCCTCGATGATCCGCTTGCCGTCGCGGACGGACAGGTCACGGGTGCGGCCGAGGTGCAGGGCGAGCAGGGCGAAGGCCACCGTGGTGTTGGTGAAGCACTTCGTGGAGACCACGCAGACCTCGGGGCCCGCGTGCACGTAGATGCCGCCGTCCGCCTCGCGGGCGATCGCGGAGCCCACCACGTTCACGACACCGAGCACCCGCGCGCCCTTGCGCTTGAGCTCCTGGACGGCCGCGAGGACGTCGTAGGTCTCACCGGACTGGGAGACGGCGATGTAGAGGGTGTCGGGGTCGACGACCGCGTTGCGGTAGCGGAACTCGGAGGCCGGCTCGGCGTCCGCGGGGATACGGGCCAGCTCCTCGATCATCTGGGCGCCGATCATGCCGGCGTGGTACGAGGTGCCGCAGCCGAGGATCTTCACGCGGCGGATCTGCCGGGCCTCGCGGGCGTCCAGGTTGAGGCCGCCGAGGTGCACGGTGGAGAAGCGGTCGTCGATGCGGCCGCGCAGCACGCGGTCCACGGCGTCGGCCTGCTCGTGGATCTCCTTGTGCATGTAGGTGTCGTGGCCGCCCATGTCGTAGGAGGCGGCCTCCCACTCGACGGTGGTGGGCTCCGCCGTCGTGCGGGTGCCCTCCGTGGTGTAGGTGCGGAAGTCGTCGGCCTTGAGGGTGGCCATCTCGCCGTCGTCCAGCGTGACGATCTGCCGGGTGTGGGCGACCAGCGCGGCGATGTCCGAGGCGACGAACATCTCCTTCTCGCCGATGCCGAGGACGACCGGGGAGCCGTTGCGGGCGACGACGATGCGGTCCGGGAAGTCGGCGTGCATCACGGCGATGCCGTAGGTGCCCTCGATCACCCGCAGGGTGTCGCGGACCTTGTCCTCCAGCTTCTCCGCCTGGGAGCGCGCGATGAGGTGGACGAGGACCTCGGTGTCGGTCTCGGAGAGGAACTCGACGCCGTCCGCCTCCAGCTTGCGGCGCAGGTCGGAGGCGTTGTCGATGATGCCGTTGTGGACGACGGCGACCTTGCCCCCGGCGTCCAGGTGCGGGTGGGCGTTCACGTCGGAGGGGGCGCCGTGGGTGGCCCAGCGGGTGTGGGCGATGCCGGTCGTGCCCTTGAAGCGGGCCGGGACCTTCGCCTCCAGGTCACGCACCCGGCCCTTGGCCTTGACCATCTTCAGCCCGGCCGTCTTCGGCGAACTGACGACGATGCCCGCCGAGTCGTAGCCGCGGTATTCGAGGCGCTGCAGGCCCTCCAGGAGCAGCGGGGCGACATCACGCTTTCCGATGTATCCGACAATTCCGCACATATAGCTGTGTCCCCTAGCCGTAGACCATGCGGCGCAGCTGCCTCAGCGTCAGCTCGGGCGGCGCCACCGCGCGGTATTTCAGATCCGCCTCGATCCGTCCGAAGATCTCCGCGTTCACCAGGCCCTGCGCCTGGAGTTCGCGGTGGCGGCGACGGACGTAGTCCTCGGTCGTCTCGTCGAAGAAGGCGAGCACGTCCTGGATCACGCGCAGTGCCTCGCCCCGGCTGAGGGGCGTGGACCGCGTCAGATGATCAACAAGTTCGTCGTGCACCCGGTAGATCCTGGGGGACCGGAAGCTGTTTCGCAAGAATCCTGCCCGATATCGGGCAAGTGGCTGTTGATGTTCTTATGAACGTCTGTTCGCGAGCTGTCCATCCTGTGTCCTACACCCCGTTGCCCCGACAGACGAGTTTCAGACGCCATGGACATTCCTCGCATGGGAGTACCCGACGAGCTCGCCGAGCGCATGAGCATGGCCGAGCAGCACGAGTACCTGCACACCAAGTTCTCCCGGCGCACCATGATCAGGGGCGGCGCCGTCACGCTGGGCGCCGTCGCGGGTGGCGCGTTCGTGCCGGGTGCCGTCGCCCAGGCCGCCACGCCGACCCGGACCCTCCCCGCCACCGAGAGCGTCGACGGCGCCCTCGTCGCCCCCTTCGGCCGTCACCTCGCCTACGGCAACGACGCGCGCACCGAGATGACCGTCTCCTGGCAGGTGCCGGTCGCGGTCAAGAAGCCGTTCATCCGGATCGGCGCCCGCCCCTGGGACCTCTCCCGCAAGATCGAGGCCGAGGTGCGCACCCTGTACACCCCGGCCGGCGTCGGCGCGAGCGCCGACCACACCCAGTACTACCTGCACGCAAAGCTGAGCCGGCTGCGCCCCGGCCAGACCTACTACTACGGCGTCGGCCACCAGGGCTTCGACCCCGCCGAGCCGCACCTGGCCGGCACCCTGGGCACCTTCACCACCGCGCCCGCCCACAAGAAGCCGTTCACCTTCACGGCCTTCGGCGACCAGGGCGTCGGCTACCACGGCCTGGCCAACGACAGCCTGCTCCTCGGCCAGAACCCGGCCTTCCATCTGCACGCCGGCGACATCGCCTACGCCGACCCGGCAGGCCAGGGCAAGTCCGCCGACACCGGCTTCGACGCGCGGGTGTGGGACCAGTTCCTCGCCCAGACCGAGTCGGTCGCCAAGTCCGTGCCGTGGATGGTGAGTTACGGCAACCACGACATGGAGGCCTGGTACTCGCCCAACGGCTACGGCGGCGAGGAGGCCCGGTTCACGCTCCCCGACAACGGGCCGGACAAGAAGCACCTGCCGGGCGTGTACTCCTTCGTCCACGGCAACACGGCGATCATCTCGCTGGACCCGAACGACGTCTCCTTCGAGATCCCGGCCAACCTCGGCATCTCCGGCGGCACCCAGACCACCTGGTTCGAGGGGCAGCTGAAGAAGTACCGGGCCGCGAAGGACATCGACTTCATCGTCGTGTTCTTCCACCACTGCGCCTACTGCACCTCCACCGCGCACGCCTCGGAGGGGGGCGTGCGCCAGGAGTGGGTGCCGCTGTTCGAGAAGTACACGGTGGACCTGGTCATCAACGGCCACAACCACCAGTACGAGCGCACCGACGTCATCAAGGGCGACAAGGTCGCCAAGAAACTCCCGATCGGAGAGACCGCGTACCCCGAGACCGAGGGGGTCGTCTACGTCACCGCGGGCGCCGCGGGCCGCAGCCTGTACGCGTTCACCGCGCCGGACTCCTACGAGGGACACCTCGACGAGCAGGAGTCGGTCGCCTCCTTCATCAACACCAAGGACGGCAAGGTCAACGAGACCGTCACCTGGTCCCGGGTGCGCTACCTCAACTACTCGTTCCTGCGCGTGGATGTGGAGCCCGCGGCGAAGGGCCACTACGCCAAGCTGAAGGTGTCGGGCATCGCCGAGACCGGTGACCGCATCGACCACTTCACGGTGGCACGCCGGGCCAAGTAGCGAGGGACGGGGCCCGGGAGGACCGTACTCCCGGGCCCCGCCCGCCAGTTGGGGCCCCTTACAGACCCGCGAGGGGGTTGTGCAGCGTGCCGACCAGCTGGAGCGCGCCCGACGGGTCCGCGAGGTCGACCATCTGCCGGTTGTTCCGCAGCTGGAGGCGGTTGAGGCAGGACAGGGCGAACTCGGGCGCGAACATGTCGTACCGCGCGAACGTGTCCGCCAGTTCGGGCACCGAGCGCTGGTAGTCGCGGGTGACCTCGGCGACCGTGCGCCAGAAGTCCTCCTCCTCCAGGATTCCCTCGGTGGCGAGGTTCGCGGCGAGGAAGCGGAAGAAGCAGTCGAAGACGTCCGTGAAGATCGACAGCAGCTTCTTGTCGTCGGGGACCTCCACGCGCAGCCGCTCGACCGCCGGAGGCAGTACCGCCTCCGGGTCCATGACGGCGATCTCCTCGGCGATGTCCTTGTAGATCGCCCGCTCGACCACGCCGTCCTTCAGGACCAGGATGACGTTCTCGCCGTGCGGCATGAACACCAGGTCGTAGGCGTAGAAGCTGTGCAGGAGCGGGGTGTAGTAGGCGCGGAGGTAGCGGCGCAGCCAGTCGGTCGGGGTGAGCCCGGACCGCTCGACGAGGGCGCCCGCGAAGGACCGGCCCTCGTGGTCGACGTGGACCAGCGAGGCCATCGTGGCGAGCGACTCGCCGTCCTTGAGGGAGGGGACCGGGCTCTCGCGCCACAGCGCGGCCAGCATCTTGCGGTACGGCGAGTAGCGGTCCGTGGCGGCCTCGTACTCCAGGTGCCGGTAGCCGACGGCGGCCCGCTCGCGGATGATCGTCAGCCCCGTCGACTTCAGCACCGGGTCGCCCTCGATCAGCCCGGCGAGCCAGTCGTTGATGGCCGGGGTCGCCTCCATGTACGCGGCCGAGAGTCCGCGCATGAAGCCCATGTTGAGGACGGAAAGGGCCGTCTTCACATAGTGCTTCTCCGGGTTCGACCGGTTGAAGAAGGTCCGGATGGACTGCTGGGCCAGGTACTCGTCGTCGCCCTCTCCGAGACAGACCAGCAGCCCTCGGGCGACCTCGGCGGCGAAGGTGACGGTGAGCTTGTTCCACCACTGCCAGGGGTGGACCGGTATGAGGAGATAGTCGGCCGGATCCAGGCCCTTGTCGCGCAGGACGCCGTGGAAGCGCTCGACGGTCTCCTCGCCCAGCTCCTGGCGTACGAAGGTCTCGTACTCGATGCCGATCCCGGCCGTGAAGGCCGCGCGGGAGCGGTGCGCGGCGAGCCAGACCAGTCGGACCGGGCTCGCGGTCTCGGGCGCGTACGACAGGTACTCGTGGACGCCGAAGCCGAGCCGGCCGTTGTTGGCGACGAAACAGGGGTGGCCCTCGGTCATCCCGGTCTCGATGTCCTGGAAGCCGCTCTTCGCGAGCTCGGCGACCGGGACCCGGGGCTTGGTGAGCTTGTAGCAGGTGCCCGAGAGGGTGGAGGAGATCTCCTCCAGGTAGACCGGCAGGATCTCGTCGCTCAGACCCAGGGTCTGCTTGAGCTCGATGAAGAAGTCCAGCGCGGCGAGGGGGAGTTCGGTGCCGTCGCGGTGCCGGGTGATGGAATCGGCGTCGACCTGCCAGTGGTCCAGGGCGCGGCGGACGGCCGTGAAGTCGTAGCGGGTCTTGCCGTCGTCGCTGCGGACGACGTACTGGTCCTTGTCGGTCTCCTCGGGCTCGATCAGCCGCTCGTGCGCGAACTCGGCGAGGCCCTTGCGGACCAGCAGGCGGTTGGCCACCTCCCAGCGCTCGGGGGAGAGGTGGGCCACGGCGTCGGCGAGGCTCATGCGGTCACCCCCGTCGCGACCATGCTGTGTTGAATTTCAAAGAAGCGCTCCCGCGTGCAGAAGCTCAACAGGGCCGTTTTCTCCGGCTTTTGAATCTCGCGCTCGGGCACGAACCCGACGGCCTCGTTCAGGGCGTGGACGGCCTTGTTGGAGACGTCGGGCTCCACGACCACCCGCAGGGCGGTCGGGTCCTCGAAGAGGTGGGCCATCACGGCGGTGATGACGGACCGGGTGAACCCGTGGACGGGCCGGTCGGTCGCGGGGGTGAGGAAGTGCATGCCGACATCCCCGGGCCGGGGCTCGTACAGGCCGACCAGCTCGCGGTGGGCGGGGTCGTACGTCTCCATCAGGAAGGCGGGCTCGCCGTCCTCGTCGAGGCCCAGCAGCGCCTGGTGGTGCTCGTCGGCCGCGATGTCCATGTACGCGCGCTCGACGTCGACCAGCGTGGCGTCCTGCATCATCCAGAACGCCGCCTTGGGGTGGGTGACCCACCCGTGCACCAGCTCGGCGTCCTTCAGGGGGTCGAGGGGGCGGAAGGTGAAGGTCGTCCTGCTCATGCGGAAAACTCCTGGAACGCGGTCGTCTTCTCGACCGGGTAGTACTCGGTGCCGAGCAGCTCTCGGATGATGCAGCTGTTGCGGTAGGCGCCCATGCCCAGGTCGGGGCTGGTGATGCTGTGGGTGTGGACCCCGGCGTTCTGGAGGAAGACGCCTCTGCCCGTGACGTCGATCGCGTAGGTGCGGGACACGTCGAAGTTGCCGTGGGAGTCGTACACCAGGCGGTCCTTGACCGGGGTCAGGAAGTCCGGCTCGGCGTACTTGTAGCCGGTCGCGAGGACGAGGCCCTGCGACTCGATCTCGAAGTCCTTGCCCTGCTCCTCCTGGCGGAAGGCGAGGGTGTAGGTGCCGTTGTCGTAACGCGCGCTGTTCAGCGAGGAGTTGGTGAGCAGCCGGGTGGGGACCGGGCCGCCGAGGTTCTTCCGGTAGAGCAGGTCGAAGATCTCGTTGATGAGGTCGCCGTCGATGCCCTTGAACAGGCCCTTCTGTTCGGCGGTGAGCCGGTAGCGGGTGGCCTCGGGGAGCTCGCGGTAGTAGTCGATGTACTCCGGGGAGGTCATCTCCAGCGTGAGCTTGGTGTATTCGAGGGGGAAGAAGCGCGGGGAGCGGGTCACCCAGTTCAGCCGGTAGCCGTGGACGTCGATCTCGCCGAGGAGGTCGTAATAGATCTCGGCGGCGGACTGCCCCGAGCCGACCAGGGTGATCGACTCCTTCTTCACCAGCTCGCTTCTGTGCTGCACATAGCGGGAGTTGTGGATGAAGTCGCCGCCCAGCCCCTGGCAGGCCTCCGGGATGTGCGGCGGGGTGCCGGTGCCGAGGACCAGGTGGCGGGCGCGGAACTCCTCACCGGCCGCGGTCCTCACGACGTAGAGCTCGTCCTCGTACGTCACCTCGGTGACCGTCGTGCCGAAGCGGACGTTGCTCAGTTTGTTCGCGGCCCAGCGGCAGTAGTCGTCGTACTCCACCCGCAGCGGATAGAAGTTCTCGCGGATGTAGAACGAGTACAGCCGGCCCTTCTCCTTCAGGTAGTTGAGGAAGGAGTACGGCGAGGTCGGGTCGGCGAGGGTGACCAGGTCCGACATGAACGGGGTCTGGAGGTGGGCGCCGTCCAGGAACATGCCGGCGTGCCACTCGAAGTCCGGCTTCGAGTCCAGGAAGATGCCGTCGAGTTCGGCGATGGGCTCGGTGAGACAGGCCAGGCCGAGGTTGAAGGGGCCCAGCCCGATACCCACGAAGTCGTAGGTCTTGGCAGGGTTTTCAGGACGCGCGGTCAAGGGACTCTCCCAGGTACTGCTCGGCGTGGCCGGCGATCAGGTCGAGGACGGCGGAGATGTCCTCGACCGTCGTCTCGGGGTTGAGCAGGGTGAACTTCAGGTAGTGGCGGCCCTGGACCTTCGTGCCCGCGACCACCGCGTCACCGGAGGCGAACAGGGCCTTGCGGGCGTACAGGTTGGCGCGGTCGATCTCGGCCGGGTCGGTGACGGCGGCGGGGAGGTAGCGGAACACGAGCGTGGACAGGCTCGGTGCGACGACCACGTCGTAGCGCGGGTCGGCGGCGAGCAGGTTCCAGCCCTCGACGGCCAGGTCGCAGACCTCGTCGAAGAGCTGCCCGATGCCGTCGGCGCCCATCACGCGCAGGGTCATCCACAGCTTGAGCGCGTCGAAGCGGCGGGTGGTCTGGAGGGACTTGTCCACCTGGTTGGGGATACGTTCCTGCACCATGCGGCGCGGGTTGAGGTACTCCGCGTGGTAGGTGGCGTGGCGCAGGGTCGAGGAGTCGCGGACCAGCACGGCGGACGAACTCACCGGCTGGAAGAAGGACTTGTGGTAGTCCACGGTGACCGAGTCGGCGCGCTCGATGCCGTCGATGCGGTCCCGGTACTTGACGGAGGCGAGCAGCCCGCAGCCGTAGGCGGCGTCGACGTGCATCCAGGTGCCGTACTGCTCGCACAGCTCGGCGATCTCGGGCAGCGGGTCGATGGAGCCGAAGTCGGTGGTGCCGGCGGTGGCGACGACGGCCATCGGGACCAGGCCGTCGCGACGGCAGCGCTCCAGCTCACGGGCGAGGGCGACGGTCTGCATCCGCTGGTCGTGGTCGACGGGGATGGAGACCACGGCGTCCTGGCCGAGGCCGAGCAGTTTCGCCGACTTCCTGACGCTGAAGTGGCTGACCTCGGAGGCGAAGACGCGCAGTCTCGCCAGGGAGTCGGTCTTCGCCTCCTCGCGGGCCAGCAGCAGCGCCTGGAGGTTGGACTGCGTCCCGCCGGAGGTGAACACGCCGTCGGCGACCGGGCCCAGGCCGATGCGCGCGGCCGTCCAGTCGATCAGTTTGCGCTCGATGAGGGTGCCGCCGGCCGACTGGTCCCAGGTGTCCAGGGAGGAGTTGACGGCGGAGAGGATGGCCTCGCCGAGCACGGCCGGGATCACGACCGGGCAGTTGAGGTGGGCGAGGTAGCGGGGGTGGTGGAAGTAGACCGCGTCCCGGAGGTAGACCTCCTCCAGCTCGTCGAGCACCGCCGTCGTGTCCAGCAGGGGCTCGTCGAGGTCGATCTCGTCGATGCGGGGGGAGAGGGCGTCGACGGTGATGCCGGTGAACGGCCTTGTGGTGGTGGCGAGTTTGGCCGCCACCCGCTCGATTCCTTCGGTCACGGAGCGGCGGTAGCTCTCCGCGGTCGTGTCATTGAGCAGGTGCGAGCGCATGTGGGGGCCCTCCGGTGGGGAAATCCATGCGGGACGGGGCAGGAGCGGGGCGATGCCGGCTTCAACTTAGGTAAGCCTAACCTAATTAACGCGGGCCAAAACCTGCCCCATCCGTGACCGGCGTCACGTCGAGGGGAGTTACTCGGCCGCCCGCAGCTGCTCCTCGGTCATCCCCTGCCGCCAGTACCCGACGAAGGTGACCCGGCGCCGGTCGATCCCGCGCTCCCGCACGAAGTGCCGCCGCAGCTCCTTCACGCACCCGGACTCCCCGGCGATCCAGACGTACGGCCGCTCGGTGTGCGGGAGTTGGGCGTCACGAAGGGCGTCGAGGGCCAGGGGGGCGCAGGTGGCGCCGGACGGGTCGGCCACGAGCCAGGTGATCTCGGCGTCGGCCTCGGTGGGGAGGTCCTGGATGTCCCCGGCGTCACCCACCTCCAGCCAGACGCGGGCGCGCTGTCCGGCGGGGAGGGCTTCGAGGATCGAGGAGACGGCGGGCAGCGCGGTCTCGTCCCCCCAGAGCAGCACCAGGTCGGTGTCCTCGGGCGGCCGGAACCGGATCGCCCGGTTGTCGGCGACGGCGGGCCCGAGCAACTGGACCCGGTCGCCCGCGGCGGCACGCGCGGCCCACCGGGAGGCGGGTCCGGCGGGCTCGTGCAGCACGAAGTCGATGTCGATCTCGTCGGGGTCCCGGCGGAGGCCTCGGAGGGTGTACGACCGCATCACGGCCCGTACGTCGTCCGGGAGTTCACGCCAGGCCTGCCACCAGCCGTCCCCGAGCTCGACGGGAACCCCGGGCTCGGTCCGCCCTTCGGCGGGGAGGAAGAGGGACAGCGACTGGTCGCGTCCGTCGGAGAAGAAGTACTGGAGATCCTCTCCGGTGAAACTGACCCGGACCAGAGACGGCCCGAGCCGCCTCGTCCGTACGACCTGGAGGGAGAAGAAACGGAACGGGGCGGCTATGGCCGTCGTCATGTCGGGCTCCTGGGCTCAGGAAGTGCTACGGAGTCAGCTGACCTTCTTCGCGGTCTCGATCGCCTTCGCGAGGTTCTCCACCATCGCCACGCACTTGTCGTACGACGGGATCGGCTCGGGCGACCGCGCGATGACCTGGCCCGCCTTCACCGCGGGCAGCTTCTTCCAGGTCGCCTCGGTGATGTCGGCCGGCTGGATCGTCGCCGTACGGTCGTCCATCATGATGATGTCGGCCGCGTACTTGTCGACGTTCTCCCAGCTCAGCGACTCGTACCAGCCGCCGGAGGCCTTGAGTACGGACGCCGGGGGCTCCACGAAGTTCACGCCGAGCGCCTTGAAGTACTCGAGGTCGATGGACAGGTTGGTGCCGGAGACGTAGAAGACGTCCTGGGCCGCGGACCCGGCGAGCACCCTGATGTCGGGGTGGGCCTTGGCGGCGGCGCGCAGCCGCTGCGACGCCGACTCGAACCGCTTCTTCGCGTCGGTGACCTTCGTCGCCGTCATGTCGGCGCCGAGGGACTCGGCCAGCTCCCACACCCGCTGGAGCGGCGTGGTGATCTGACGGTCGTAGACGGAGATGGCCACGCTCGGCGCCAGCTTGGCGATCTTGGACGCGGAGGCCGCGGGGACGTACCAGAGGGTGCCGGCGCTGTCGAAGGTCGTGGTGACGAGGACCTCGGGCGCGAAGGTCGCGTACTGCTCGACGTTGAACTGGTCCCAGACGTTGCCGAAAACGGTCAGCTTGCTGACGTCCATGTCGCCGGCCTGGACGTCGGCCTTGCCGTCCTTGGTCTTGGTGGGACCGAAGACGCCCTTGACCTCGATGCCGTAGTCGTGGAGCGCGGCGGCGACGCCGACGAAGGCGACGATCTTCGTGGGGACCTCGTCGAGCTTCACGGTGGTGCCGCGGTCGTCCTTGAAGGTCCACGCCCCGGACTTCGCGGCCGTGGTCTTCGTGCCAGAGCCCTCGCCGCCGGAGTCGTCACCGCAGGCCGCGAGCACGGCGCCGAGGCCGAGTGCGCCGCCCGCGGCGAGGATGCCACGGCGGGTGAGGTGGGCGGCTCTTGCGTTGGACATGAATGGCTGCTTTCGAACGGGGCGAAGCGCCCGCCGGACAAGTTCGAAGGTAGGTTAGCCTAACCTCAGTGAATGTCCAGAGGGTGGGGCGCCGCCCCGTCGAAGCCGTGGGTGCCCGGTGGGCTCCGGTCTAACCCGCGAGCCCCAACTCCCGCGCGATCAGCATCCGCTGGACCTCGCTCGTGCCCTCGCCGATCTCCAGGATCTTGGAGTCGCGCCACATACGGGCGACCGGGTACTCGTTCATGAAGCCGTAGCCGCCGTGGATCTGGGTGGCGTCACGGGCGTTGTCCACGGCGATGGTGGAGGAGTACAGCTTGGCGAGGGCGGCCTCCTTCTTGAAGGGTTCGCCGGTGACCAGGCGCGAGGCCGCGTCCCGCCAGGCGAGGCGGGCGGTGTGGGCCTTCATCTCCATGTCGGCGATCTTGAACTGGATCGCCTGGTTGGCGCCGATCGGCCGCCCGAAGGCCTCCCGCTCCTTCGCGTACTTCACCGACTCGTCCACACAGCCCTGCGCGAGCCCGGTCGCGAGGGCCGCGATGGCGATCCGGCCCTCGTCGAGGATCCGCAGGAACTGGGCGTAGCCGCGGCCCTGTTCGCCCAGCAGGTTCGCCGCCGGGACCCGGACGTCGGAGAAGGACAGCTCACGGGTGTCGGAGGCGTTCCAGCCGACCTTCGAGTACGGCGCCGCGACCGTGAAGCCCGGGGTGCCGGAGGGGACGATGATCGAGGAGATCAGCGGCTTGCCGTCCGGCTTGCGGCCGGTGACGGCGGTGACGGTGACCAGGCCCGTGATGTCGGTGCCGGAGTTGGTGATGAAGCACTTGGTGCCGTTGATGACCCACTCGTCCGTGTCCGGGTCCAGGCGGGCCGTCGTCCGGGTCGCCCCGGCGTCGCTGCCGCCGTCCGGTTCCGTGAGGCCGAACGCGCCCAGGATCTCCCCGGAGCACAGTCGGGGCAGCCACTCGCGCTTCTGCTCCTCGGTGCCGAACAGGTGGATCGGCATGGCGCCGAGCGAGACGCCGGCCTCCAGGGTGATGGCCACCGAGGAGTCCACGCGCGCGAGTTCCTCCAGCACGAGGCCGAGAGCCAGGTAGTCGCCGCCCATGCCGCCGTACTCCTCGGGGAACGGCAGCCCGAACAGGCCCATGCGGCCCATCTCGCGGACGATCTCGTACGGGAACTCGTGGTGTTCGTAGTACTCGCCGATCTTCGGCGCCACTACGTCATGGGCGAACTCCTCGACAGTACGGCGGAGTTCTTCCAGCTCGGGGGAGAGGCGGTGGTCCATCGGGGGTTCACTCCTGGTGGGAGAGGGCGCGGACGGTGCGGGACGGGCTGGGTCGGCCCAGGTGTTCGGCCATCCAGACGCTGGTGGCGACGAGACGGCCGAGGTCGACACCGGTGTCGATGCCGAGGCCCTGAAGCATCCACACCAGGTCCTCGGTGGCGAGGTTGCCGGTGGCGGACTTGGCGTACGGGCAGCCGCCGAGGCCGCCCGCGGAGGCGTCCACGGTGGTCACGCCGTGCTGGAGGGCGGCGTAGGTGTTGGCGAGGGCCTGGCCGTAGGTGTCGTGGAAGTGCACGCCCACCTTCTCGACGGGGACGTCGAGTTCGGTCAGCAGGGCGCGTACGTGCCCCGGTGTCGCCACTCCGATGGTGTCGCCGAGGCTCAGCTCGTCGCAGCCCATGTCGAGCAGGGCGCGGCAGACCCTGGTGACCTGGGGGATCGGGACCGCGCCCTCCCACGGGTCGCCGAAGCACATCGACAGGTAGCCGCGCACGTGCACGCCCTCGCCCTTCGCCCGTGCGACGACCGGCTCGAACATCGCCAGTGCCTCGTCGACCGTGCGGTTGAGGTTGGCCTTGGCGAAGGACTCGGTGGCGCTCGCGAACACGGCGACCCGGCGGGCTCCGAGGGCCAGCGCGCGGTCCAGGCCGCGTTCGTTGGGCACGAGGACCGGCAGGTCGACGGGCACGTCGGCGATCTGCGGGAACAGCTGCTCCGCGTCGGCGAGCTGGGGCACCCACTGGGGGTGGACGAAGCTGGTGGCCTCGATCGTGGTGAGCCCCGCGTCGGCGAGGCGGCGCACGAACTCCGCCTTGACCTCGGTGGGCACGGTCGACTTCTCGTTCTGCAGGCCGTCGCGGGCGCCGACCTCGTGGATGCGGACGCGGGCCGGGAGCCCGCTCTCCGGTACGACCATGGGGAGTGTCATCGCTCGTCCTCCACGGGGGTGATGTCCACGGGGGTGATGACCGCCAGCACCTGGTCCATGGCGACCGTGGTGCCCGGCGTGACGTCCAGCTCGGCGACCGTGCCGGCGTGCGGGGCGGAGATGACGTGCTCCATCTTCATCGCCTCGACGACGAGCAGACTCTGCCCCGCGGCCACCTCGTCGCCGACGGCCACCTTCACGACGGTCACCGTGCCCGGCATGGGGGCGGTGAGGGAGTCGGCACCGGCGTGCCCGCCGCCGGTGAGGGACGCGGCCACCGGGTCGTGGTCGCGGACGTGCCAGGCGTCGCCGTCCCGGCCCACCCAGTCACCGGCCCGGTGGAAGGTGTGGCGGACCCCGTCGAGGGTGACGGTGACCTGGTCGTCGGTGACGGTGTGGGTGCCGCGCGGGACGTACTCCACGGGCTCCTGCACGCTCAGCGGAAAGCCGACGGCCTTCGTGAACCGGGAGCCCCCGAGCCGCCAGCCGCTCGGCACCGAGAACGGATCGGTCCAGCCCCCTCCGCGCGGACGCAGCGCATCGAGCCGTACGGCCGCCGCCGCCTCGTAGACCTCGTCCGGTACGTCCGTGGAGACCAGGTCGTCCACCACGCGCTCGACCAGCCCGGTGTCCAACTCGCCCGCGACCACCGCCTCATGGGCCAGCAGCCGGCGCAGGAACCCCGCGTTGGTCTGCACGCCCAGCGTCACCGTCTGTGCGAGGGCCGCCCGGAGCTTCCTGAGCGCGGTCGCGCGGTCCGGGCCGTAGGCGATGACCTTGGACAGCATCGGGTCGTACAGGCTGCCGACCTCGGTGCCCTCGCTGAGCCCGGAGTCGGTGCGGACGCCGTCGCCCTGGGGTTCGTGGAGTCGCAGCACGGTGCCGCCGGAGGGGAGGAAGCCCTTCGACGGGACCTCGGCGCAGATCCGGGCCTCGATCGCGTGCCCGGTCAGCCGGACGTCCTGCTGCCCGAACGGCAGCCGCTCGCCCGCCGCCACCCGCAGCTGCCACTCCACCAGGTCCAGGCCGGTGATCAGCTCGGTGACCGGGTGCTCCACCTGGAGGCGGGTGTTCATCTCCATGAAGTAGTACGACGACGGGTCGTCGCCCGGCACGATGAACTCCACGGTGCCCGCGCCCCGGTAGCCGCAGGAGCGGGCCGCCTCGACCGCCGCCTCGCCCATCGACGCGCGCGTGTCCTCGTCGAGGAGGACGCTGGGCGCCTCCTCGATGATCTTCTGGTGCCGGCGCTGGAGGGAGCACTCGCGCTCGCCGAGGTGGATCACGTTCCCGTGGCCGTCGGCCAGCACCTGGATCTCGATGTGCCGGGGCCGGTCGACCCACCGCTCCACGAGCAGGGTGTCGTCGCCGAAGGAGGTGCGGGCCTCGCGGCGGGCGGCGGCGATCTCCTCCTCCAGGACGGTGAGGTCCCGGACCAGCCGCATGCCCTTGCCGCCACCGCCCGCGCTCGGCTTCAGCAGCACCGGGGCGCCCAACGCGCGCGCGGCCTCGGCGAGTTCGGGGTCGCGGCCGCCGGGCACGACCGGCACTCCGGCCGCCTCGACCGTCTCCTTGGCGCGGATCTTGTCGCCCATGAGGGAGATCGCGTCCGCCGGTGGCCCGATGAAGACCAGCCCGGCCTCTTCGCACGCACGCGCGAAGGCCGCGTTCTCGGCGAGGAAGCCGTACCCGGGGTGGACGGCCTGGGCGCCGGTGCGGGCGGCCGCCTCCAGGAGCCGCTCGGCGGACAGATAGCTCTCCGAGGCGGGCGCCGGTCCCAGCCGTACGGCGGTGTCGGCCTCCCGGACGTGCCGGGCGTCGGCGTCCGCGTCGGAGAAGACGGCCACCGAGCGCACGCCCAGGGCGCGCAGGGTGCGGATGACGCGGACCGCGATCTCGCCCCGGTTGGCGACAAGCACTGTGTCAAACATGGGTCCTCACATCCGGAAGACGCCGAACTGGGGGTCGCCCAGCGGCGCGTTGGCGCATGCGGTCAGGGCCAGGCCGAGCACCTGACGGGTGTCGAGCGGGTCGATGACCCCGTCGTCCCAGAGGCGGGCGGTGGCGTAGTAGGCGTTGCCCTGACGCTCGTACTGGGCGCGGATCGGGTCCTTGAAGGCGTCCTCGTCCTCGGCGGACCAGCTCTCGCCCCGCTGCTCCAGCTGGTCCCGCTTGACGGTCGCGAGGACCGACGCGGCCTGCTCGCCGCCCATGACGGAGATCTTGGCGTTGGGCCACATCCACAGGAAGCGCGGGGAGTAGGCCCGGCCGCACATCGAGTAGTTCCCGGCGCCGTACGACCCGCCGACGACCACCGTCAGCTTGGGCACGCGCGTGCAGGCGACCGCGGTCACCATCTTGGCGCCGTGCTTGGCGATGCCGCCGGCCTCGTAGTCCTTGCCGACCATGAAGCCGGAGATGTTCTGGAGGAACAGCAGCGGGATGCCGCGCTGGTCGCACAGCTCGATGAAGTGGGCGCCCTTCTGGGCCGACTCGGAGAACAGGATGCCGTTGTTGGCGACGATCCCCACCGGGTGGCCGTGGATCCGGGCGAAGCCGGTGACCAGGGTCTGCCCGAACTCGGACTTGAACTCGGCGAAACGGGAGCCGTCCGTGATGCGCGCGATGATCTCGCGGACGTCGTAGGGGGTGCGGGAGTCGGTGGGCACGGCGCCGTAGAGGCCGTAGGGGTCGACCTTGGGCTCCACGGCGGGCCGGACGGACCAGGGCAGCGGCCCGCGCGCGGGGAGCGTGGCCGCGATGTTCCGAACGATCCTCAGCGCGTGGGCGTCGTCCTCGGCGAGGTGGTCGGTGACGCCGGAGATCCGGGAGTGCACCTCGCCGCCGCCGAGCTCCTCCGCGGTGACGACCTCTCCGGTGGCGGCCTTCACCAGCGGGGGGCCACCGAGGAAGATTGTGCCCTGGTTGCGGACGATCACGGCCTCGTCGCTCATGGCGGGGACGTAGGCGCCGCCTGCCGTGCACGAGCCGAGCACGGCGGCGATCTGCGGGATGCCGGCCCCCGACATCCGGGCCTGGTTGTAGAAGATCCGCCCGAAGTGCTCGCGGTCCGGGAAGACCTCGTCCTGCATCGGCAGGAAGGCGCCGCCGGAGTCCACGAGGTAGATGCAGGGCAGGTGGTTGTCGAGGGCGACCTCCTGCGCGCGCAGGTGCTTCTTCACCGTCATCGGGTAGTACGTGCCGCCCTTGACGGTGGCGTCATTGGCGACGATCACGCACTCGCGCCCGCTCACCCGCCCGATCCCGGCGATGACCCCGGCCGCCGGGGCCTGTCCGTCGTACATCCCGTCGGCGGCGAGCGGGGCCAGCTCCAGGAAGGGCGAGCCGGGGTCGAGGAGGGTGTCGACCCGGTCCCGGGGCAACAG
This sequence comes from Streptomyces sp. NPDC058307, assembly GCF_042880295.1. Taxonomy (NCBI): domain Bacteria; kingdom Bacillati; phylum Actinomycetota; class Actinomycetes; order Kitasatosporales; family Streptomycetaceae; genus Streptomyces; species Streptomyces sp. NPDC058307. The sequence continues at coordinate 39,858 of NZ_JBHVYZ010000042.1, forward strand.
CTTCCCGCGCGCGGTGTGCCGCTCGCGGGCCCTGTCCCCGCCGCCCAGCCGGGCCGCCGCGAGCTTGTCCCGCAGCTCGTCCACGAGGGCCCGGTGGGCCTCCTCGTTGGCCTTCCAGGCCTCGGACGCGGGGTCCGCCGCGCTCGTCAGCTCGGGTGCCTGATCCATGTCCTCGCGGTCCCCTCACCCAGTGATCGCCTGTTAATGAGCGTTAACCATCTCCTTCAGGTTAACGACCGCTAACCTCCCTGTCTAGAATTGCTTTCATGGCCACGAGAACCGACGCCCCCACCCGCCGCGAGCAGATCCTCAAGGAGGCCGCGCGGCTGTTCGCCGAGCGCGGGTTCCACGGCGTGGGCGTGGACGAGATAGGCGCGGCCGTCGGCATCAGCGGCCCCGGGCTCTACCGGCACTTCCCGGGCAAGGACGCGATGCTGGCGGAGCTGCTGGTCGGCATCAGCGGCCAACTGCTGACGGGCGGGAAGAGGAGGGTCGCCGAGTCGGGCCAGGGCGACCCCGAGGCGCTGCTGGACTCGCTGATCGAGGGCCACATCGACTTCGCGCTCGACGACCGCCCCCTGATCACCCTGCACGACCGCGAGCTGGACCGCCTGCGCGAGAGCGACCGCAAGCTGGTGCGGCAGCTGCAGCGGCAGTACGTCGAGCTGTGGGTGGAGATCCTGCGCGAGGTCTACCCCGGCCTCGCCGAACCCGCCGCCCGCTCGGCCGTGCACTCCGTCTTCGGGCTCCTGAACTCCACCCCGCACCTGGGCCGCCCCGGCTCGCTTCCCGGTCGCGGCGCCACCGCGGAGCTGCTGCACCGCATGGCCAAGGGGGCGTTCGCGGCCGCGGCGGCGTGACGAGCGTTACGGGATCACCTCTGGACGGCTCTCCTTACCGGCCGGTACCTTTGAGTTCTGAGCAAGCGCTTAGATATGGACCCTTGAGCCAGGTGGAGGTGGCGGCGGTGCGCCGTACGGTGTTCAACGAGGATCACGAGGCGTTCCGGGAGACCCTGCGCGCCTTCATCGAGGCCGAGGTCGTCCCCGTCTACGACGAGTGGTTCGCAGCCGGCCAGGCGCCGCGCGACTTCTACTACAAGCTCGCCGAGCTCGGCATCTTCGGCATCCGCGTGGACGAGGAGTTCGGCGGCGCCGGCATCGACTCGTACAAGTTCGAGGCCGTCATGTACGAGGAGACGGCACGCGCGGGTGTGCAGTTCGGCGGCTCCGGTGTGCACGTCCTGCTGGGCCTGCCGTACATCAAGATGCTCGCCACCGACGAGCAGAAGAAGCGGTTCCTGCCGAAGTTCGTCACCGGCGAGGAGATGTGGGCCCTGGCGATGACCGAGCCGGGCACCGGCTCCGACCTCGCGGGCATGAAGACCACCGCCAAGCTCTCCGAGGACGGCACGCACTACGTCCTCAACGGCTCCAAGACCTTCATCACCGGTGGCGTCCACGCCGACCGTGTGATCGTCTGCGCCCGCACCTCCGCGCCCACCGCCGAGGACCGCCGCCACGGCATCTCCCTGTTCGCCGTGGACACCAAGTCCGAGGGCTACTCCATCGGCCGCAAGCTCGACAAGCTCGGCCTGAAGACCTCCGACACCGCCGAGCTGGCGTTCGTCGACGTCAAGGTCCCCGTCGAGGACCTCCTCGGCGAGGAGAACAAGGGCTTCTACTACCTCGGCCACAACCTCGCCTCCGAGCGCTGGGGCATCGCCTTCGGCGCCTACGCGCAGGCCAAGGCCGCCGTCCGGTTCGCCAAGCAGTACGTCCAGGAGCGCACCGTCTTCGGCAAGCCGGTCGCCTCCTTCCAGAACACCAAGTTCGAGCTGGCCGCCTGCCAGGCCGAGGTCGACGCGGCCGAGGCCGTCGCCGACCGCGCGCTCGAAGCCCTCGACGCCGGCGAGCTCACCCCCGCCGAGGCCGCCTCCGCCAAGCTGTTCTGCACCGAGGTCGCGCACCGCGTCATCGACCGCTGCCTCCAGCTGCACGGCGGCTACGGCTTCATGAACGAGTACCCGATCGCCCGCCTGTACGCGGACAACCGTGTCAACCGCATCTACGGCGGCACCAGCGAGATCATGAAGACGATCATCGCGAAGGACATGGGTCTGTAAGCCGCCCGCAATCACCGGCCGGTACAAAAGAACCCCATGAGCCAGGCACTTCAGGACCTCCTCGATCTGCTCGACCTCGAGCAGATCGAGGAGGACATCTTCCGCGGCCACTCCCGCCCCGCCGTCGTCCCGCGCGTCTTCGGCGGGCAGGTCGCGGCGCAGGCGCTGGTCGCCGCCGGGCGGACGGTCCCCGAGGACCGGCTCGCCCACTCCCTGCACGCGTACTTCCTGCGTCCCGGTGATCCGGGCGCGCCGATCGTCTACACCGTCGACCGCATGAACGACGGCCGGTCCTTCACCGCCCGCCGGGTCCTCGCGGTCCAGCACGGCCAGCCGATCTTCGCCCTCTCCGCCTCCTTCCAGCGGCACGAGGACGGCTTCGACCACCAGGCGCCGATGCCCGGCGCCCCCGACCCGGCGACGCTGCCCACCTCCGCGGACCGGCTGCGCGGCTACGACCACCTGGACCCGGCGGTCGTGGAGCGGTTCCTGGAGACCCGCGAGGCGATCGACCTGCGGTACGCCGACGATCCGCCGTACGGAAGGTTCGGCGAGCCGCGCGAGCCGCACTCCCAGGTCTGGTTCCGCACCAACGGCAAGCTCGCGGACGACCCGCTGCTGCACGTCGTCCTCGCCACGTACGTCTCCGACATGACGCTCCTCGACTCGATCCTGCTCGCGCACGGCCGCGGCGGCTGGGCGGTCGGTGACGTCGTCGGGGCCTCGCTGGACCACGCGATGTGGTTCCACCGCCCCTTCCGCGCCGACGAATGGCTCCTGTACGACCAGGAGTCCCCGTCGGCCCAGGGCGGCCGGGGCCTGGGCCAGGCCCGCATCTACACCCAGGACGGCCGGCTGGCCGTCTCGGTGATCCAGGAGGGCGTGGTCCGCGCGCCCAGGTGAGCCACGCCCAGGACAGTCCTGGCTAGGACAGCCCGGCCTCGCTCAGCAGGTACGCCGTCATCGGGTCGTAGTGGCGCGGGCTCACCACGTGGTCGTCGAGGGGCACGGTCACCTGGACCGTGCCCTCCGCCTCGCCCACGAAGAGCGCCGGGTCGTTGGAGTCGGCGTAGCCCACCGCGTCCACGCCGTGCTGAGCGGCGTACCCCGCCCAGCCGTGGTCGGCGACGACCAGGTCGGGCAGCGGGCGGCCCTCGCGCTCCAGGGCCGTGAGGACGGCCTTCATCGGGTCGCCGGAGTGGGTGTGCCACAGCGTCGCGCCGTGCTCCAGGACCGCCACGTCCGCGAACTGCATGACGTACCCCTCGTCCGTCTGCAGCCCGTCCGGGATGACGACGATCTCGCAGCCGGCGGCGCGCAGCGCGGCGCCGGTGGAGTGGTGGACGTCGAGAAGCCCGCCGGGATGACCGGTCGCGAGAAGCACCCGCTGCTGCCCGTCCGCCGCCTTGCGCAGCCGGGCCGCCATCCGCTCCAGAGCGCCGACGGTCAGCTCCGGGTCGATGGTGTCCTGCCCGTACCGGTACTCCGGGTCGTCGTTGACCCCCACCCGCTCCGCCATCACCGCGAGCACGTCCTGCTCGTCGCTCCAGCGGTCACCGAGCTCCAGGCCGAGCCAGTAGTGGCGGTTGCCGTTCGCCAGCTGGCGGTAGTGCGAGAGGTTGTTCTCCCGCGGCGTGGCCACCTCGCCCGCGATACGGGTCTTCACAAGGTGGTCGACGAGCTCGGCGCGGCTGGGTGTCCCGGGTATCGGCATGTCTCCCATTCTGAGGTACGCCCTCACGGGACCGCCCCGCATCCCGCCCGCTGGGACGCGGCTCACGCGCTCATGACCTGCGCAGCGCGCTTGATGGACGTTTCCTCCATCCTGTCGCACCGCTGTGTACGAAACGCACAATTCGCGATCGTCTTGCGGCCGCCTAGTGTCGAAGGCCATGCCACACAACTTCATACGTTTTGTATCGCCCTATGTGCGATGAAGCACAGGAAAGAAGGCATCACCCCATGAGCAGCAACGAGACCCCTCGCGGCCCCGTCGACTCCTCCCGCATCCCGCGCTACGCCGGGCCCGCGACCTTCGCCCGGCTGCCGCGCCTCGACGAGGTCGGGCGGGCCGACGTCGCCGTCGTGGGCGTGCCCTTCGACTCGGGTGTCTCCTACCGGCCCGGCGCCCGCTTCGGCGGCAACGCTATCCGTGAGGCGTCCCGGCTGCTCAGGCCCTACAACCCGGCGCAGGACGCGTCCCCGTTCGCGCTGGCGCAGGTCGCGGACGGCGGGGACATCGCCGTGAACCCGTTCAACATCAACGAGGCCGTCGAGACGGTCGAGGCGGCCGCGGACGACCTCCTCGGCACCGGCGCCCGCCTGATGACCCTGGGCGGCGACCACACCATCGCCCTCCCACTGCTCAGGTCCGTCGCGAAGAAGCACGGCCCGGTCGCCCTGCTCCACTTCGACGCCCACCTCGACACCTGGGACACCTACTTCGGCGCCGAGTACACGCACGGGACGCCGTTCCGGCGGGCGGTGGAGGAGGGGATCCTCGACACCTCCGCCCTCTCCCACGTGGGCATCCGCGGGCCGCTGTACGGCAAGCAGGACCTCACCGACGACGAGAAGCTGGGCTTCGGCATCGTGACGTCCGCGGACGTCATGCGGCGCGGCGTGGACGAGGTCGCCGACCAGCTCCGCCAGCGCGTCGGGGACCGCCCCCTCTACATCTCCATCGACATCGACTGCCTGGACCCGGCCCACGCGCCCGGCACCGGCACCCCCGAGGCGGGCGGCATGACCTCCCGCGAGCTGCTGGAGATCCTCCGGGGTCTGGCATCGTGCAACCTGGTGTCGGCGGACGTCGTCGAGGTGGCCCCCGCGTACGACCACGCGGAGATCACGTCGGTGGCGGCCTCCCACACCGCCTACGAACTGACCACGATCATGTCCCGCCAGATTGCAGAGGCCCGCGCGCAGTGACTCACGACCACGACCTGGTGCTCCGTCCGACGGAGGCGCAGATTTCCGCTGCTCTGAACCCTCCTCCCGGCCGCCACGGCGGAGACCTGGTCGTGGAGACGCTGGCCGCGCTCGGCGCGACGACCGTCTTCGGCCTGCCCGGCCAGCACGCGCTCGGCGTGTTCGACGCGCTACGGCGCTCCGACCTGCGGTACATCGGCCTGCGGGTGGAGAACAACGCGGGCTTCGCTGCGGACGCGTACGGCCGGATCACGGGGGAGGCGGCCCCGCTGCTGCTGTCGACGGGACCCGGGGCGCTGACGTCCCTGGCCGCTCTCCAGGAGGCGGCGGCGGCCTCGGCGCCCGTCCTGGCGATCAGCAGCCAGATCCCCTCGGCCGGTCTCGGCGGTGGCCGCCACGGCTATCTGCACGAACTCCCGGACCAGGCCGCCTCGTTCAGGGGTGTGGTCAAGTCGGTCCACACCGTCCGCACCCAGTCCCAGATCCCCTCCGCGATCGAGGCGGCCTGGAAGTCGGCGCTGACCGCCCCGCACGGCCCGGTGTGGGTGGAGATCCCGCAGGACGTGCTGCTGTCCCCGACCCTGATCCCCGTGGTGACGGGCGGCGACGCCTTCCCCGAGGAGCTGCCACCGCGCCCGGAACTCACGGCGGTGGCGGCCGACCTGCTCTCTCGCGCCGCGCGTCCGGCGATCATCGCGGGCGGTGGAGTGGTGCGCGCGGACGCTTCGGGGAAGCTGCGGCAGCTGGCGGAGGTTCTGCGGGCCCCGGTGGTCACCACTCCCGGCGGCAAGGGCGCCTTCCCCTGGACGCACCCCCTGTCCCTCCAGTCGTGGATCGAGGACCGCCACACCACGGACTTCCTGGAGGACGCGGACGTACTGCTGGTGGTGGGTTCGGGGCTGGGCGAACTCTCCTCGAACTACCACACGTTCAAGCCCCGGGGCCGGGTCGTCCAGATCGAGGCGGACCTCGGCAAGCTGGAGTCCAACCACCCCGCGCTCGGTATCCACGCCGACGCGCGACTGGCGTTGCAGGCGCTGCTGGAGACGGTGTCCCCGAGGCAGGACGCGCAGGCTCCGGAGCGTGTACGTGACGTGCTGGCCCGCGTCTCGGCTCGTATCGCCGCCCAGGAACTCACCCTGGAACAGGAGCTGTTGGCCTCGATCCGCCGGGCCCTGCCCGCCTCCGCCCCGTCCTTCTGGGACATGACGATCCTCGCGTACTGGGCCTGGTCGGCCTTCGACGCCAAGGGCCCCAACCACATGCACTCCGCCCAGGGCGCCGGCGGCCTCGGCTACGGCTTCCCCGCGGCGCTGGGTGCGGCGGTGGCCGACCCTTCGCGCCCGGTCCTCGCGGTCTCCGGCGACGGCGGCGCCCTGTACTCCATCGCCGAACTCGCCACGGCCCGCCAGTACGACCTGAACGTCACCTGGCTGATCGTCGACGACGGCGGCTACGGCATCCTGCGCGAGTACATGACGGACGCCTTCGGCCGGGCCACGGCGACGGAACTGACCCGACCGGACTTCGTGGCACTGGCGGAGTCGTTCGGTGTCCCCGGGGTCCGTACGACCCCGGAGACCCTCGCGGACGACCTGTCGAAGGCGCTCGGCTCACCGGGGCCGTCGGTGGTCGTGCTTCCGGCGGTGCTGCGGATGTTCGCGCCGACGCATGGGGGTTGAGGCCTGGTCATTCGATGGCGGGAAGCACACATAGAGGTGCCTCGGCCGACCGAACTGATCCGAACGCAGCCCAGCGAACGGGGCTGTCCAGGACCGCTCCCGCGCCGTGATCACACCGCCAAGATCGTCCCACCCGCGCGAGCAGCAGCGCGGGAGAGCCGGCGGAGGGCGGAAGAGGGGGGTGGATACATGGCATCACATCTCCAGTCCCGAGCTGGCTGCCGGGGCCTGTCCGACCCACCCCCCATAGCCGCGAGTCCCTCACGATCTCCGTCCGGCCAATCACGCCGCACCGTATCCCGGGCCACTGACAACACGGTGTCATCGGCGTCCTCGGCCATGGCGGGGCAAATGCCGGCCGGTATCTCGCAAACCCCGGCCCCACAAAAAACCAGCGTCTCCGGGGGTTCGTACGTCCCCGGAGACATTGGCTGGGTGCTGCGTGGTCCAGGACGCTCGCCTCACCAAGCCTTCGGCAGGCGTCCTCCGAGCGCTCTACCAGATCGCCTCGACCCACTCCGGGTGGTCGATGAACGGGTTGCGGTTGTGCTGGTAGGTGTCGTAGATGACCTGGTTGCGCTTCTCCTCGAAGGCGCTCGGCGGGTCCGCCTCGTTCCAGGCCTTGAGGACGGAGAGCTTGCCGATGTACGGGTTGGAGCCGTTGTTGACCTTCTCGTTGGGCTCCAGGTCGGCGAAGCCGTCGCCGCCGTCGTAGCGCACGGCCATGTAGAGGATCATGCGGGCCACGTCGCCCCGGTCCGCGGCGCGCGGCGCGAAGGAGTCGGAGTCGACGGTGCTGCCGCCGCCGCCCGTGACGGCGCTGCCGCCGTTGTCGAAGTCGAGGTTGCCGCGGATGCTGTTGACCTGGACGTCCGCGGGACGCAGGTGGTGCAGGTCGGTGCCCGGGCCGGTCACCTCGCCGAAGTCGCCGTGGGACTTGGCCCACACGTGCTCGCGGTTCCAGTCGCCGGTGTCACCGCCGTTGAGGGACTTGCTGCGGGAGACACCGCTGTACAGCAGGATCACGTTGCTGCTGTTGTTCGGGTCCTGGTCGGTGACCTTGAGCGCGTCCCAGACCGCGGAGTAGGAGATCTTCGAGACGTTGGCGCTGATGATCGTGTGCAGCGAGGACTTCAGGCTCGTGCCCGTCTTGCCGACCGCGTTCTTGTAGTACGTCGCGTCGTACGCGGTCGTCGTGGCGGCGGCCGGGGTCGTGGTCACGACCGGGGCGGCGAGCCCGACCAGCACGGCGGCGGTGGTGAGCGCCACCGACTTCCAGCTGCGGATGCGTGTCGCCAGCATAAAGGGGGTCCCATCTACGCGGGTTGAATGGAGGCGGCAGTTGGGAGCGTGACATGGACATGCGGCGGTGTAAATGGATGGCGCGTGTCCATTGGGTGACCTGAAACGGCAAATCAGGCCTTGCCTACGCGAGTTGACACGCGAAAGCGGCCCCCGTCGCGTGATCGGGGGCCGCCGTGCCGGGACTTGGTCAGCCGACGTCCGACGGGTCCAGGCGGTAGACCGTCGAGGTGTTCGTGCTCGACGTCGAGCTCTTGCTCGTGCTGTAGTCGCTCGCCTTCACCGCCGTGCCGTTCTTCTGCACCCAGCTGGTGATCTCCTGGCTGAGGCTGCTGTTGCCGCCCATGCCCCCGCCGCCGAGCTGGATGTAGTGCAACTCGCCCTTCTTCACCAGCTCCTTGAGCCTGGCGAGGGTCATCGCCTGATCGGTGCCGGTGAAGCCCCACATGGAGATGACGGGCTTGTGCGTGCTGAGGATCAGCTGGCCGGCACTCTGCGAATTGGACACCGCGAGCAGCCACTTGGCGCCGTCCTGGTGCTTCTCCAGGTACGAGACCAGCGCGCTGTCGACGCTGCCGCCCATGCCGCGGCCACCGCCCCCGCCGCCGGGGCCGCCACTCGTGCCGCCACCGGGAGCCGTACCGCCGCCCGGGCCCTCCCCGTTCGTGCCGCCCGGCGCGCCGCCCTGCGGAAGGTCACCGGTACCGCCACCAGGCTGCATCCGGCCGTTGCCGTCACCGCCGCCGGGGAGTTCCCCGCCCGCCTGGCCGCTGCCTTGCCGGGTGCCGCCCGGCATCCGGCCGCCGAAGCCGCCCCGGCCGCCCCCGGGACCGCCCATGCCGCCCCCGGTCGACGGACCCGCCGTCGGGTTGGTGCCGCCCATGCCGCCGGAGGCGGAGGAGAGGGCCGGTGAGGCGGCGTACGCCGTCGGGCCCGCCAGGGCCGCCACGATCGCCGCCGCGACGGACACCCCGAGCAGCCGCAGCCGCGTCCCCGAGCCCGCCGTACGCAAGACGAGCAGGCCCGCGATCGCCAGGACCATGAGGACGCCGACGACCGGCCACAGCCAGGTGTTCCAGCCGGTGGCCCGGCGCAGCAGCACGATCGCCCAGAGGCCGGTGACCGCGAGCCCGGCCGGCAGCACCCAGGACCAGCGGGCGTCACCGCCGCGGAAGGCGCGCCACAGCATGACGCCGCCCGCGCCGGTCAGCGCCGCGATGCCGGGGGCGAGCGCGGTCGTGTAGTACGGGTGCATGGTGCCCTCGGCCATCGCGAAGGTCAGGTAGTGCAGCACCAGCCAGCCGCCCCACAGGACGAGCGCGGCCCGTGTCATGTCGGTGCGCGGAGCCCGGCCGCGCAGCACGAGACCGGCGACGAGCGCGAGGAAGGCGAAGGGGATCAGCCAGGAGATCTGGCCGCCGAGGATGTCGTTGAACATCCGGCCGATGCCCGCGGTGCCGGCGAAGGTACCGCCCCCGCCCCCGCCCCCGCCCCCGCCGTTGCCCTCGCCGCCGAGGACCCGGCCCAGGCCGTTGTAGCCCATGATCAGGTTCCAGGCGGAGCCGTCGGTCGAACCGCCGATGTAGGGCCGGTCGTCGGCCGGGACGAGGGACACGGCCGTCGCCCACCAGAAGCTGGAGACCGCCAACGCCACCGCCGCGAGGGCCAGGTTGACGGCCTTCTTCCGCCAGCCGAGCTTCGAGGCGTACAGGTACACCGCGAAGACGGCCGGCAGGGCGATGTAACCCTGGAGCATCTTGGTGTTGAAGGCGAGCCCGAACAGGACCGCCGAGCCGATCAGCGGCAGCAGCCTGTCGGTGCGCACGGCGCGCAGGGCGAGGGCCGCGCCGCCGACCATCAGCAGGACGAGGACGGTGTCGGGGTTGTTGTCCCGGTTGATCGCGACGGTGATCGGGGTCAGCGCGAGGACGAGCGCGGCGATCGCGGCCGCCGCGTGCCCGAACACCCGCTTCACGGAGGTGTGCAGGATCCAGATGGTGCCGAGGGCGGCCCCGATCTCGGGCGCCATCATCTGCCAGGTGCCGAAGCCGAAGACCCGGCACGACAGGCCCATGACCATCAGGGCGAACGGCGGCTTGTCGACGGTGAGGAAGTTCCCCGCGTCGAGAGAGCCGAAGAACCAGGCCTTCCAGCTCTGCGTACCGCTGTAGATCGCGGCGCTGTAGAAGCTGTTGAGGCCGGATCCGGACAGATTCCAGCCGTACAGGACGCCGGCCAGGGCCAGGATCGCGAGCAGTACGGGCAGCGACCAGCGCGGGGCCTTGTCCGGGGGCGCCGCGGGCGGGGCCGGCGGTGGCCAGTCGGCGGACACGGGCTCGGCGTGGGGGTGGGGATCGGTGGCAGATGTCACCCGGGCATCGTGCGAAGGGCGGTTGGGTGAGGGCTGTGACGTACCTGGTGCTCTCCTGTGAAAACGCCACGGGTTAGGTAACGACTCGCACAACCATTCCCCATGCGTACAACCATCCGCCCCCGTACGAGAGTCAACAGGGCATGACACGGGGGATATTCAGACACAAGAAATGGATCGCGACGGGCGCGCTGGCCGCGTGCGTCGCCGTCGCCACGCCGGCCGCCGCCGCGACCGCACCGGCCGTCAGCTGCACGTCCGCCAAGGCGGGCCTCGCCGACAAACTCAAGCGGGACATCACGTCCGCCCTCTCCAACCGCTCGGGCACGGTCGCCGTCGGCCTCTACGACCGTACGACCAACACCACCTGCACCCTGCGCTCCTCCACCGCCTACGACTCCGCGAGCGTGGTCAAGGTGACCGTTCTCGCCACGCTGCTGTGGGACGCGAAGAAGCACAACCGGTATCTGACCGACCGCGAGAACACCCTCGCCAAGGCCATGATCACCAAGTCGGACAACGACGCGACCAGCAAGCTGTGGCGACAGCTCGGCCTGACCAAGATCAAGGGCTTCCTCGCCGCGGCCGGCATGACCCAGACCAAGCCGGGGGCGAACGGCTACTGGGGCCTGACCCAGATCACCGTCACCGACGAGCAGAAGCTGCTCAAGCTGCTCACCGCGACGAACACGGTCCTGAGCGACAACTCACGCGCCTACATCCTGAAGCTGATGGGCCAGGTCATCTCCTCGCAGCGCTGGGGCACACCGTACGGCGCCGGATCGGGCGTCTCCTGGCACGTCAAGAACGGCTGGCTCCAGCGCTCCACGCACGGCTGGCGGGTGCACAGCGTCGGCACCTTCAAGGGCGGCGGCCACGACTACACGATCACGGTGCTCACGCACGGCAACAGCACCATGAACTACGGCATCACCACGATCCAGGGTGTCGCCAAGGTCATCCACCGGGATCTCGCGGCGAGCTGACGCCTGCCGGACTCCCGGACGTCACCGGCCCGTCCTACGGTGACGTCCATGCAGCTGAGAACCGTACTCGCGACCACCACCGCGGCCCTGGCTGCGGCGACCTGCCTCGCGGCCACAGGCCCGGCGCAGGCCGCCGCGCCGGTGAGCCACGCCTGCTCCCCGTCCGTCTCCCTCGACCGCTTCTCCGACGCGCTCGACAAGACGACGTACGACGGCACGTTCGTCGGCAACCTCTCCGCGCTCGCGGTGGACCGGGACGGCTCGCTCGTCGCCCTCTCCGACCGTTCGGCCCTGTTCGACCTGGACGCCAGGACCCTCGCGCCGACGTCGGCCGTCCCGCTCGCCGACGAGAACGGCGCCGCGCTGGACTCCGAGGGCCTGGCGATCGACCGGGACGGCACCCGGCTGATCACCTCGGAGACCGAGCCGTCGATCCGCCGCTACAGCGCGGACGGCACGATCCTCGACCGCCTCCCCGTCCCGGCCGCCCTCCAGGTCGCCCCGGCGGGCCGCGCCACCGCCAACCAGACCTTCGAGGGCCTGACCCTCCTGAACGGCGGCCGCACGCTGCTCGCCTCCATGGAGTACGCGCTCTCCGGCGACACGGCGGGCATCGTCCGCTTCCAGACCTGGCAGCGGCACGGAAAGGGCTGGAGGCCCGGAGCCCAGTACGCCTACCGCACCGACGCCGCCTTCCTCGGCGTCCCCGAGGTCCAGGCCCTCCCCGACGGCCGCCTCCTCGTCCTGGAACGCGGCTTCACCCCGGGCGTCGGCAACACGGTCCGCCTCTACCTGGCCGACCCCCGCCACGCGACGGACACCAGCGGCGTCGAGAACCTGACCGGCCAGTCCGGCGTACGCCTGATCAGGAAGACCCTGCTCACGGACATCGCGAGCTGCCCGACCCTGGGCGCGACGGCGAAGCAGCCCCAGCCGAACCCGCTCCTGGACAACATCGAGGGCATGGCGATCACCGGCCACGCCAAGGGCCGCCTCAAGGTGCTCCTGGTCAGCGACGACAACCAGAACGCGGTGCAGACGACCCGGTTCTACTACCTGAGGGTGCGGGTCTGACACGGGTCCGACACTCGGGAATGTTGCGGAGGGATGAAATCCGCTTCCTTTGGCGTTGGTGCCTTCCGGTAGATCAGGACGACCGACACACCGGAGGGCACCGCGTGGAACCGCAACGGGGCTGGGCACGACGACTGGCCGGGTACGCCTGGCGTTACCCGAAGGACGTCGTCCTCGCTCTCGGCTCCTCCCTCGGCGGCATGGCCGTCATGGCGCTCGTCCCCCTGGTCACCAAGGTGATCATCGACGACGTCATCGGCGATCACAGCAGGGACATGGCCCCCTGGGCCGGTGCCCTGATCGGCGCGGCGGTCCTCGTCTACGTCTTCACCTACGTCCGCCGCTACTACGGCGGCCGTCTCGCCCTCGACGTCCAGTACGACCTGCGCACGGAGATGTTCGGTACGATCACCCACCTCGACGGCCGCCGCCAGGACGAGCTGTCCACCGGCCAGGTCGTCGGCCGGGCCACCAGCGACCTCCAGCTGATCCAGGGCCTGCTCTTCATGCTGCCCATGACCATCGGCAACATCGCCCTCTTCGTGATCTCCCTGGTCGTGATGGCCTGGCTGTCGATCCCGCTCACCCTGGTCGCCCTGGCGGTGGCCCCGGCCCTGTGGTGGATCGCGAAGCGCTCCCGCTCCAAGCTGCACCCCGCCACCTGGTACGCCCAGGCCCAGGCCGCCGCCGTCGCGGGCGTGGTCGACGGCGCCGTCAGCGGCGTACGCGTGGTGAAGGGCTTCGGCCAGGAGGACCAGGAGACGGGCAAGCTCCGGGAGGTCGGCCGCCGCCTCTACGCGGGCCGCCTGCGCACGATCCGCTTCAACTCGAAGTACACCCCGGCCCTCCAGGCCGTCCCCGCCCTCGGCCAGGTCGCGATGCTGGCCGTCGGCGGCTGGCTCGCGGTCCGCGGTCACATCACGCTCGGCACCTTCGTCGCCTTCTCCACCTACCTCGCCCAGCTCGTCGGCCCGGTCCGCATGCTCGCCATGGTCCTCACGGTCGGCCAGCAGGCCCGCGCCGGCACCGAGCGCGTCCTGGAGCTGATCGACACCGAGCCGTACCTGAAGGACGGCACCAAGGAGCTGCCCGCCGACGCGCCGGCCACCGTCGAGTTCGACGACGTGTCCTTCGGCTACGACCATCAGCGCCCGGTTCTCGACGGCCTGAGCTTCGAGATCCGCGCCGGCGAGACCCTCGCGGTCGTCGGCTCCTCCGGCTCGGGCAAGTCCACGGTCTCGCTCCTGCTCCCGCGCTTCTACGACGTCACCCACGGCGCCGTCCTCATCGGCGGCCACGACGTCCGCGAGCTGACCCTGGACTCCCTGCGGGCCGCGATCGGCCTGGTCCCCGAGGACTCCTTCCTGTTCTCGGACACGGTCCGCAACAACATCGCCTACGGCCGCCCCGACGCGACGCAGGAGGAGGTCGAGAAGGCCGCCCGCGCCGCCCAGGCGGACCGTTTCATCGCCGAGCTGCCCGAGGGCTACGACACCAAGGTCGGCGAGCACGGCCTCACCCTCTCCGGCGGCCAGCGCCAGCGCGTCGCGCTCGCCCGGGCGATCCTCACCGACCCGCGCCTGCTCGTCCTGGACGACGCCACCTCCGCCGTGGACGCCCAGGTCGAGCACGAGATCCACGAGGCTCTGAAGCAGGTCATGGAGGGCCGCACCACCCTCCTCATCGCCCACCGCCGCTCCACCCTGAACCTCGCCGACCGCATCGCTGTCCTGGACGACGGCCGCCTCGCCGACGTGGGCACCCACGAGGAGCTGGAGCGGCGCTCCGCCCTCTACCGCCGTCTGCTCACCGACCCCGACGGCCTCGGTGGCACCTCCCCGGGCCACGCCCACCCGGTCGCCGCACAAGCCGTGGACGAGGACACCTCCGTACGCGACGAGCTGGACGCCGAGTTCGACGCCGAGCGCGGGGTCACCCCCCGCCTGTGGACCGGCGACCGCGAGCGCAAGGATCTGGCCCTCGCCGGCACCCCGGCCACCCCCGAACTCCTCGCCGAGGTCGACGCGTTGCCCCCGGCGACGGACACTCCCGACATCGACGAGGCACGCGCGGTCACGCCCGAGGAGTCGTACGGCCTGCGACGGCTGCTGCGCGGCTTCGGACGCCCGCTGCTGATCAGCCTGGGCCTGGTCGCCGCGGACGCCGGCCTGGGCCTGCTTCTTCCGATCATGATCCGGCACGGCATCGACGACGGTGTCTCACGGATGGCCATGGGCGCGGTCTGGACGGCGGCCCTGCTCGCCCTGCTCTCGGTCCTCGTCCAGTGGGCCGCCCAGATCGGCGAGACCCGGATGACCGGACGCACCGGCGAACGGGTCCTGTACTCCCTGCGCCTGAAGATCTTCGCCCAGCTCCAGCGGCTCGGACTCGACTACTACGAGCGGGAGTTGACGGGCCGGATCATGACGAGGATGACGACGGACGTCGACGCCCTGTCGAGCTTCCTCCAGACGGGTCTGGTCACGGCGTTCGTCTCGGTCGTCACCTTCTTCGGCATCATGGTCGCCCTGCTGGTGCTCGACGTACAGCTGGCGCTGGTCGTCTTCGCGACGCTGCCGCCGCTGGTCGTCGCCACGTACTTCTTCCGCAAGGCGAGCGTGAAGGCGTACGAACTCGCCCGGGAACGCGTCTCGTTGGTCAACGCTGACCTCCAGGAGTCGGTGTCGGGGCTGCGGATCGTGCAGGCGTTCCGGCGGGAGCGGGACGGCGGGGCCCGGTTCGCCGAGCGCAGTGACAGCTACCGCCAGGCTCGCATCCGGGGCCAGTGGCTGATCTCGATCTACTTCCCCTTCGTACAGCTGCTCTCGTCGGTCGCGGCGGCCGCCGTGCTGATCGCGGGCGCGGGCCGGGTGGACGCGGCGACTCTGACGACCGGCGCGCTGGTCGCCTACCTCCTCTACATCGACCTGTTCTTCGCCCCGGTCCAGCAGCTCTCCCAGGTCTTCGACGGCTACCAGCAGGCGACCGTCTCCCTGGGCCGCATCCAGGAGCTGCTCCAGGAGCCGACGTCCACGAAGGCGGCCGAGGAGCCCCTGGAGGTCCTCTCCCTGCGGGGCGAAGTCGCCTTCGAGAACGTGCACTTCGCCTACGGGGACGACGAAGAGGCCCTCGGCGGCATCGACCTGAAGATCCCCGCAGGTCAGACGGTCGCGTTCGTCGGCGAGACGGGCGCGGGCAAGTCCACCGTGGTCAAGCTGGTGGCCCGGTTCTACGACCCGACGGGCGGCCGGGTCACCGTCGACGGCACGGACCTGCGCGCCCTGGACCTGACCTCCTACCGCCACCGCCTCGGTGTGGTCCCGCAGGAGGCGTACCTCTTCCAGGGCACGGTCCGGGACGCCATCGCCTACGGCCGCCCGGACGCCACCGACGCCGAGGTCGAGGCGGCGGCCCGCGCGGTCGGCGCCCACGAGATGATCGCCACGCTGGAGGGCGGCTACCTCCACGAGGTCGCCGAGCGGGGCCGCAACCTCTCGGCGGGCCAGCGCCAGCTGATCGCGCTGGCCCGCGCCGAGCTGGTCGACCCGGACATACTCCTCCTAGACGAGGCCACGGCGGCCCTCGACCTCGCCACCGAGGCCCAGGTCAACCAGGCCACCGACCGCCTCGCGGGCCGTCGTACGACGCTCGTCGTGGCCCACCGCCTGACGACCGCGGCCCGTGCCGACAGGGTCGTCGTGATGGATCATGGCCGCGTGGTGGAGGACGGCACCCACGACGAACTGCTCGCCCTGGAGGGGCGGTACGCCGAGTTGTGGCGGACGTTCGTGGGGGAGCCGGTCGAGGTGTCCCGCTGACGGTCGTGCAACCGTCGGACATACGTTGTGCGTCCGTACACCTGTACGCCCGAAAGCTGCGGGAGGGACGGCAGTGAAGAGTGGAGCGATACGGCGACTGGCTCAGGGGCTGGCCGTGATGGCGGTGGCCGGGATGCTCGGGGTCGCCGCGCCGGGGCACGCGCATGCCGTGGCCTCGTCGTGCGAGGGGCGCAAGGTCAGGTCGTTCCCGTTCTCGACCGGCACGGTGGAGGTCTACAAGCGGCGCGGCTACGTGTGCGCGGTCACGCTTCCCGATCGCCCCGGGGTCCGGCAGTACATGAAGGTGAGCCTGCGGGCCTACGGGCTGCGGCCGGTCGAGGACGCGGGCCGGTACAAGTACCGGGCAGGCCCCGTCACCGTGCACGCCGGGCAGCGGAAGGTGTGGGTGAAGGGCGCGGTCGGCCGGGGCACGTACGACTCGCACGGCTGGATCCGCCTCTGAGACACAGCTTTCTCACAGGGTTTTCCCCATCGAGACGCCATCTCCCCTGGTGCCGACCGGACTTGCCCCGCTAGCGTCCGGCGGACATCTGTACTCACAGGGGAGGGTGCATGCGCAAGGCGCTCAGATGGCTTCTCACGCTGGTCGTGCTCATAGGCACGGTCGGCACGGCAGGCGCGGCCACCGCCGCGGAGCCGGAGGCCAGAGGCACCAGTGCCACCACCGACATCAAGGACCAGCTCCTCGCCGTCCCGGGGATGAGCCTGATCGAGGAGAAGCCGTACACCGGTTACCGCTTCTTCGTGCTCAGTTACACCCAGCCGGTCGACCACCGGCACCCGTCCAAGGGCACGTTCCAGCAGCGGATCACCGTGCTGCACAAGGACGTCAGCCGGCCGACGGTGTTCTACACCGGCGGCTACAACGTCTCCACCACGCCCCGGCGCAGTGAGCCGACCCAGATCGTGGACGGCAACCAGGTCTCCATGGAGTACCGCTTCTTCACGCCCTCCCGGCCGGCCCCGGCCGACTGGACCAAGCTGGACATCTGGCAGGCCGCCAGCGACCAGCACCGCATCTTCCAGGCGCTGAAGAAGATCTACTCGAAGAACTGGATCTCCACGGGCGGCTCCAAGGGCGGCATGACCGCCACCTACTACGAGCGCTTCTACCCGCGCGACATGGACGGCGTCGTCGCCTACGTCGCCCCCAACGACGTGGTGAACAACGAGGACTCGGCCTACGACCGCTTCTTCGCGAAGGTCGGCACCGAGGAGTGCCGCGACCGGCTGAACGCGGTGCAGCGCGAGGCCCTGGTCCGGCGCGAGGCCCTGGAGAAGAAGTACGCCGAGTACGCGGCGGCCGAAGGCTTCACCTTCACCACCGTCGGCAGCCTCGACAAGGCCTACGAGGCGGTCGTCCTCGACTACGTGTGGGGCTTCTGGCAGTACAACCTGCTCGCCAACTGCGGTGACGACACACTGATCCCGCCCGACGCCAAGACCGCGACGGACGACCAGATCTGGAACTCCGTCGACACGATCTCCGGCTTCTCCGCCTACGCCGACCAGGGCCTGGAGACGTACACGCCGTACTACTACCAGGCGGCCACCCAGCTCGGCGCGCCGACGATCGGGTTCCCGCACATCGAGAAGAAGTACGTCCGCTACGGCTACCAGCCGCCGCGCAACTTCGTCCCGCGGGACATCCCGACGAAGTTCCAGCCGTACGCGATGCGGGACGTGGACACCTGGGTGCGCAACAACGCCCGCCACATGCTTTACGTCTACGGCCAGAACGACCCGTGGGGCGCGGAGCGGTTCCGCGTCGACAAGGGGGCGAAGGACGCGTACGTGTTCACCGCGCCCGGCATGAACCACGGGGCGAACGTCGCCGGTCTGGTCGCCGACCAGAAGGCGTTCGCCACGGCCAGGATCCTGGCCTGGGCGGGTGTCCCGGCCACGGCCGTGACCGAGGCGAAGCCGCTCGCGACGTTCGACAGGAAGCTGGACGTGCGGGACGTGGAGCGCGAGCCCACCCTGCGCCCGTAGTCCGCCAGCCGCGCCCGGCCGGGTTCACAACGGCCGGGCGCAGCCCACCGGCTGCGGGCCGCCGAGCTGGACGTACAGGGCCGTCGACAGCGGGCACCGAGCCCGCTCGGCGACCGCCTTCACCACCTTGTACTGCGGTTTCCGCACGCCCCGCCCGTCGCACGCGGTCTCCCTGACCCGACCGCTGCCCGAGCTGTACAGACAGTCGCCGATGATGGTCCGCGGCCCGCCCCCACCGCCGGGGTCGCCGGGATGCGGTGGCTGCAGGTTGCGCATGCAGGCGTACCCCTGGGGCACCGCCCCGTCGCCGTCCTCGTCGGAGATCCGGCTCTGCTCACTGATGTGCAGCACGAAGTCGGTGGTCGCCGGGCACGGCGGCCCTCCGGCCGTGGTGCCGTCGTGCCGGGCCACGACCCGTGCCGCCGCCCGCTCGCCGGCGCAGGGCACCTCGGTGAAGCTGGTCTTGCCGAAGGAACTGCACTCGTCGACCGCGAGGAACACCGCGCCGAACCCGGAGGTCCGGGTGGCGGACGGCGAGACCGGGGCCGTAGTACCGGACCCCTCGTCGCTCTCCCCGCCGGCCGCCGACTGGGTGCACCCCGTCAGCAGGGCGGCGAGCAGCGCAAGCAGTACGTACACCACCCCCGTGGACAACCTGTCGCGCATAGCAATCCCCCCGCACTGCCCCCACCGCCCAGCGTGACCCTCGCGGCAGGGCCACGCCAGAGAAGTGGGGTCCTTTGCGCCTTTCGGGGGTGATGTACGAGTTGCGAGTCGTACGGTAAATACGCCCGGCGCGCTACCGGCCGTACGACAGCCCGTACCCGACCGGGTACAGCACCCGCGCCGGGTCGTCCGCCCGCTGCACCGGCACCGGGAGCCTCCCGCGCGGTGCCGCCTTCCCGGCAATCACCCGCGCGGCCGCCCGCAGTTCGACGTCGGTCCAGGAGTAGGCCGCCAAGTAAACCGGCACGGTGGGCAGTTGGGCCACGTCGTAGGGATTGCGGATCGCGATCGCCACGACCGGCCTCCCGGTCGCCACGAGCCGCTCGACGAGCGTCTTCTGGGCGACCGTGATGTTGTACGTCCCCACGATCACCGCGTCCGCGTCCTGTGCCGCGGCGACGGCCCGGTCGACGACGGCCGCAGTGGGTGCCGTACCGGTCGACAGGGCGGTGGCCGTGAAGCCCAGTTCGGTGAGGGCGGCGGCGAGGACGCCGGTGGGCGGGCCCGTCGTACCGGAGGGTGAGGCGGGGTCGGCGCCCACGACGAGCAGCCTGCGGTGGGTACGGCGGGACAGGGGCAGCAGCCGCTCCTCGTTGACCAGCAGCGTCGTCGTGCGCTCGGCGATCCGGTCGGCCACGGCGAGGTGGGCCGGGGTTCCGACGGTCCGGGTGACACCGCCCTGGCTGACGTACGGCTCCTCGAACAGCCGCCGCCGGGCCTTGAGCCGCAGGATCCGCAGGACCGACTCGTCCAGCCGCGCCTCGGTGAGTTCTCCGTCCCGTACGGCCCTCAGGACGGCGTTCCACGCCACGTCCAGGGAGGGCGGGTTGAGGAGCTGGTCGACACCGGCCTTGAGGGCGAGGACGGGGACGCGGTCGTCGCCGTACTTCGTGCGGACGCCCTCCATGCCGAGGGAGTCCGTGACCACGACCCCGTCGTAGCCGAGTTCGCCGCGCAGGATGCCGGTGAGGATCGGGTGGGAGAGGGTGGCCGGGTCGCCGGAGGGGTCGAGGGCCGGGAACTGGATGTGCGCGGTCATGATCGAGTCGATGCCGGTCCGGATCGCGGCCCGGAAGGGGACGGCGTCCAGTTTCTCCCACAGTTCCCGGCTGTGGGTGATGACCGGGAAGCCGTAGTGGCTGTCGACCGCGGTGTCCCCGTGCCCCGGGAAGTGCTTGGCGGTCGCGGCGACCCCGGCACCCTGGTAGCCGGCGACCTCGGCGGCCACGAGCCCGGCGACTGCTTGAGGATCGGCACCGAAGGAGCGCACGCCGATGACCGGGTTGGCGGGGTTGACGTTGACGTCGGCGACGGGGGAGTAGTTCTGCCGGATGCCGATGGCCCGCAGTTCCTGCCCCGCGATCCGGCCGAGGGTGCGGGCGTCCCTCCGCGATCCACCCGCACCCATCGCCATGGCGCCCGGGAAGAGGGTGGCGGGTTCACCGACGCGGCAGACGATCCCGTGCTCCTGGTCGGTGGAGATGAGGACCGGCAGTCCGCGTGGCTGCCGCAGGGACGCCTGCTGGATGCCGTTGGACAGGTCGGCGATCTGGTGCGGATCACGGGTGTTGTGCGCCCAGGTGAAGTAGATGATCCCGCCCACCCGATACCGGGCGATCATCTCGGCGGCCGTGCGGACGCCGATCTCCTTGAGGTTGGCGTCGATGTCGGCCTGGTCGGGGGCGGTCGCGGAGTGGCCGTAGACCCGCATCACGAAGAGCTGGCCGACCTTCTCCTCGAGCGTCATACGGGAGACGAGGGAGCGGAGCCTGCTGTCGCGCTTGTGGTCGTCCGCGTGGGCGGTCCCGCTGAGGGCCAGCGAGGCGGCGGTGCCTGCCGTGGCGGCGAGGACGGTACGTCTGGAGGGCACGTGCGCTCCTTCCGGAGGTGATCCGCTGAAGGAAACTTCCGAGAAGTCACCAATAACCGGGAAGTTTCTGCCAGTCAAGGGAGTGCACAGTAACCAGGGAGGGGCCGCCATCGGCGCAGTTGGAGGGGGGCGCGCCGATGACGGCGTGCTGCCGGCCGCAGTACGGAGGAGAGGGTTGGTCAGCGTTCGCAGCCAGCAGCGAGGCCGACGCCGTACCGCGGTGACTCTCCGGCAGCTTGCCGATGGGACGAGCGGGGGCGGGGCGGGGTTCCCGGCAGTGGTCCGATTTCCCCAAGTTGGTGAGGGCGGGGCCAACGGGACGGATGGGGCGGCGACTTGTCCCGCGTAGGGTCGCTGTATGGGTCAGTTGATGCCGCTCCTGCTCCTCATCGGTGCTCTCGTCGTCGTGCTCGGCCTCTTCACGGCCCTGGCCGGACACGTCCGCAGACGGGGCACGGCCGGTGGCGCCCTGCGCGGGGCGCTGGCGGCGCACGACGAGGTGTGGCACGGGACGGCGGCCGACTCGTACTGCCAGCTCCAGGTCCAGACGGACCGCAGGGCGCCGCTGCCGGACGACCGGTGGAGGCGGGGGCCACGCTCCGGGCGGCGCGCCTGAACGGGGTCCATTTCGTGGACGTTGCCGCCTCGGAGCCGCTCGCGGGGCGATCATGAGGGGCATGCCCGCCGACACGCCCGCCACGCAGCCCCTCTCCCTCCCCGGCTCGAAGTCCATCACCGCCCGCGCCCTCTTCCTGGCCGCCGCGGCCGACGGAGTGACCACCCTCGTACGCCCCCTGCGCTCGGACGACACGGAGGGCTTCGCCGAGGGCCTGGTGCGGCTCGGCTACCGGGTGGGCCGTACCCCGGACGCCTGGCAGGTGGACGGCCGCCCGCAGGGACCGGCGGTCGCCGAGGCGGACGTGTACTGCCGGGACGGCGCGACGACCGCCCGCTTCCTGCCCACCCTCGCCGCGGCCGGCCACGGCACGTACCGCTTCGACGCCTCGCCCCAGATGCGCAGGCGCCCTCTGCTGCCGCTGTCACGTGCGCTGCGGGATCTGGGCGTCGACCTGCGGCACGAGGAGGCGGAGGGGCATCATCCGCTGACGGTACGGGCGGCGGGCGTGGAGGGCGGCGAGGTGACGCTGGACGCGGGCCAGTCCTCCCAGTACCTCACCGCGCTCCTGCTGCTGGGCCCGCTGACCCGCCGGGGCCTGCGCATCCGGGTCACGGACCTGGTGTCGGCGCCGTACGTCGAGATCACCCTCGCGATGATGCGGGCGTTCGGGGTGGAGGTGGCGAGGGAGGGTGACGTCTTCGTGGTCCCGCCGGGCGGTTACCGCGCAACGACCTACGCGATCGAGCCGGACGCGTCCACGGCGAGCTACTTCTTCGCGGCGGCGGCGCTGACCCCGGGCGCGGAGGTGACGGTCCCGGGGCTGGGCACGGGCGCGCTCCAGGGCGACCTCGGCTTCGTGGACGTACTGCGGCGGATGGGCGCCGAGGTGTCCGTCCGCGCCGACGCCACCACGGTCCGGGGCACCGGCGAACTGCGCGGCCTGACGGTCAACATGCGGGACATCTCGGACACCATGCCGACAGTCGCGGCGATCGCCCCCTTCGCCTCGTCCCCCGTCCGCATCGAGGACGTGGCCAACACCCGCGTGAAGGAGTGCGACCGCCTGGAGGCCTGCGCGGAGAACCTGCGGCGGTTGGGGGTGGAGGTGGCGACGGGTCCGGACTGGATCGAGATCCACCCTGGGACCGCCGCGTCGGCCGACACCCGCATCACGACGTACGGCGACCACCGCATCGTGATGTCCTTCGCGGTCACCGGCCTTCGGGTACCGGGAATCTCGTTCGACGACCCGGGATGCGTACGCAAGACTTTCCCCGCTTTCCACGAGGCGTTCGCGGAGCTGCGCAGGACCATCGGGAGTTGAACAGGCGTTGAGTTTCCAGCTGGAAGGACCGGTCCTGGCAGGCGAGTTGGTGCGCCTGGAGCCGCTGGACCACGGGCACACGGCCGACCTGGCCGTGGCGGCGGAGGAGAACCGCGGTACGTACGCGTTCACCTGGGTGCCGAGGGCCGACGAGGTCGGTGACTACGTCGACGCGCAGCTCGCGCGAGCGGCGACGGGACGGCTGGCGCCGTACGCGCAGGTCTCGGTGGCCTCGGGGCGGGCGGTGGGAGCCACGTCGTTCTGGGAGCCGCGGTGCTGGCTCTCGGACGACCGCCTCGACGCCGTCGAGGTCGGTTTCACCTGGCTGGCGGGCTCGGCCCAGGGCACCGGCATCAACGCGGAGGCCAAGCTGCTGCTCTTCCGGCACGCCTTCGAGACGTGGGGCGTCTCCCGGGTCGACCTGAAGACGGACGCCCGCAACGCACGCTCCCGGGCCGCCATCGAGAGCGTCGGCGCCCGCTTCGAGGGCATCCTGCGCAACTGGTCCCGCTCCTGGGCCCCCGGCGAGGAGGGCCGGCTGCGGGACTCGGCGATCTTCTCGATCACGGCGGAGGAGTGGCCGGGGTGCCGGGAGCGGTTGGGGGAGCGGGTGGCGGGGTTTGTGGGGCGGCGGGGGTAGTTGGGGCACCTGCGTGCGCTGATCGGTTGGTCGGAGCGGAATCCACGAAGACTGCGCCCTGGGCGCCTCTACCTCGGCGCCACCGAGGCCCACCTCGACACCAGTACCTCCACCACCCCTTCGACGCCACCCGCACGTTCATCAGCGTCGACCCGTGATGGGAACAAAGTGCGCTCCGTTGATGACCGTCACTACCACCGCGACCGTCATGATCAGCGCGCAAACCATTATGGTCAGGGCTGGAAGTTTCAGCATTTGCCTGGATTCACCGTTAATCACGAATCCTCTCCTCTGCAGCCTCACACGCCGAGAGGAGCTCGCGGACTACCAGCGTCGGCAGACCGCAGGCTGGGAGGGTCTGCCGGCTCAGAAACGGCTGCGGGGCCGCAGCATGCACGCCGACGTCGTCCTCGTCGCCGGCCCGGCCCACGCGCGCGCCCAGAACTGGCCGACCGCTACGGTTGTGACCCGCGCGTGAACCTGAGCACCAAATACATTCCCACCCACAGCACAGCAGAGACCACGAGCAGGATCCATCCGGCCCCGTTTCCCATGATTCCCAAAGCAATTCCTGAAATTGCTAGAACTGCGAAAGCAATAGAGGACATCGTAAAGAACATGCGACTGCGTGCCTGCTGCTCTGCTGATGGGCCAGGGTGTGACATGACTGAAATTCCTTTTGATAGAGGTGGGGCAGCAGATGAGCTGCCCCGCCTGCGAAACAGAAACTATCCGCCGATCAGATTCGAAACACCGGTACTGGCGCCCCAGGCGGCCGCGTAGCACAGCGGTTGTCCCGCCGCTTCGGATGCTCCCAGGGTGGGAATTGCCCCTGCCGCTGCTATGGCTTCGCATGCGAACCCGGCGGCTGCGCCAGCTGCGAGTCCGGCTACGTCCCCCCACAGTCCCTGAGTATCACCAGTCGCAAGGTGATAACCGGCCTGGGCGATGTCCCCTACAGGACCCAGCCAGTCCACGGCTGCGAGCCCAGTGGGATCGGTGTTGTTGACGGGGTCACCGCCCGCGTACAGGTAGGGATTTCGCTCCTTGCCGCTGGGGTCGGGCTGGGTGAAGCGGCCGAGGTTGGGGTCGTAGTAGCGGGCGCCCATCTTGTACAGCCCTGTCGGGTCGAGGTAGGTGCCCGCGTAGCGGTAGGGCTGCTGGGTGCCGGTGTTGGTGCGCGCCTCGCCGTAGGGGCCGTAGGCGTACGTCGCGGTGCGCTTGCCCGTGGTGTCGACCAGGCCGATGACCGAGTTCTGGGCATCGGTGAGGTAGTACTGGCTGCTGCCCCCGCTCCTCATGGCCACCAGCGTGCCCGAGGGTTCCCGGACGAAACCGGTGGCGGTGCCGGAGGTGTTCTCGTTGCTGAGGCCGACGGCGGAGTTGGTGAAGGCGGTGGCGTTGCGGGTGAGTCGCTGGGTGTTGTCGGTGCCGGCGTAGGTGTGGTCGGTGGTGGCACCGGACTGGGTGTAGGTGCCGAGTTGGGTGAAGGGGGTCCAGGTCTCGGCGGTGCGGGTTCCGGTGGGGCTGGCGGCGGAGGTCTCGTTGCCGACGCCGTCGTAGGTGAAGCCGGTGTTGCCGTTGAAGGAGGTCAGCTCACCGGCGTCGTTGTACTCGGCCTTCTGGGCGGCGTCGTCGCAGGTTGAGGGCAGGCTGGTGCCTGAGGAGCGGCCGGTGCGGTTGCCTGCCTTGTCGTAGCAGTAGGACCAGCCGGCGGTGGTCGAGCCGTTCTTGGTCTCCACGGCCTTCGTCAGGCGGCCCACCGTGTCGTAGGTATAGGTGGTGGCGGCGCCGTCGGTGGTGCGCTTGCGGATCTTGTCGGTGTCCTTGCCCGCGTTGGCGTAGTCGTAGGAGATCGACGAAAGCGTGGTCGAGCCGTTTTTGACCTCGATCTTGGTCGGGCGGTTGGAGTTGTCGGGGGTGACGGTCTGGGTGGTGCCCCCGGGGAAGGTGGTCTTGGTTCGCTTGCCGTTCTTGTCGTACTCGAACGATGTCTTCGCCCCGCCGGGTTCGGTGACGGAGGTCAGCTCGTTGGCGTCGTCGTAGCCGTAGGTGACGGTGCCGCCGGAGTCGGTGGCGGTGGCGACGTTGCCGGTGGCGTCGTAGGTGAGCGATGTCGTGCCGGTGCCGGGCAGGGTGCGGGTGCGTTCGCGGTTCTGCTCGTCGTAGGTGAACGTCGACGTCCCGCCCGGCGCGGTACGGGTGGTGAGGTTGCCGTCGGCGTCGTAGGTGAAGGACGCGGACGCCGAGCCCGCCACCTGTGTCTTGACGCGGTCGCGGTTGTCGTAGGTGTAGGTGGTGGTGATGGAGCGGCCGTCGGTCGCTGTCTTCTGGCGGCCCAGCTCGTCGTAGGTGTAGGTGATCGGCTTGAGCGGGCTCGGCGGGGTGACCTTGGTGAGGTTGCCCTTGGAGTCGTACTCGTAGCTGGTCTTCTTCTCCCGCGGGTCGGTGGCGGTGCAGCGCTGGCCGGGCAGGCCGCCGCAGTCCATCGTCCCGGACTTGGGGTTGTAGGTGTACGTCCACGACGCGGCGGTGCCGCCGGAGGTGGAGTCCGTTGAGGTCAGCAGGTTTCCGGAGGTGTCGTAAGCGTTGGTGGTCTTCTCCGCCGATGCCGAGGTGGTGGTTTCGGGGAAGTAGCCGCTGCCCTTCTTCACCCACGTCGCCGTTGCCGAGGCCCCCGTTGGGATGGTGACCGTGGTGGGGTTGAAGGCGGAGTCGTACGTGTAGCTGGTGACGTTGCCGTCCTCGGGGGCGGCGCCCATCGCGTCGGTGGCGGTGGCGATGTCGTTGTCCGGGCCCCAGGACTTGGAGCGCGTGTGGTGCAGGGGGTCCTCGGTCTGCTTGGTGCGCCAGTAGCCGTCGACCGTCTGGAGGGTGTTGTTCCCGCGCGGGTCGGTGATCTGGACGTAGCCCTCGCTGTTGGTGTTGTCCGCGGGCAGCAGCCAGGTGAAGACGGTGGTGTTGCCGGCACCCGTCGCGTTGTTGACCACCCGGTTGATGGAGGCGGCCTTGGTGCTGTCCCAGGTGAACTTCGTCTGCCGGCCCTCCGGCGTGGTCACCTTGACCAGGCGGCTGGAGGTGTCGTAGTCGAAGACGGTGGTCTTGCTGTCGGTGTCGGTGAAGGTCTTGATCAGGTCACCGGTGTAGCTGTAGCTGATCGTCCGGCCGGTGTTGTCGGTGACCTTCGTGATGTGCTTGCCGTCGTTCGTCAGCGTCAGGGTGCGTCCCGAGGCTGAGGTGATCTTGGAGGTGAAGGCGCCGGAGTAGGTGACGGTCGTGGCGTTGCCGTTCTTGTCCTCCACCTTCGAGATCAGCGCGTCGCCGGTGGTGCCGGAGCGGGTGAAGGTGGTCTTCTCCCCTGTGCGGCGGCTGGTGAGGGTGAAGGACTTCTTGTCCGAGGCTTCGGTCAGGTCCTGTTTGTAGCCCTTGGCCGCTGTGAAGCCGGTTCCGGAGCGGGGGAAGACGGCCATGGTCCCGCTGGGCCCCCGGACGACGACGGCGTCGGGGGCGGCCTCGGTGATGCGGTAGTCGGTGCCGGTGGTGGCGTTCCACCCGGACTGGTTGAGGCTGTTGAAGGTGTTGCCGTAGGACAGGCCCGCACCGGCGTCGGGGATGTCGAAGCCGTCCACCGTCACCAGGAGGTTGCCGGTGCCGTAGTTGATCTGGGCGCTGACGGAGTCCGAGAGCTGGGCGGTGAAGAATTGCGCCCAGGGGACCTGTCCGACGCCGACGGCCACGACGCCCGTGTCGGCGGCGGTGGATTTCAGCAGCGGGCCGCGGGTCTCGGCGGCCTTCACCGGCTTGCTGGCCGGCGCCCTGGTCACGCCCAGCGGCGTCGGCGTGCTCTTCACGCCGGCGGCGGCTGCTGTGGCGGTTCGCGGGGCGGCGGGTGCGGCGTTGGCCGGCACGGCGGCTGCGATGGTGGCGGACGCGGTGGCCGCGGCAAGGATCGACAGCGGCCACCAGTGTCTGCGGGGCCGTAATGCGGGCATGCGAGGATTCACGAAGGTCTCTCCGATGCGTCAGAGTCGCTGAAGGCAGGGCCTGAGGGGGCGGCACCCGTGCAGGGGTGCCGCCCCGGCCCGTACTCAAGGTGAATGGGTGGTGCGTGCGCGGGTCAGCAGCGCTTCTCGGTGCGGACCTCGTTCGAGGGCTCGTCGATGATGGCGATCTGGCCGTAGCCGGAGGTGCACTCATCCACGGTCTCGGCGGCGTTGCTCCAGAACTCCTGTGAGTGGGTGTTCAGCACCAGGCGCTTGCCGACCAGGGAGTCCCGGTCGTAGGACCACACGCCGGTGGTGAGGTTGAAGTTGATGTTCTTGTCCAGGAAGGACTTCCACACCCAGGTGTAGCCATAGTTCTCATCGCAGTCGGGCGAGTAGAACTGCTTGACCGATGCGATCTTCTCGGTCCCCCGGTAGATGTAGGCGGTCTCGCCGATCTGATACGCGTCCGAGCACACCCCCGCCGCCGTCGCCACGGCGCTGGCGGGGTTGCCCGCCTCCGTACCCTCCGTACCGGCCGAGCGCTCCTGCGTCGTGGGCGCCGGCCCCGTACCGGCGAACGCCGCCCCCGTGCCCAGCAGCGACAGCACTGCCCCCGCTACCGCCCCAGCAACCGTCATACGTGCACGTCTCACGTGCAAAACCCCCTGTGAATGAGCGTTCAGCCACCCGACCACTCGAAACGAGCACCAGGCGACTGGCGCGAATTGAAGGGCTCACCAGCCCGTATGCCTTCGCATCCTCCACACAACCGCGCCGGAATGGAGCATTCCAAAGGCGCCGCTACCCTGCGTGCTAAATCTGACGCTGCGTGAAACAAAGAATTGAGAAAGCGCTCTCCTTCGGATCGACGGCAAACCGACCGCACGGTCCGAAATTGACAAACCGTTAGCACATGTAAGGCTCGTATGTGCAAGACGGCACTGGACGTGTGAGTTGAGCAACAGGTGTGCTCCCGTCAGATGCGGGCACACGGCTACGTTTTGGCATCCACGTGGAACTCATAGGCGTAGCCACCGCGCCCACTCCACCCCGCTCCGGGTCGTGACGGGTGAAGCGGCGCCGAGGGCCTCGTCCTGGCCGCAGGGTTTCGGCGTAGTCGCATGACGTTCGGTCCGTGATCACCCGAGGCTGAGATCGTCCCGGACGCGGAGGCTCCGGGATGTGACGGGGGCTTCGTCCCGCGAGACGGATGACGGTCCCTTCTCGGAGACCGGCTGGATGACCCTGCCGACGTTCGACGTTCGACGTTCGGGGCCTGGGCAAGCGTGCTGTCCGTGCGCTGCTCGTACAGGCGCGGAACGAAGACCGCCGGGGCACCGTGCACGCCTTCCCGGCGAGCAGAAACGGCCCGTGGAACGGCATTTGCCGCTCCCTCCGCTTCCGGTACGTCACCGAACTCGACGTGACCTTCGCGGACCGGGTCCTACGGGGCAACCGCCGGGCGTTCGCGAGGTATTGAACCGAGGAAAGTGATCCAGGTGGTCGGAGAGACGGTGACGTGAGGGTCCGTCGGTGCCTTTGAGTCGCGGATGTGGATGGCGGAGGCTATGGCGACCTCGACGCATTCGCCGCCGCTGGAGTCGCTGTAGCTGCTCTTGAACCACGCCAGGTCAGTCATAGCTCACCTGCCAACTGCTCGATCAGGGCGGCGGATTCCTCCGGCTGGAGGGCCTGACTTCTGATCATCGCATAGCGCCGAGCCAGTACGCCGACCTCATCCGGCTTGGAGACGAGCGTGCTGTTCCCGTTGCCCTCCATGTACACCAGGGTGGTGTTCTCCGGGGTGTCGATAACCGTCAACGGCCCCTGCAGGCCCGCATGTCCGATCGTGCTGCTCGGCATGACCTGGAGTACGACGTTGGGCCTCTGCGCGCATGCCAGGAGGTACTCGTACTGCGCGCGCATGACGTCAAGGCCGCCGACGCACCGCCGTAGCGCTGCCTCTTCGATGATGACGTTGATGACGCACACCGGCCTGCGGTCGAACAAGGCCCTGCGCTCCAGGCGGGCAGAGACGAGCTGTTCGACCTCGTCGTCCCCCAGGGGTGGGAACGCACACTCCAGTACCGCCCGAGCGTATTCCTTGGTCTGCAACAGGCCATGAATGAGCTGCGTGCAATACGACGAGACGCTCAAGGCCTCCTGTTCCAACTGGACGAACCCCTGGAAATGCGCCGGATACCTCTCCAGCCGCAGGTACTTGACCGCCACCGCGATCAACCCCCCGGCGCCCAACGCCTTCTCCGCGGCCTCGATGAAGTCATCCGTCGCGGGCTTCGCGCAGGTCTCCACCGCGCTCACCGCCGCCCCCGAGTAGGCCATCAGATCGCCCAACTCGTTTTGTGACAGCCCCGCCGACACCCGCAGCAGTCGCAGCACCTCAGCGAAGTACTGCGCGGCCGGTGACATCGACGTCTTCTTCGGCTGCCCCATCGCAACGACCCCCTCAACGCGGCTCAACACCAGTCAACGCCCGCACAAGCCCAGTTGCCGTGTGCGGACGTCGACACTCCGTCACTGTCGAAGGTAGCGACCAGGGCCGACAGTCATGGAGTGAACACAGAAAGTCACTGCCGCATTTGGCGCCGCTGCTTCATGCCCCTCGCGGAGAACGTCGCCGAAGCCCGCCACGGCGCCCAACTCGTCCTCTCCACCTGGGCGATCCCCGAGGACACCGCCGACACGATCGCCCTGATCCTCACGGAACTGGCCGCCAACGCCGTACGGCACGCGCGGACCCCGAGCCGTACCTTTGATGTCTCCCTCACCTACGACGGCGAGAAGGCCGTCGAGGTCGAGGTGGCCGACGGCTCGCCCTGCCGTCCGGTCGTCAAGTCCTTCGACCCGGAGTCCACTTCGGGGCGCGGCCTGCTTTTCGTGGAGGCGCTTGCCGATGCCTGGGAGGTGCGGGAGCGAGAGTTCGGGAAGTCGGTCTGGGCTCGTGCGTTGGTACGCAGCTGATCCAGCGCCACCTCGGAGATCACCCCTCGTCCGCAACCGGAACCGCCCGCAACTCAGGCGTCCGCGCCCCCACATACCCCACCGCCGCCACACACATCAGCCCGCCCGTGATCAGTGCCGTCACGCCCGAGGTCCAGCCCGCGAGCAGGCCGCCGCGCAGGTTGCCGAGGTGGGGGCCCGCCCGGCCGACGATCGCCTCGGCGGCCGTGACCCGGCCGAGCAGGGCGTCGGGGGTGTGGGTCTGGACGATGGTCGTACGGGACAGGACGGCGAGGGCGTCCGCCGCGCCGGCCAGGGCCAGCATGCCGAGGCCCGCCCACGCGCTGGTGGTCAGGCCGAACAGCGCCAGGGCCGCGCCCCAGGTCGCCGACGCGCACAGCATCACCGGGCCGGGACGGGCCAGGCGGGTGACCGGGCCGGAGAAGACCGTCGCGGCGACACCGCCCGCGGCCAGCGCGGACAGGAACAGACCGAGCGTGCGCGGATCGCCGCCGAAGCGCTCCTCGTTGACCAGCGGGAACAGGCTCACCGGCATGGACAGGACGGTGGCGGCCAGATCGGTCAGCAGCGCGCCGCGCACCACCCGGTGACCGGTGAGAAAACGCAGCCCGTCCAGGACACCGTGCAGACCGGGCCGGGACTTCTCCCCCTCGGGCGGCAGTGCGGGCAGGCCGTAGGCGCCGTAGAAGGACATCGTGAAGCTCAGGGTGTCCAGGAGGTAGCAGACGCCGATGCCCCACCAGCCGAGCACGACCCCGGCGACCGCCGGGCCGACCAGCATCATCGCCTGACCGGTGACCTGCTGGAGCGCGAGACCGGCGGCCACCTGCTCCCGGGGCAGCAGCCGCGGCACGAACACCCCGGCGGCGGGCACACCGAGCGCGGCGAAGGAGGTCTGCGCCGCGACCAGCAGCAGGACCACCAGCACCGGCGCGCGCCCGGCGAAGCCCTGCACGGCCAGCAGCAGGGAGCAGGCCGCCGAGCCGACGGTGCCCGTGAGGTACACCCGGCGCCGGTCGGCCCGGTCGACCCAGGCACCGGCGAAGAGGCTGACCCCGACCATCGGCACCGCCTGCGCGACACCGACCGCCCCGCTCCAGACCGCGCTGTGGGTCATGTCCCACACCTGGTACATCACGGTCACCATGGTCATGAAGGAGCCGAGCGTGGACACGGTGCGCCCGAACAGCAGCCGCCGGAAGACCGGCGAGGTGCGCAGCGGCCGTACATCGAGGAACGTACGGTTCAGGCTCATGACGCGGGGAGCGGGGGAGGGGCGGGTCGATGCACCCCGGGACGCTATCCGGCCGTTCCCACTGGGGCCACCCGTTTGTCTTCCCCGCCGTCAGGCGGAGTCGTTCAGGAGTCGCGCCAGGTGCTCGCGGCCCGCCTCCAGCAGTTCCTCCAGCGGTGCGGCCGCCTCGTACCACCGCTTCTCGTACTCCCAGCACAGCCAGCCGTCCCAGCCGTTCCGGGAGAGGACCTCCACGCACTCCGAGAGCGGCAGGACACCGGCGCCGAGCGCGACCGGGGTGGTGTCGTCGGCCGAGGCGATGTCCTTGACCTGGACGTATCCGAGGTGCGGGGCGAGGGCCGCGTAGGTCTCGGAGGGCTGTTCGCCGCCGAGCCAGGTGTGCATGACGTCCCAGAGCGCGCCGACCTGACGGTGGCCGACCGGGCCGAGGATCCGGATCGCGTCGGCGCCCGTGCGGTGCGAGTCATGGGTTTCGAGGAGGATGCGTACGTCGAGGTCGCCGGCGTACTCCGCGGCCGTACCGAGCCGCCGGGCGGCCGTGGCGTCGGCCTCCTCGCGGGACTGGTCGGAGGCGGCGCCGGGGAAGACGCGGACGTATCCGGCGCCGAGGTCGCGGGCCAGGTCCAGGAGGCGGTGGATCTCCTCCACCACGGGTTCGTCGTCGCCGGGCGCGGCCACGCGCGCGTACCCGGCGACACCGAGGACCTCCACGCCGGCCGCCTTGAACTCGGCGACCGCGTCGGCCCGTTCGGCGAGTCCGACACCGGGGTGCAGCGGCTCCTCCGGATGTGCGCGCAGTTCTACTCCGTGATAGCCGTACGTGCTCGCGAGCCGCAGCACGTCGGTGAGGGGGAGGCCGGGGACACCGAGGGTGGAGAACGCCAGTTTCATGCGCCTACTCTCACCCGGTGGAGTCGGTGAGGTCCAGCCGGGAGCCTGGATGAGCCGAGCCGCCACTTGACCACCCCCCTCACTCTCCCGTGCCGGTCAGCTCCAGTCGCCAGTCCTGTCCGTTCAGGTCCCTGCCGGAGGAGCGGTGGGCTTCTCGGCGGCCAGGACGAAACCGTGGCGCTGGGAGAACGCCGCGCGTCCGCGTGGCTACCCGCGGTCGTCACTGCAGCACCTGCGCGGTCATCACGTGTGGTACCGAGAACTTGTACCGACAGTGGTACGATTTTTCTGTACCACTTACGAGAGGGTGATGTTCGGCATGTCGATAAGCGCCAGCGAGGCAAGGAAGACTCTGTTCCCCCTCATCGAGCGGGTCAACAACGACCACACTGTCGTCGAGATCACCTCCCGGTCCGGTGATGCGGTACTGATGTCCGCCGACGACTACCGTTCGTGGCAGGAAACGGTGTATCTCCTGCGCTCCCCGGCCAATGCCGCCCGCTTGATGAAGGCGATCGCGGACTACCAGGCGGGAACGGAAACGGTCCACAAGACCATGGACGAGCTGTACGGCGCGGTGGACGGTGATGCGTGAGGGACATCCGGTTCACGCCCTACGGATGGGACGACTTCGTGTACTGGGCGACGACCGATCCCAAGATGTGCCGACGTCTGGCGAAGGTTATCGACGACTGCCGACGCGATCCCTTCACCGGGATCGGAAAGCCGGAACCGCTGAAGGGTGATCTGTCGGGATTCTGGTCCCGCCGGATCAATGACGAACACCGCCTGGTGTACGCAGTCGAAGAGAAAGCCGTCGTGGTCATCAAAGCCCGCTACCACTACAGCTGACAACCTTCGGGCCAGGCAAGTCGGTCGTACGGTGACGCGGCGGCTCCAGGAACGGTCGTGAAGGCCCGACAGCACCGAGTTCCCCGCCCCTCTTCAGTCCCACCAGAAGCGCCACTGGGTCCGCCCGGGGAGTTCGCGTGCGTACTCCGGGAAGGATGTCGGCGGGTCGTCCACGATGTTGTCCGCGGTGGACAGCACATGCTCCAGGGCGAGCCTCTCCGCGTGCGACGGGTCGAGGGGCGGGCGGGCGACGGAGACATACAGCTCACCGCCGTACGCGGCCACGACCCGGGCCCCGAACCGGTCCTCCCAGCTCCGCAGCAGGGCGCCCATGAGCGGCATCGGCGGCCTGTCGGTCCAGCCGATCGCCGCCGGGACGTCGGCGGAGCTGCGGGCGGGGACGAGGACGAGCCTGAGGGACGCCGCGTACGGATCGGTGCGCAGGAGCTCGGCGGCGGTCCGGCCCGCGGCCTCCTCGGGGCCCGGACCGGTCCCGCTGCCCGGCCCGGCGGGCGCGAGCCCCGGCCAGCTCGCGAAGGGTGGCCCCGGATCGTGCGGCCAGGGCTCGATGCCCTCCGGGGTGTCGTCCGGCGGCTCCGCGGAGGCGGGATCCGACCAGTACGGCAGCCGCCGCCTTCGGTACTCCCCGAAGTCGGCCGCGAGGACCTCCTCCAGCTGTACGGCGTCGGCCGCGGCCGGATCTGCGGGGCGCGCCGGGTCGTCGGGCCAACACAGGTGCGGCTGCAGCCCGGTGACCGGGGCCTGCCCGAGCAGATCCGCCCAGACTTTCTCGACATCGTCGGGCAGTTCGTCGCAGATCCAGATCTCCGACGGACCGCGTTGCTCGAACCGCCCCGAAGGCAGCCCCTCGGGCAGCGAAAAGACCATGGCAGGACGATAGGCGCGACCACTGACATTGATCCTGATACTCAGGTTCCGGTGGTCGTGGCTCTGCCACTG
>NZ_JBHVYZ010000043.1:0-73139 GCF_042880295.1 Streptomyces sp. NPDC058307
AGCAATCCGCCCCGCTGGATGAGAACCAGCGGGGCGGATTTACCAACAGCATCCGTCGGAGTGACGGGCGGGGCCTTCGACGTCGTACGACTACCGGCTACTTCAGCAGTGCCGGGATCGTCTCCTCGTGAGCCGTCCGCAGTTCCTCCAGGGACAGTTCGAACTCGCCCTGGAGCTCGACGGAGTCGCCGTCGACGACACCGATGCGGGTGACGGGCAGGCCCCGCGCGCCGCACATGTCGTTGAAGCGGAGCTCCTCGGAGCGGGGGACCGCCACCACCGCGCGGCCGGCCGACTCCGAGAACAGCAGCGTGAACGCGTCCAGACCGTCCGGGACGATCAGGCGGGCGCCCCTGCCGCCGAGCAGCGCCGACTCCACGACCGCCTGGATCAGGCCGCCGTCGGAGAGGTCGTGCGCGGAGTCGATCATGCCGTCGCGGCTGGCGGAGATCAGGATCTCGGCGAGCAGCCGCTCGCGCTCCAGGTCGACCTTGGGCGGCAGACCGCCGAGGTGGTCGTGGACGACCTGCGACCAGGCCGAGCCGCCGAACTCCTCACGGGTGTCACCGAGGAGGTACAGCAGCTGGCCCTCCTCCTGGAAGGCGACCGGGGTGCGGCGGGCGACGTCGTCGATGACGCCCAGGACCGCGACGACCGGGGTGGGGTGGATGGCCACGTCACCGGTCTGGTTGTAGAGCGAGACGTTGCCGCCGGTCACCGGGGTGCCCAACTGCTGGCAGGCGTCGGCCAGGCCGCGGATGGCCTCCGCGAACTGCCACATGACGGCCGGGTCCTCGGGCGAGCCGAAGTTCAGGCAGTCGGAGACCGCGAGGGGCTTGGCACCGGTCGTCGCCACGTTCCGGTAGGCCTCCGAGAGCGCCAGTTGCGCGCCCGCGTACGGGTCGAGCTTCGCGTAGCGGCCGTTGCCGTCCGTCGCGATGGCGACGCCGAGCCCCGTCTCCTCGTCGATGCGGATCATGCCGGAGTCCTCCGGCTGGGCCAGCACCGTGTTGCCCTGCACGAAGTGGTCGTACTGCGAGGTGATCCACTTCTTGGAGGCCTGGTTCGGGGAGGAGACCAGCGCGAGGACCTGGTCCTTCAGCTCCTCGCCCGTCTGCGGCCGGGGCAGCTTGTTCGCGTCGTCCGCCTGGAGCGCGTCCTGCCAGTCCGGACGGGCGTACGGGCGCTCGTAGACCGGGCCGTCGTGGGCCACGGTCCGCGGGTCGACGTCGACGATCTTGCCGCCGTGCCAGTAGATCTCCAGGCGGTCGCCGTCGGTGACCTCACCGATGACGGTGGCGATGACGTCCCACTTGTCGCAGATCTCCAGGAACCGGTCGACCTTCCCCGGCTCCACGACCGCGCACATGCGCTCCTGGGACTCGCTCATGAGGATCTCCTCGGGCGAGAGCGTGGAGTCGCGCAGCGGTACGTCGTCCAGCGTCACGCGCATGCCGCCGGAGCCGTTGGAGGCGAGCTCGGAGGTGGCACAGGACAGACCGGCCGCGCCCAGGTCCTGGATGCCGACGACCAGCTTCTCCTTGAAGGCCTCCAGGGTGCACTCGATGAGGAGCTTCTCCTGGAAGGGGTCGCCGACCTGGACGGCGGGGCGCTTGGACGGCTTTGCGTCGTCGAAGGTCTCGGAGGCGAGGATCGACGCGCCGCCGATGCCGTCACCGCCCGTGCGGGCCCCGTACAGGATGACCTTGTTGCCCGCGCCGGACGCCTTCGCGAGGTGGATGTCCTCATGCCGCATCACACCGATGGCACCGGCGTTGACCAGCGGGTTTCCCTGGTAGCAGGCGTCGAAGACGACCTCGCCGCCGATGTTCGGCAGGCCCAGGCAGTTGCCGTAGCCGCCGATGCCGGCGACGACACCGGGGAGCACGCGCTTGGTGTCCGGGTGGTCCGCGGCACCGAAGCGCAGGGGGTCGACCACGGCCACCGGCCGCGCGCCCATCGCGATGATGTCGCGGACGATGCCGCCGACACCGGTCGCCGCGCCCTGGTAGGGCTCGACGTAGGAGGGGTGGTTGTGCGACTCGACCTTGAAGGTGACCGCGTAGCCCTGGCCGACGTCCACGACGCCCGCGTTCTCGCCGATGCCGACGAGCAGCGCGTCACTCTGCGGGGCCTTCTCGCCGAACTGGCGCAGGTGCACCTTCGACGACTTGTAAGAGCAGTGTTCGGACCACATGACCGAGTACATGGCGAGCTCGGCACCGGTGGGCCGACGCCCGAGGATCTCGACGACCCTCTCGTACTCGTCCTTCTTCAGGCCCAGTTCGGCCCAGGGCAGCTCGACGTCGGGGGTCGCGGTCGCGTGCTCGACCGTGTCCAGAGGCGTCCGGCTCATACGTTGACCAGCTTCTTGAGGATCGAGGTGAAGAAGGGGAGGCCGTCGGTGCGGCCGGTGCCGATGAGCGGCTCCACGGCGTGCTCCGGGTGCGGCATCAGGCCCACGACGTTGCCCGCCTCGTTGGTGATGCCGGCGATGTCACGGAGGCTGCCGTTGGGGTTGAAGTCCAGGTACCGGAAGGCGACCCGGCCCTCGGCCTCCAGCTTGTCCAGCGTGTACTCGTCGGCGACGTACCGGCCGTCCATGTTCTTCAGCGGAATGTTGATCTCCTGGCCGGCCGAGTAGTCGGTCGTCCAGGCGGTGTCCGCGTTCTCCACCCGCAGCTTCTGGTCGCGGCAGATGAAGTGGAGGTGGTCGTTGCCGAGCATCCCGCCCGGGAGCAGGTGGGCCTCGGTGAGGATCTGGAAGCCGTTGCAGATGCCGAGGACCGGGAGGCCGGCCTTCGCCTGCTCGATGAGGGGCTCCATCACCGGCGAGAAGCGCGCGATGGCACCCGCGCGCAGATAGTCGCCGTAGGAGAAACCGCCGCACAGCACCACGGCGTCGACCTGGTGGAGGTCCTTGTCCTTGTGCCACAGGGCGACCGGCTCGGCGCCCGCGAGGCGGATCGCGCGCTGGGTGTCCCGGTCGTCGAGGCTGCCCGGGAAAGTGACGACGCCAATACGAGCGGTCACTTCGCGGCCCCCGCGACTTCCGCAGAGTCCTCGACCTTCACGGTGAAGTCCTCGATCACGGTGTTGGCGAGGAAGGATTCCGCAAGATCATGGATGCGGGCGAGCGCGGCCTCGTCGACCGGTCCGTCCACTTCCAGTTCGAATCGCTTTCCCTGACGTACGTCGGAGATGCCGTCGAAACCCAGTCGCGGCAGTGCACGCTGCACCGCCTGGCCCTGGGGGTCGAGGATCTCCGGCTTGAGCATGACGTCGACTACGACGCGTGCCACTGGCACTCCCGGTGGTGTGGTGCTGAGCAGGTTCCTTCAGACTACCCGCACAAAATTTCTACGCGCGTTGAGTTGTAGGAATCTACGTGACGGCCATCACGGCACATCGCAGAGGCGGCCGGTCGCGAAAATTTCCCGAAAAGATCTCAGATCGACACCCGATACCTATTGCGCTGGGACACGCGGAAGGATTTAGTCGAGCCCACAATGCATTGTTGGGCACTGTACAAATGAATTGGCAACGTGCCGTACGAAGGGACCGATATTCGTGGCGCAGAAGGTCGTGGTCACTCTCTTTGACGACATCGACGGCTCGGAAGCGGCGGAAACGATCGCCTTCGGACTCGACGGCAAGTCGTACGAGATCGACCTGAATCAAGCCAATGCCAAGAAGCTGCGTAAGGCGCTCGAGCCGTACGTGGAGGCCGGCCGCAAGCGGTCCAGGTCGGGCAAGGCGTACCAGCAGACCGAGGTCGCTCCCGACCCGGCGGCCGTCCGGGCCTGGGCCCAGGCCAACAAGATGGACGTCCCCGCACGCGGACGCATCCCCAAGAAGGTCTACGAGGCGTTCGCCGAGGCCCGGTAGGGCCGGTCGACGCCGGGTCACCCGCCCCTCGGGACAACCGACTTGCGTTGCACCCCACCTGGTCAGCTAGAGTCTGGAGCACGCCGAGGGGCGAGGCCGAAAGGCCCAGCTCACGGAGTACACGCGGGTGTAGTTCAGTAGTAGAACATCCCCCTTCCAGGGGGAAGGCGCAGTGTGCAATTCCTGTCACCCGCTCTGCATCGCCATCCGGACCACTCTGG
The DNA here is from genome assembly GCF_042880295.1 of Streptomyces sp. NPDC058307. Lineage (NCBI taxonomy): Bacteria > Bacillati > Actinomycetota > Actinomycetes > Kitasatosporales > Streptomycetaceae > Streptomyces > Streptomyces sp. NPDC058307. Next base: position 4,110 of record NZ_JBHVYZ010000043.1, read on the forward strand.
TGGATCAGGTAGGATGGTGCTCGCGCCGATCGGTGAGAGCCGGTCGGAGGCAATGCGGACGTAGCTCAGTTGGTAGAGCGCAACCTTGCCAAGGTTGAGGTCGCCAGTTCGAACCTGGTCGTCCGCTCCACGAAGAAGGCCCCGGTCATCGCGACCGGGGTCTTTTTCATGCCCGCCGCACCGTCTGACATTTGTCATACGGAGTGGTGACAGCGCGCACTGCTGTCGCCTCCGCTCCGCCGGGACGCTGGCTTCATGAACACCGACGAACACGAACACGTGATTGAGGTCACCGGCCTACGGCGTGTGTACGGGGGCGGGTTCGAGGCCGTGCGGGGGATCAGCTTCTCCGTGGCCCGCGGAGAGGTCTTCGCCCTGCTCGGCACCAACGGCGCCGGCAAGACCTCCACCGTCGAACTCCTCGAGGGACTCGCCCGGCCGACCGACGGCCACGTCCGCGTCCTCGGCCACGATCCGTACACCGAGCGGGCCGCCGTACGTCCGCGGACCGGGGTGATGCTCCAGGAGGGCGGCTTCCCCTCCGAGCTGACCGTCGACGAGACCGCGCGGATGTGGGCCGGCTGCGTCAGCGGGGCCCGGCCACCGCTGGAGGTGCTGGAACTCGTCGGGCTCGCCCGGCGCACCGGCGTACGGGTCAAGCAGCTGTCCGGGGGCGAGCGGCGGCGCCTCGACCTGGCGCTCGCCCTGCTCGGCGACCCCGAGGTGCTGTTCCTGGACGAGCCGACGACCGGCCTCGACGCCGAAGGGCGCCGGGACACCTGGGAGTTGGTGCGGACACTGCGCGACCGAGGCACGACCGTGTTGCTCACCACGCATTACCTGGAGGAGGCCGAGGATCTCGCCGGCCGGCTGGCGATCCTCCACGAGGGGCGGATCGCGGCCACGGGCACACCGGCCGAGGTGACCGCCGCCCAGCCGGCCCGGATCTCCTTCGAGCTGCCGGACGGGTACTTCGTGGGAGACCTGCCCCCGCTCGCGGAGCTCGGGGTGTGCGGGCACGAGGTCGACGGGAACGTCGTACGACTGCGGACGCACGCGGTGCAGCGGGCCGCGACCGGGCTGCTGGTGTGGGCCGATCGGGCCGGTGTGGAGCTGCGGCGGCTCGATGTGCGGCCCGCCTCGCTGGAGGAGGCGTTCCTGGGGATCGCGGCGCGTGCGGAGGTCTCGGCATGAGCATGGTCACCACTCCCGGGAGCCGGCTGGGCGCCCTCGCCCGCGCCGAGTTCACGCTGCTCGGGCGCAGCCGGGCCACGCTCGTCTCGGCGGTACTGATGCCGCTCGCGCTGCCGTTCAGCCTGCGGCCCGTCGTGGACGGCATGGACGTCGAGAAGTCCGGGCTGAGCGTCGGCCTGGTGCTGCTGCCGGCCGCGGTCGGTTTCGCCCTGCTCTTCGGTGTCTACAGCGCCCTCGTCGGGATCTACACCGCCCGGCGCGAGGAACTCGTGCTGAAACGGCTGCGCACCGGCGAGCTGCGGGACGTCGAGATCCTGTGCGGGACCGCGCTGCCGATCGGCGCGACCGGGCTCACGCAGTCCGTGGTGCTGGCGGCCGCGAGCACGGTCCTGCTCGACGTGCCCGCGCCGCACGCGCCCCATCTCGTCGTGCTGGGGCTGCTGTTGGGGCTGGTGATGTGCGTGGCGCTCGCGGCCGTGACGGCGGCCGTGACCCGGACCGTGGAGAGCGCGCAGGTCACCACGCTGCCGTTCGTGGTGGTCTCGATGGCCCTCTCGGGCGTCACCGTGCCCCTGGAGATGCTGCCCGACTGGTTCGCGTCGATGTGCGACCTCCTGCCCCTGTCGCCCGTGATCACCCTGGTCCGCGGCGGCTGGTCGGGCACCCTCTCCGCCCACGATGCCCTGGGCGCCCTCGGCACGGCGGTGGCCTGGACGGTGCTGGCCGTGTTTGCTGTACAGCGGTGGTTCCGGTGGGAGCCGAGGCGCTGACGTACGGGGAGAGCATGCGCGAGGCAGGGGGCTGGTGGCGGCGGAAGAGCACGCCGGCGAAGGTGGAGACGTACACGCGCTGGTCGTTCCACTTCTTCGCGGTGATCTACGTCGCCTCGATCGGCCTGCCGGTCTTCGGGCAGGTGCCGGGGCAGCTCGCGGTCTGGCTGGTGCTGCTGGTGTGCGCGCATGCCCTGGCGTGCGCGGTGACCGCGTCGCGGGCGCTCGACTGGACGCGCGGGCGGCGCGAGCAGCCGGTGCGGGCGCTGTGGGTGCTCGGGGCGGTCACCGCCGCCATCTCCGTCGCGGTGATCGGCATCGCCGAGCGGGGGCCGCAGAGTGACGGGCTGACCATGGCCACGGGCGCGGTCTTCGTGGGCGTGCTGACCTTCGCGGCCGGCATCGGCGCGCTCGGCGTCCGCAGGCGACGGCGCGTGCTCGCGGTCGTGGGCGGCTTCGCCGCAGGCGCGGTGCTCGGCGGCTTCCCCCTGGGGTACGCCCTCCCGGAGTCCCTGGTCACCGGGGTCGTGGTGCTGATCGCCGCCGGGTTCCTCGCCTTCACGTCCGTGTTCTCCGTCTGGCTCCTGAACGCCGTCTACGAACTCGACTCGGCCCGCGAGACCCGCGCCCGGCTCGCCGTCGCCGAGGAACGGCTGCGGTTCGGGCGGGACCTGCACGACGTGATGGGGCGCAACCTGGCCGTGATCGCGCTGAAGAGCGAACTGGCCGTGCAGCTGGCGCGTCGGGGACGCGAGGAGGCCGTGGACCAGATGACCGAGGTGCAGCGGATCGCGCAGGAGACACAGCGCGAGGTGCGGGACGTCGTACGGGGATACCGGGAGGCCGATCTCGGGATCGAACTGGCCGGAGCGCGAGGCGTGTTGCTTGCCGCCGGCATCGACTGCGAGGTCACCGGGGAGCCGGGCGGGCTGCCCGCCGAGGTGCAGTCGGCGCTCGGCTGGGTGGTCCGGGAGGCCACCACGAACGTACTGCGACACGGGGACGCCAAGCGGTGCGAGGTGGCCGTACGGACGGAGGCGGGGCGGGTGGTGCTGACCGTGGAGAACGACGGGGTGCTGAGGTCGTCGGCCGGTGCCGGCGGGTCCGGGCTCGCCGGGCTGCGGGAGCGGCTCGCGGCGGTGGCCGGGACGCTGGAGGCGGGCCCGGTCCGAGAGGGTGTGTTCCGGCTGGTGGCTCAGGTGCCGCTGGTGGCGGCGGAGGGGGTTTCATGAATGGGGGCGGGGTCGTGACCGTATGTGTCGGGTCGCCGGAGGTGGTCTCGTGAGCGTGCGGGTGCTGCTCGCCGATGACGAGCATCTGATCCGGGGCGCGCTCGCCGCGCTACTCTCGCTGGAGGACGATCTGGCGGTCGTCGCGGAGGCGGCGACCGGCCCCGAGGCGCTGGCGATGGCCCGGGCGCACGGGCCCGACGTCGCCGTACTGGATCTCCAGATGCCCGGCGCGGACGGTGTGAAGGTCGCCACATCCCTGCGCACCGAACTGCCCTCGTGCAAGGTGCTGATCGTCACCAGTCACGGGCGGCCGGGGCATCTCAAGCGGGCCCTGGAGGCCGGTGTGCGGGGATTCGTCCCGAAGACCGTGAGCGCGCAGCGGCTCGCCGAGATCATCCGCACGGTGCACGCGGGAAACCGTTACGTCGACCCCGAGTTGGCCGCCGACGCGATCTCCGCCGGGGACTCGCCGCTGACCGCGCGGGAGGCCGAGGTGCTGGAACTCGCCGCCGACGGGGCGCCCGTCGCGGAGATCGCCGAACGGGCCGCGCTGTCGCAGGGGACCGTACGGAACTATCTGTCGTCGGCCGTCTCCAAACTGGGAGCGGAGAACCGTCACACGGCCGTGCGGCTCGCACGGGAGCGAGGTTGGGTATAGTGGTTCTCGCGCCACGGCGCATGCGAACGTAGCTCAGTTGGTAGAGCGCAACCTTGCCAAGGTTGAGGTCGCGAGTTCGAACCTCGTCGTTCGCTCCATCGAGAAGCCCCCCGGTTTTCACCGGGGGGCTTCTCCGTTATGACTACGACCAGCTCGTGCCCGTCAGGCGCTCGAACGCCTCGATGTACTTGGCGCGGGTGCGGTCCACGACCTCCTGCGGCAGCGGCGGCGGGGGCTGCTCGCTCTTGCGGTCCCAGCCGGACTCCGCCGAGGTCAGCCAGTCGCGCACGAACTGCTTGTCGTACGACGGCTGCGCGTGCCCCGGCTCCCACTGGTCGGCCGGCCAGAAGCGGGAGGAGTCCGGGGTGAGGACCTCGTCCGCGATGACGAGGGTGTCCCCGTCGAAGCCGAACTCGAACTTGGTGTCCGCGAGGATGATCCCGCGGTCCCGGGCGATGTCCCGGCCCCGCGAGTACACCGCGAGAGTCGCCTGGCGCAGCTGGGCGGCGGTGTCCGCGCCGACCTGGCGGGCGATCTCCTCGTAGGAGACGTTCTCGTCGTGCTCGCCGACGGCGGCCTTGGTGGCCGGGGTGAAGATCGGGGCGGGGAGCTCGCTGCCGTCGACCAGGCCCTCGGGGAGGGCGAGGCCGCAGACCGTGCGGGACTCGTTGTACTCCAGCAGTCCGGAGCCGGTGAGGTAGCCGCGGGCGACGGCCTCCACGGGGACCATCCGGAGCGACTTGCAGACCAGGGTGCGGCCGGCCCAGTCGGCGGGGGCGCCCTCCGGCACGTCCGTGCTCAGGACGTGGTTCGGCAGCAGGTCGGCGATCTGGTCGAACCACCACAGGGACAGCTGGGTGAGGACGCGGCCCTTGTCGGGGATCTCGGTCGGCAGCACCCAGTCGAAGGCGGAGATACGGTCGCTGGCGACCATCACGAGGTCGCCCGCCTCGTTCTGGTACAGCTCGCGCACCTTGCCGGTGTGCAGGTGCACCAGGCCCGGAACCTGGAGCGGCTCGGGCTTTTCTACGAATCCGGACACGGTTCCTCCCCGTGGGTTGGTCCAACGGGTCGATTGTCCCGTATACCGGGCTGACCTTGGACTTGGGGTCGGCCGCGGGTGCCGTGCGCGGGCTCAGTCACGCTTGCAGATGCGGTCCAGGAGGTTGGCGGTGGCGCGCTGGACGCGGGTGTCGACGTGGCCCGGGCGGTCCAGCGCCGGGGACCAGGCGAAGGTGCCGGCCGCGAAGACCAGGGCGCCGGAGGGGGCGCGGTACAGGGACGTCTCCTGATGGCGGAGGACGCCCTCGCTGTCGGCGTACGGCGAGTGGGCGAGCAGGATGCGGTCGTCGTGCTCGGGGAGCGGGGTGCGCGGGAAGTAGCGGTCGGCCTCGCCCGCGACCAGGCCGGTGAGTTCGTCGCCCTCCTGGGTGCCGGTCGCCTCCCAGAGCCAGTGCTCGGCGTTGCGGACGATCAGGGGATACGGCTCCGGCACCCGGCCCGCGTACTGGATGCCGACCAACTGCTGTTCGGGGCGGTCGACTTCGCGCCAGAGCGCCGGTTTTCCCGGGCCCCTGCGTTTTCGGCAGGTCAGCAGGCGGTCGGGGACGCCGGACGGCGAGGGGCCCAACTCGACCTGCCAGTACATGGTGTTGGCGGAGAGGAAGACCAGGGAGGTGCCGCCGTCCCGGGCGCGCTCGACCGTGCGGCGCATGGCCGTCGACCAGTACTCGTCGTGGCCGGGGAAGACCAGGCCCCGGTAGCGGGCGGGGTCGAGGTGGCCGGCGTGCAGGTCGCGGGCGTCGGCGTAGGCGAGGTCGTAGCCGTAGCGCTCGGCGAAGCGGATGAAGTCGTAGGCGTGGCCCACGTGCATCGGCAGGCCCGCGCCCGCGTACGGCCGGTCGAAGGAGACCGTCGTCGCGGCGTCGGCCTCGCCGAGGAGCCGGCCCTGTTCGTCCCAGGCGTGGTAGAGGCTGGCGCCGGTGCGGCCGTCCTCCGGGTAGAGGTTGTACGCCTGCCAGGTCACGTCGGGCAGCAGGAGCAGTAAGTCCGCGGGGTGGTTGTCGCGGACCGTGAAGGGGATGTGGGAGCGGTAGCCGTCGGCGGTGGTCAGGACGGCGACATACGCCCCGATGCTCCAGTACGACGGGATCTGCAGCCGCCAGGACAGCCACCAGTGATGGCAGGAGACCGTGCGGTCCGCGGTCAGCGGCGGGAGCTGGACGATGCCGGAGAGGCGGGGGCTGGTGGTGATCTTCGCCGCGCCGTCGCCGCCGTAGTGGCCGATGCGATAGATGTCGACGGCGAATTCCTGCGGCGGGTCGACGGTGATGTGGAAGTCGACGGCCTCGCCGGGGGCGACCGCGCCGGTCGAGGTGAAGCCCTTGATCTGGCGGCGGACGTCGTCTGCGGAGCGGGGGCCGCCGCCGGGGTCCGTGCGGGGGGCTGTGCGGGGGGCTGTGCGGGGGGCTGTGCGGGGGGCTGTGCGGGGGGAGGGGACTCGCGGGGTGCCCTGTTTCTGGGTGTGGGCGGGGTCCGTCTCGACGTACCAGGGGACCACCTGGCCGGTGTCGTCGAAGTACGTCTCGCTGCCGCGCAGCCAGGGGAGGGGGCCCTGGCCGAAGGGGTCCGTCACGGCGTGCGCGAGTGCTCCCGACTCCCAGCGGCGGATCTGCTCCGGTCCCGGCCCCATGGTCGCTCCCCTCCCTCGTGCCCCCGTCGTTCGTGCTGCGCGATGTTCTGGTACGCGTGTCGTGCACCTGTCCTATGGCGCGAGCCCTTGCCATGTGCGCGATCGGTCCCAGCACATCACATTCCGCACTTGCACTGTCACTATTCGTTGTGAATTGGCCGAAAGTGGAACTGGTTATTCCGTCTAGACCGTCGACACCGTCGACACCGTCGACACCGTCATCGTCAGACGAGGCGGACCGGCTTCTCGGGCCGTATCCCCGACTTGACCAGCCAGGCGCGCAGGGGGGCCGGGTCGCCGTCCTCCACGAGGCTCAGGACGCGGGGGGCGAGGTCCGCGGCCCGTTCGCCGTTGATGAGGAGCGACGGGCCGTCGAGCCAGTCCAGGCCCGGAGCGGCACCGGCCGTGTCGACCGCGGCACAGCAGACCATCGCGGTGACGTGGTCGGTGAGGAGTTCCCGGGCGCTGCGCGGGGGCTGGAGCGGGAAGAGGGGCAGCGCGGTGTCGTCCCAGGGGGTGTCGTCGGGAGCGGTACGGGAGTCCGGGGCGACGGCTTCCTCACGGGCGAGCTCGGCGGTGAGGGCTGCGGCGAGGATCTCGGCGAGGGGTTCGGGTTCGGGTTCGGGTTCGGTTTCGGGTTCGGTTTCGGCTTCGGCTTCCGCTTCTTTGCTTCGACGGAGGCCGTCGGCGCCGGTTTCGTCGTCGCGTGGAGATTGGGGGGCGGGCTCGCCGGACGGTGGAGTCGGTACGAGGTCTGCGGCGGCGGATGCCGGGACGGGTGCGTCGGTGGGTGCCGGGTGGACGGGCAGGCCGTCGGCCGTGGGGCGGGCCGCCGCGTCAGCGGGTCCCTCGGCTGCCGTGGATCGCGACGACGGACCGGCAAGTCCCTCAGCCTCCGTGGACCGTGACGTCGAGTCGGCGGCCTCGGCCGCGGCACCGGATGACGGACCCGCACCGGCGAGTCCCTCAGCCGGCGTGGGTCGTGCTGTGGGGCCCGTCGGCGGAGGGCAGGACAGATGGGAGAGGACTCGGGAGAGGGTGGGGGCCTCGGATTCCGACGGGGTTCCCGGGGGGCGGCGTACGCCCTGGGCGTCGAGGACTCGGTGGAGGCGGGCCGCGTCCAGGCGCCACTTCCGGTCCACGACCTCTTCCGGGTACTCCTGCCAGTCCACCGGCGACCAGTCCGGGCCGGTCTCCGCCGGACCGCCGTGGAAGAGGCGGGCGGCGAGCAGGGAAGCGGCCTCGTCGATCGCACCGGGCTCTTCGAGCAGGTCGCAGGCGGGGCGCTCACCGAGGCGGGAGGCGAAGCCCTCGGCCAGGCGGTCGCGACGCGACAGCTCGGTCAGGGCGGCCACCACGCCGGCGTCCAGACGGGAGGGCCAGCGGCCCATCCGCCAGGCGGGGAGGGCGACCCGGGTCAGCAGCCGGTCCCAGCCCGCGTACGCCAGGCCCACCTGCTCCTGGGCCACGATCCTGAGGCCGTAGTCCACAGCCTGTGCACGCTCGGAGGCCGCCGCGGCGACCCCGCGCTCCATCTGCGTCGCGTGCTCCCGGCAACTACGCAGGAGCAGGCGGGCCACCCAGGCGACGCCCGCGCACACCACTCGGGTGAGCGGACAGCGGCCGGGGACGGAGCCGACGGCCACCGCCGCGTCCAGACCCCGTACGAAACGGCGGGCCGCCGCTATGTCGGGGTGCGCCGAGGGGCCCGTACCGGCGACGACCGGGGCGAGGACCGCGCGCAGTTCGCCGACGCGCATCCACCACAGGAACGGCGACCCGATGACCAGCACCGGTGCGGCCGGAACCCCACGGTGGGAGCCGCGGACGCCCGCGATCTCGTCCTCGCGGCCCTCCTGCGGGGGCGGGCCGTGGGCCGGGTGGGTCCGGTCCTCGAGCCAGCTGTCGCAGTCCGGGGTGAGCGCTATGGCGGAGGGGGCCGGGACGTCCAGGCGGTCGGCGAGGTCGCGCACCATGCGGTACAGGTCGGGCGCGGACTCCTCGGCGATCGCGACGGTCGGACTGACGGCGGGGCGGGCGCGCGCGATGACCAGGGCGACGGCCCCGGCGGCGAGCAGCACCACGGCCCCGAGAACGCCCATGACCAGCCGGGCGGCGTCCCAGAACCCGCCCACGAGATGGTCGGTGGAACCTCCGGCGAGCAGCACCACGGCCACCGCCGCGGGCAACAGCGCCACGGCCAGCGCACGGCTGCGGATCCGCAGCACGGCCAGGGCCCAGGAGCGCGCGGCCTGCGCGCCCGCCTCCACACCGATACCGGTCATGACCGGACCTCACCCCCTCCCTGCCGTCCTGAATGCCCAGCTTTCCTGGTGTTGCTCACTCCCCCACTGTGGCACCCGCCACTGACATCGCAATGCCGGTGGGCCAAGTGCCGGACCGCTTGCGCCGCACCCTAGTTGGGCCCCGGGCCCCCGTCAGCCGTATAGCTCCCCGGTCACTCGATGGAATGGCTTTGGGGAAAGGTGGATGACGTACAGCAACGATCAGGCCCCGAATCCTTAGACGGATCCGGGGCCGGTCGGGTTGTTCGGGGCGGCTTCGGGAGCCGCTCGGGGGCTGATTGGGGGCCGCTTGGGGGCCGCTTGGGGCGGGGTTTTCGACCCGGTTTTTCGGGCTTCTCAGGCTTCGGACGCCGCCTTCGCCGCGATGTCCGTCCGGTGCTGGGAACCGTCGAGCCGGATACGGCCCACCGCCCGGTACGCGCGCTCGCGGGCCTCGGTGAGGTCCTTGCCGGACGCCGTCACCGACAGCACGCGGCCGCCGGCGCTGACGACGGCGTCGCCGTCCCGCCTGGTGCCGGCGTGCAGGACGTAAGCGTGCGGGGCGTCCTGCTCGGCCACCTCGTCGAGGCCGGTGATCGGGTCGCCGGTGCGCGGGGTGGCGGGGTAGTTGTGGGAGGCGACGACCACGGTGACCGCGGCGTCCTCGCTCCAGCGCAGGGGCGGCAGGTCCTCGAGGTTGCCGCTCGCGGCGGCGAGCAGGACACCGGCCAGCGGGGTCTTGAGGCGGTTCAGCACGACCTGGGTCTCGGGGTCGCCGAAGCGGGCGTTGAACTCGATGACCCGCACGCCCCGGGAAGTGATCGCGAGACCGGCGTACAGCAGTCCGGAGAAGGGGGTGCCGCGGCGGCGCATCTCGTCGACCGTCGGCTGCAGCACCGTCTGCAGGACCTCGTCCACCAGCTTCGGGTCGGCCCACGGCAGCGGGGAGTACGCGCCCATGCCGCCGGTGTTCGGGCCCTCGTCGCCGTCGAGGGCGCGCTTGAAGTCCTGGGCGGGCTGGAGGGGGAGGACGGTGTCGCCGTCGGTGATGGCGAAGAGGGAGACCTCGGGGCCGTCGAGGAACTCCTCGATGACGACTCGGTCGCAGGCGTTCGCGTGGGTCGTCGCGGCCTCGATGTCGTCGGTCACGACGACTCCCTTGCCCGCGGCGAGACCGTCGTCCTTGACGACGTACGGGGCGCCGAAGGCGTCGAGGGCCTCGGCGACCTCCTCGGGGGTCGTGCAGACGTAGGAGCGGGCGGTCGGCACTCCGGCCGCGGCCATGACGTCCTTGGCGAAGGCCTTCGAGCCCTCGAGCTGCGCGGCCTCCCCGGACGGGCCGAAGACCGGGATGCCCACCTCGCGCACGGCGTCGGCGACCCCCGCGACGAGCGGGGCCTCCGGGCCTACGACGACGAGGTCGGCGCCGAGTCGCTGCGCGAGCGCGGCCACCGCCTCGCCGTCGAGGGCGTCGACCGGGTGCAGCTCGGCGACCTCGGCGATACCGGCGTTGCCGGGTGCGCAGTGCAGTGCGCTGACGTCGGGGTCGAGGGACAGGGAGCGGCACAGGGCGTGTTCGCGGGCGCCGTTACCGATGACGAGGACCTTCACGGGGGTCAGCCTAACGGGGTTTTTGTGCGGGCTTCCCAAAGGGCGGAGGGAGAGGAGCCGTAGCTTCCTCCAAGGCTCCGAAGGTGAGGGCCCCTTGCTCGCTCCTTCGCCGCTCCCTACTCGTTGGTGATCTCCTCCACCACGGTCGCCCCGAGCTCCCGCACGATCAGTTCGCGGCCCGAGAGGGCCGACTCGTTGAGGTCGGGGTCGTCGTCCTCGGGGATGTCGTCCTCGATGGAGACGGGCGGGGGTTCCGGCGCGGACCGTTGTGCGGAGGGGGCCTGGGTGGAGGCGGGCGTCGGCCTGGGCTGGGCCGCCTGGGCGGGCGTCGGCTGAGGGGACGGCGGGGCCTGGGTGGCCGGAGCACCATAGCCGCCCGTGCCCGTGCCCGTGTTTCCGGTGCCGTAGCCGCCGGTGTTGCCGCCTCCGCCGTAGCCACCGCCGCCACCGCCGCTGTTGAAGCCGCCGGATGTCGGGGGTGCGGCGCCGCCGCCCGAGGGGTCGACGACGGCCTCGATCTTCCACTGCACGCTGAACTGCTCGGACAGCGCCTGGCGCAGCACCTCCTCGCTGCCGCTGCTCGCGAAGTTGTCGCGGGCGCCGGCGTTGACGAAGGCGAGTTGGAGGGTGGTGCCGTCGAAGCCGGCCACCTGGGCGTTCTGGCTGAGCAGGATCCACGTGAAGCGGCGGCGGTTCTTGACCGCTTCCAGGATGTTGGGCCAGAGCTGGCGGGGGTCGAGGCCACCGGCCGGCGGAGCGTAGGAGCCCGAACCGGGTGCGGAGGCCGCGGGGGCGGGCTGGGCCGGTGCCGGGACGGCCGCGGGTCGGTGCGCCGCGGGCGCCTGGGACTGGCCGCCGCCTGTCGGGGCCGGGGTGGGCCAGCCACCGGGACGCCGGCCGCCACCGGCGGAGGCGGCGGTGGGCCAGGCGCCGGGGGCGGGGGCGGGGGCCGCGGTGGACGGCTGCTGGTGGGTCGGGTGGGGCTGGTCCGGGTGGGCGGCGGCAGGGGATTGACCGGGCGGTGGACCGGCCGGAGCGCCATGGGGCTGGCCCGCGGGAGAGCCGTGCGCCTGGCCGGCGGACGGGCCCGAGGGCGGGCCGGTGGGGGCGGCCGGAGCGGCGAAGGGCGCCGAGTCGGCCGTAGCGCCGGGGAATCCGCCCGGACCACCTGCCGCGCCGGGAATGCCGCCGCCCTGCGCGCCACCGCCGGGGAGGCCACCACCCTGGGCGCCGCTGCCTTCGTTGCCGCTGCCAGGGGCGCCGCCGGACCCCTGACCGCCGGGCGCACCCACGCCGGACGCCCGGACGGCAGCCCTGACCGCAGCCGGACCCCCACCCGGCGGAACCGGGGCCGGAGGCGCAGCGGGAGCCGATGGCGGGACGGCGGCCGTCGAGGGACCCGGGGCGGCTCCCCCGTGCGCCTCCGGCCCCGGCCCCGGTACGTACCCCATCGCGGGGGCGCCGCCACCGGCCGAGAAGTTCACGCCCCGCTCGATGCGGTCGAGGCGGGCCATGACCGAACGCTGGTCCCCATAGGCCGCGGGGAGCAGCACGCGCGCGCAGATGAGTTCCAGCTGGAGGCGGGGCGAGTGGGCGCCGCGCATCTCCGTCAGGCCTTCGTTGACGAGGTCGGCGGCGCGGCTGAGCACCGCCGCGCCGAAGGTGCCGGCCTGGGCCTGCATGCGCTCGATGACGTCGGCGGGGGCGTCGATGAGCCCCTTCTCGGCGGCATCCGGGACGGCGGCGAGGATGACCAGGTCCCGCAGCCGCTCCAGCAGGTCGGCGACGAAACGGCGCGGGTCGTTGCCACCCTCGATGACACGGTCGACGACCTCGAAGGCGGCGGCCCCGTCACCGGTGGCGAAGGCCTCGACGACGGAGTCGAGGAGGGAGCCGTCGGTGTAGCCGAGGAGGGAGGTGGCCATGGCATACGTCACACCCTCCTCCCGCGCGCCGGCGAGCAGCTGGTCCATGACGGACATGGAGTCACGCACGGAGCCCTGCCCCGCCCGCACGACGAGCGGCAGCACGCCCTCCTCGACGGGGATCTTCTCCTTGCCGCACACCTCGCCGAGGTACTCCCGCAGGGTGCCGGGCGGTACGAGCCGGAAGGGGTAGTGATGGGTCCGCGACCGGATCGTCCCGATGACCTTCTCGGGCTCGGTGGTGGCGAAGATGAACTTGAGGTGCTCCGGTGGCTCCTCGACGACCTTCAGCAGCGCGTTGAACCCGGCCGACGTGACCATGTGGGCCTCGTCGATGATGTAGATCTTGTACCGGCTGCTCGCGGGCCCGAAGAAGGCCTTCTCGCGCAGCTCACGGGCGTCGTCCACACCGCCGTGGGAGGCGGCGTCGATCTCGATGACGTCGATGGAACCCGGGCCGTTCCTGGCGAGGTCCTGGCAGGACTGGCACTCACCGCAGGGCGTGGGCGTGGGCCCCTGCTCGCAGTTCAGGCACCTGGCGAGGATGCGCGCGCTGGTCGTCTTGCCGCATCCGCGCGGACCGCTGAACAGGTACGCGTGATTGACCCGGTTGTTCCGCAGCGCCTGCTGCAGCGGGTCGGTGACATGCTCCTGCCCAATGACCTCGGCGAAGGACTCCGGGCGATAGCGGCGGTACAACGCGAGAGACGACACGCATACGAGGTTATAGGCGCCCACTGACAACCCGACCCCGCGCGGGCCCTCCGTCCGGGAACGCGAACGCCCCCCACGCACCCGCCAGAGCCAACCTACCCTTGCTGCCTTCCGGCCCTGGGGGAGTTCAGTCAGATAGCGCCGCGTGAGGGGCTGCCCAAACAGTACCCGATGGCAGGGGGTGGGAACGAGTTCGCGAGCACTCCTCAACGTCTTGTATTGTTTGCCGCGGAGGATTCGCCTAGTGGCCTAGGGCGCACGCTTGGAAAGCGTGTTGGGGGCAACCCCTCACGAGTTCGAATCTCGTATCCTCCGCCAGTGCCTCACCGGGCACGATGTCGAAGGGCCCCACCGTCCGCGGTGGGGCCCTTCGTCGTGCGTGGTCTCAGTTTTGGTCTCAGTTGCAGTGATCGGACTCGGCTGGACCTCGGCGAACAGTGATCTGGTTCACCGCGCCTAATCAGTGAGCCCTTCGCAGCCCTTGGCAGCCCACCTCGATTGCCAGTGACGGTCGTTACGGTTGAGATCACGGAGCGTTCCGGCATGACCGAGCGGATCAGGGGACGACGATGAGCATTCTGCGGGCGGCATGGGTTCCGGACGACGATCCCGAGCGTGACTGGCAGGTGGCTGCCGACCTCGCCGTGCGCTGGGTGGAACGCGAGGCCGCCGAGCAGGATGCGACTGCCGTCCTGGTACTGAACGCCTTCGGTGCTGAGCAGACCGTCCCGGCGTTGCGACGGCTTGCTCAACGGCATCTCGTTGCAACGCCGCGATCGGGCAGACAACGCGTCGGAAGTGGCGTCGGACCAGTACTGGCCTACGTGCCGGACGCGAAGACGCTGGAGTTCGCCACTGGACTGGCGCGGGGCTCGTCGCTCGTGGCGGTTGAGGGGGCCAATCTGTTCCCTCTGCGCGGATGGGCCGCGCAGGTCCAAGCCATCGATCTCACTCGCCCGGAGGACGAAGCCGAGGAGGTGGACTCCCGGCTCACATCGGCGCTGGGCCGTTTGAAGTTCTACGGCAACAACGGCTACGGGCCGCCGTTCGACCGTCAGCAGGCCGCGCGAGTTCTCGATGATCTCCGGTCTGCTGGTCTGCTCGACCGTGACGTGGTTCTCGGCGCCATGGCCGCCCAAGGCATCAGTCCCAACGGTCTTAAGCGCCTTGGCCAGCTCATCGACTCTGCTGGTGGCCGGTAACCGCCGCCCGGCCATCGGGCCTTCTTGGAGTGCCCGGCATCAGTCGGGCACTCCAACTCAGTCCCGTCGGCTCAGACCATGGCAGGCGCACTGTCAGGCTCTGACACCGCGTCGATGTCCGTGCGCGCAGCCAGAGACCGCTCCGCGTCAAGCGCGGCCTGGCAGCCGCTTGCGGCGGCAGTGATGGCCTGGCGGTAGGTGTGATCGGCGACGTCGCCGGCGGCGAAGACACCTGGGATGTTCGTGCGCGTGGAGGGCGAGGCGACTTTCAGGTAGCCCTCGTCGTCCAGGTCCAGCTGATCCTTGAACAGCTCGGTACGCGGGTCGTGGCCGATGGCGATGAACAGGCCGGTCACGTCCAGGTCCCGGGTCTTGCCAGTGAAGACGTCCCGCAGGACGACCCCGGCGAGCATGCCGTTCGCTTCCTTGATCTCCGCGATCTCACTGTCGAAGGCGAAGGAGATCTTGTCGTCGGCGAAGGCACGGTTCTGCATGACCTGGGAGGCCCGCAGCGCCGAGCGGCGGTGCACGACGGTCACGGAGCGGGCGAAGCGCGTGAGGAAGGTGGCCTCCTCCATCGCGGTGTCGCCGCCGCCGACCACGACGATGTCGCGGTCGCGGAAGAAGAAGCCGTCGCAGGTGGCGCACCAGGACACGCCCCGGCCGGACAGTTCCTCCTCGTTCGGCAGGCCGAGCTTGCGGTAGCCGGAGCCGGTCGCCACGATCACCGTCTTCGCGCGGTGCACGGTGCCAGCGGTGTCGGTGACTTCCTTGACTGGACCGGTGAGGTCGACGGCGACGATGTCGTCCTCGACGATCTCGGCGCCGAACCTCTGGGCCTGCGCCCGCATGTTGAGCATCAGGTCCGGGCCGTCGATGCCCTCGGGGAAGCCGGGGAAGTTCTCGACCTCGGTCGTCGTGGTGAGCGAGCCGCCCACGAAGATGGCGCCGCCGAAGATGAGCGGCTTGAGCTGGGCTCGGGCGGTGTAGAGGGCGGCGGTGTATCCGGCGGGGCCGGAGCCGATGATGATGACCTCGCGTATGCCGGTTTCGGTCACGGGGTCACGCCTCCTGCTTCGCGTTGATCTCGGCGATGAGAGCCTCGATGCGCTGCTGGATCTCGTCGCGGATGGGACGGACAGCTTCGATGCCCTTTCCGGCCGGATCTTCGAGGGCCCAGTCGAGGTACTTCTTGCCCGGGAAGATGGGGCAGGCGTCGCCACAGCCCATGGTGATGACGTAGTCGGATGCCTGGACGGCCTCGGTGGTGAGGATCTTCGGCTTGGCGTCGCCGATGTCGATGCCGACTTCCTTCATGGCCTCGACGGCGGAGGGGTTGACCTGGTCGCCCGGGATGGAGCCAGCGGAGCGGACCTCGATCCGGTCGCCCGCGAGATGGGTCAGGAATCCGGCGGCCATCTGCGAGCGGCCGGCGTTGTGGACGCAGACGAACAGCACGGAGGCGAGCGGGCTGGAGGACATGGGTTCTTCCTTCGTGAGCGGTCAGCAGGCGGTGCGGGATGGGCGTCAGCTACTCGGCAGCGAGGCGAGCAGTTCGGTGATGTGGGCGTCGATCTCGTCGCGGATCCCTCGGACGACTACCAGCGAGGCGCCCTCGGGGTCGGTAACCGGCC
Source organism: Streptomyces sp. NPDC058307 (assembly GCF_042880295.1). Taxonomy (NCBI): domain Bacteria; kingdom Bacillati; phylum Actinomycetota; class Actinomycetes; order Kitasatosporales; family Streptomycetaceae; genus Streptomyces; species Streptomyces sp. NPDC058307. The sequence goes on from NZ_JBHVYZ010000043.1 coordinate 20,027, forward strand.
AGTCGAGGTAGCGGCGGCCCGGAAGGATCGGGCAGGCGTCCCCGCACCCCATCGTGACGACGATGTCGGCGGCCTGCACGATCTCGTCCGTCAGCGGCTTGGGGAAGGCGTCTGCGAGGTCCACGCCCGCCTCGGTCAGGACCTGCGCGACGAGCGGCTCGACCTCGGCGGCCGGGTGCGTACCGGCGGAGGAGGCGATCACATGGCCTCCGGCGCGGTGCGCGAGGAGTGCAGCGGCCATCTGGGAGCGGCCGGCGTTGTGGCTGCACACGAACAGTACGCGCGGCAGGCCGCTGCCCGGGGCGCCCTCGGTACGGGCGAGCGCGTCGAGGCGCTCGGTGGCCAGGTGCTCGGCCAGCACGACCAGGTGAGTGCGGACGCGCGCGTGCTCGGCGAGGCGCTCGTAGGAGTCAGTGATCAGGCGCTGGATGGTCTCCGGCGAGAAGCGCCCCCGGTAGCGGACGGCAAGCCGGGCAATGCCTGCCACGAGGCGTTCGTCTGGCAGGACAGGCGGTGGGGACGCAGTCACGAGGATCCCCTTCGGGGTGTGGGTCCCCACCGGTGTGGGGATGCGGGTCCCATGGATCAGCCCGAGCTGGTATCAGCTAGGAGTGATGTGAGAGTATCAGTCCATGATGACTTCAGTCGACACTGATCTGATGCGAGTCCTCGCCGACCCGCTCCGCCTCCAGATCGTCACCCTCCTTGCCAAGGAGACGCTCTGCTCTACGCACCTGATCGAGGAGACCGGAGCCCGGCAGACCAACCTCTCCAACCACCTGAGAGTGCTGCGCGAGGCCGGGGTCGTGGAGACGGAGCCGTGCGGTCGCTTCACGTACTACAAGCTCAAGCCGGACGTCATCGCTTCGCTCGCCGGCCAGTTCGCTGACCTGGCCGAGTCCGCTCGCACCGCTGCCGACAACAAGAGGGCCTGCCCGTGACCCGCACCGAAGCATCCGCGACGTCCCCCACCGAGGATTCCTCGGTCGTCGCGAAGCTGTCGACGCTCGACCGTTTCCTCGCCGTCTGGATCCTGATCGCCATGGCGCTCGGGCTCGGCCTCGGCCGCGCCATCCCCGGCCTGAACGACGCCCTGGCGAAGGTGGAGATCGGCGGCATTTCCCTGCCGATCGCCGTCGGCCTGCTGATCATGATGTACCCGGTCCTGGCCAAGGTCCGCTACGACAAGCTCGACGCCGTCACCGGCGACAAGAAACTCATGGTCTCCTCGCTGGTCATCAACTGGATCGTCGGGCCCGCGGTGATGTTCGCGCTGGCCTGGATCTTCCTGCCGGACCTGCCCGAGTACCGCACCGGCCTGATCATCGTCGGCCTGGCCCGCTGCATCGCCATGGTCATCATCTGGAACGACCTCGCCTGCGGCGACCGCGAGGCCGCCGCCGTCCTGGTCGCCCTCAACTCCGTCTTCCAGGTCCTCGCATTCGGCCTGCTCGGCTGGTTCTACCTCGACCTGCTGCCCGGCTGGCTGAACCTGGGCGACGGCCAGCACCTCGACATCTCCATGTGGAAGATCGCCCTGAACGTCGTCATCTTCCTCGGCGCCCCGCTGCTGGCCGGCTTCCTCACCCGCCGCATCGGTGAGCAGAAGCTGGGCCGGGAAAAATACGAGACCAACTTCCTGCCGAAGATCGGCCCGTGGGCGCTGTACGGGCTGCTGTTCACGATCGTCATCCTCTTCGCCCTGCAGGGCAAGACGATCACCTCGCAGCCGCTGGACGTGGCCCGGATCGCGCTGCCGCTGCTGGTGTACTTCGCGGTGATGTGGTTCGGCACGTTCGCTCTCGGCAAGGTCATCGGCCTGGCCTACGACCGCACCGCGACCCTCGCCTTCACGGCTGCCGGCAACAACTTCGAGCTCGCGATCGCGGTCGCCATCGCCACCTTCGGCGTCACCTCCGGCCAGGCGCTGTCCGGCGTCGTCGGCCCACTCATCGAGGTGCCCGTCCTGGTCGCACTCGTCTACGTGTCCCTGGCGTGGCGGCGCAAGTTCAGCGCCGGCCAGCAGTTGACGGCGACGCCGCAGGAGAGCTGATGCACTGCCTGGACTGCACCGGCATTGGGGCGCAGGTCGCCGCCGTCGGCGTCTGCGCCCAGTGCGGAGCCGCCGTGTGCGCCGTCCACGCCGAGTTCTCCGAGCAGTACCTGACCTGCCTGAAGCCGATCTCTCGCCAGGTGGCCACCAAGCCGCCGGTGCGACGGCTGCTGTGCAGCACTTGTGCCGAGGCCCACCGCGCCCATGCGGCGTGCTGTCCGGAGTCCGCCCACACGGTGCGGACCTCGTGACGGGCGAGAAGCGCACGCAGGTAGTGATCGTCGGTGGCGGCCAGGCCGGGCTCGCCGCCGGCTACCACCTGCGGCGCCTCGGTGTGGACTTCGTCATCCTCGACGCCCAGGCCGAGCCGGGCGGCGCCTGGCAGCACACCTGGGACTCGCTGCACCTGTTCTCCCCGGCTGCCTACTCCTCCCTGCCCGGACGCCTCATGCCACCGCAGACGGGGGAGGAATACCCGGACGCCGAGCATGTGGTGTCGTACCTGCGCGACTACGAGAAGCGATACGAGCTGCCGATCCAGCGCCCGGTCCAGGTGAAAGATGTTGACCGCGAGGGCGAACGCCTGCGCGTGGAAACCGACTCCGGCACCTGGCACGCTCGCGCCGTCATCAGCGCGACCGGCACCTGGTGGCGCCCCTTCCTACCCGCCATCCCAGGACGCGAAAAATTCGGCGGCAAGCAAGTGCACACCGTCGCCTACCAGCGTCCCCAGGACTTTCAGGGCAGACGCGTGATAGTGGTGGGCGGCGGCAACTCAGGCGCCCAGATCGCCGCCGACCTCGCCCTGGACGGCATTGACCTGACCTGGGTCACCCAACGCCCGCCCCGCTTCCTGGCGGACACCATCGACGGCCGCGCCCTGTTCGACGCGGCCACCGCCCGTCGCCGCGCGCTCGACGCAGGACGCGATGACGCAGGCGGCGTGGCCTCCCTGGGAGACATCGTCGCCGTGGCGCCCGTACGCGAGGCCCGCGACCGCGACCTGCTCAGGGCGACCCCGATGTTCCGCCGTCTCACCACGGGCGGTGTGGAGTGGGCGGACGGCACCAGCGCCGAGACGGACGCGATCATCTGGTGCACCGGCTTCAGGCCAGCCCTCTCCCACCTTGCCCCACTCGGGCTGCGCGGCCCCCGCGGCCACATCCCCACCATCGGCACCCGGGCTGCGACCGAACCGCGTCTGCACCTGCTCGGCTACGGCGACTGGACTGGCCCCGCCTCCGCCACCCTCATCGGCGTCGGACGGACGGCACGCGAGGCGGCGAGGGAGATCGCGATGCTCCTCCGCTGAAGGCTGCGGCCTAGTCGGTTTCCACGCTCGCCGCGTCCACCCAGCGAGCGAGAACGCTGAAGGCCGCCAGCTGCTCCAGCGCTTCATGCTCGGGCAGTTCCGGCAAGCCGTCCTCATGGCTGTTGGGATTGCGGATGCCTGCGTAGCAGCCCTCGGCAAAGGCCATGGCGCCCCGGTGGACGCTTCGGAAGGTGTCGCCGCCGTCGTCCTCCATGAGGCGCAGACGGGGTTCACCGGCCTTCGGCGGGCTCTGCGAGAAGGTGTTCTGGAAGAGCTTCGTCTCGCTCAGATCCCGGCGGCCGACCTTGTTCTGAGTCTCCGCGTTCACCTTACGAGCGGCTGCGGTGACGGCCTCGCGGAGATGGCCGCTCTGCCAGAGGGCCCGGGCGCCGTCCCAGACCCATGGGTGCATCGAACCGGCGCTCAACTGCGGGGCATCGTCGCCCAGGCGGGCCCGGACCTCGGCGTCGCGTTGCAGGGCTGCGTCCGCACGCTGGGCCGCCTCCCGGTGCTGATACCAGCGGTTGACGGACTTGTTTCTCTCGGAGGAGACCTCGGTGCGCCAGCGAGGCACGACCCGGTCGAGGATCTGCTCCACCACATGGGCACTGGCCGCGATGTCAGCCTGAGAGCCACGGTTGGCGAGTTGCGAGGTGAAGTTGACTACGTTCGGCGGACTCGGCGGGCGGTACAACTCCGTGAGTTGGAGAAAATGGGCCAACTCTCCGCGCGCCCAGGTGATGTCGATGCCCATGAGCCCATCGTGCCGCACGGTACTGACAATGTCCGGCCGCCAGCGACGGCCGGACATCACGCCGCGGCCGGCGCGATGGTGAGCAGCTTGCCCATCGCAGCGAGCACGGAGGGCTCCACCCGGTAGTACACCCAGGTGCCGCGCCGCTCGGAGGTCAGCAGGCCGGCCTCCTTGAGCTTCTTCAGGTGGTGGGAGACGGTCGGCTGGGAGACTCCGACGTCGGAGATGTCGCACACGCACGCCTCGCCGCTCTCGTGGGAAGCGACCGCGGAGAACAGCCGCAGCCGGACCGGGTCACCGAGCGCCTTGAACATCCGCGCGGCCGTCTCGGCCTCCTCCGCGGTGAAGGGGCGCTCGGTCAGCGGCGGGCAGCACGGCGCCACACCCTGGTCGTCGGGTTCGAGCAGCGGCAGCACCTTCGTATTCGACATGCGTCTATGTTGACATACGTCGAACCAAGAGGGCGAGGGTCAGCGGCGCCCCAGACGGGCGGCCAGATGACGGGCGACGCGGACCGCGTCCCGGCCCGCCCCCCGAAGGGAATTCGACGACAGGCTGCGCTGCCACTCCAATCCGACAAACGCCAGATCCGGGTGCCATCGAGAGACGCCCTCACGGTGGAAGGGATGCCCGGCGTCGTCCAGGGCGCCGGTGAGGCCGCCGAGATAGGGCAGGTCGGGCCGGTAGCCGGTGGCCAGCAGGATGGTGTCGACGTCTTCCCGCTCCCCGTCCGGCCAGACCACCTTCGTGCCGTCGATGGCGGTGAAGAGCTCTCGCCGCTCCGGCGCACCTGCTGAGAGGGCGGAGCAGTAGCGGCCGTCGTCGATGACGAGCTGCGTTGGGGGCGTGCGCTGGAAGCGGCCGAGCGGCGCTGTGTCCAGACCCGTGTGCTGCAGCCAGAAGTGCAGGTCGCGGCCGAGAATGCGCTGGCGGGCAAACCGCACCGGGGCGCGGCTGGCCAGCGTGACCCGGGCGGCGCCGGCGAGTTCGGAGGCGATCTGCACCGCGGAGTTGCCCGCGCCCACCACCACGACGTGCTGGCCTGCGAACGGTGCCGGGTTTCGGTACTGCGCTGCGTGCAGCACCGTGCCGGTGAACTCTTCCAGGCCAGGCAGGGCGGGCCGGTACGGATGGCCGAAGGTGCCTGAGGCCGCGACCACTGCCCGCGCCGCCATCCGTGCGCCGTCCTCCAACGTCACCTCGAATCCGTCGTCGCCGCGCCGGACGGCGATCACGCGGCGGCCGGTGCGGATGTCCGCAGCCAGCAGGTCGGCGTACGCACTCAGGTAGGCGACAACCTCGTCCCTGTGCGGGTAGCGGTCCGGATCACCGCCCGGGAACGGCATGCCGGGCAGGCAGCTGTACCGAGCCGGGGAAAAGAGGGTGAGGCTGTCGTAGTACTGCGGCCACGATCCGGCCGCCCGCTCGGACGCCTCCAACACCACAGGCCGCAGCCCCTGTCCATGCAGCGCGTGCGCTGCCGCCAGGCCGGCCTGGCCACCACCGATCACTGCCACGTCGATCTGTTCCACGTCCCAACCCCTTGATTCGGCAAATGTCTATGTTGACGCCCATCAATACAGGTGTCATCCTGGGTCCCGCAAGACATCGACAGACGTCGAAACAAAAGGGGAACACCGTGAACGCGCCCACCACCGAGCAGCTGCCTGTCGTGGTTATCGGAGCCGGCCCGGTCGGCCTGGCCGCCGCCGCCCACCTCGTCGAGCGCGGCCTCGAACCGCTCGTCCTGGAAGCTGGCCCCTCCGCCGGCACCGCCGTACGCGACTGGGCGCACGTCCGGCTGCTCTCCCCGTGGTCCGAGGTCACCAACGCCGCCGCCGAGAAGCTCCTGGCCCCCACGGGCTGGGTGCGCCCCGACGGCGCCACCTACCCCACCGGCGGCGACTGGGCCGAGCACTACCTCCAGCCGCTCGCCGACGTGCTGGGCGACAAGGTCCGCTACGGCACGACGGTCACCGGCGTGGCCCGTGCGGGGCGGGACCGCATCGTCGACGCCGACCGCGACGCACAGCCCTTCACCGTGCACATCCAGACCACGGATGGCGGAGAAGAACGCCTTACCGCCCGCGCCGTCATCGACGCCTCCGGCACCTGGACCATCCCCAGCCCAATGGGCGCCGACGGCCTGCCCGCCCTCGGCGAAAAGGCGGCAGCCGACCGCATGTCGTACCGCGTCCCCGACCTGAAGGACCCGGCCGTCCGGGCCCGGTACGCGGGCAAGCGCACCGCCGTCGTCGGCTCCGGCGCCTCCGCCTTCACCGCGCTCGCCTATCTCGCGGATCTGGCCAAGGACGAGCCGGGCACCCACGCGGTGTGGATCCTGCGCCGGGGCATCGGCGCGAACACCTTCGGCGGCGGCGAGGCCGACCAGCTCCCCGCCCGCGGCGCGCTGGGCCTGCGCGCCAAGGCCGCCGTCGAGGCCAGCCACGCCAGCGCGGTCACCGGATTCCGCACCCAGGCCGTGGAGCGCGACGGCGAGCAGCTCGTCCTCGTCGCCGAGGACGGCCGCCACCTGGACCCCGTCGACGAGGTCATCGTGCTCACCGGCATGCGCCCCGACCTCTCCTTCCTCGCCGAACTCCGCCTCGGCCTCGACGAACGCCTCCAGGCCCCGACCGCCCTGGCCCCGCTCATCGACCCGAACGTGCACTCCTGCGGCACCGTCTACCCGCACGGCGTGGGCGAGCTCTCCCACCCCGAGCAGGGCATCTACCTGGTCGGCATGAAGTCCTACGGCCGCGCCCCCACCTTCCTCGCGATGACCGGCTACGAGCAGGTCCGCTCCATCACCGCCGCCCTCGCCGGCGACCAGGAAGCCGCCGAACGCGTCGAACTGGTCCTGCCCGAGACGGGCGTGTGCAGTGGAGGCGGCCTCCTCGACGAGAGCGCAGCTGCGCCCAGCGGTGACGGCGGCGGTTGCTGCGCGGCCCCGGCCACCCTGCAGATCGGCATCGGCACCCCGGCCACGACCGCCGGCGGCTGCTGAACCCGCCATCCCTATCAAGGAGGTTCGCCATGTCCCGCGTACAGCTCGCCATCCGTGTCCCGGATCTCGATGCCTCGGTCGCCTTCTACAGCAAGCTGTTCGGTACCGAGCCCGCCAAGCTCCGCGACGGATACGCCAACTTCGCCGTCACCGAGCCCCCGCTCAAGCTCGTCCTCATCGAAGGCACTCCAGATGAGGCAACCCGCCTGGACCACCTCGGCGTCGAAGTCGAGACGACCGAAGCCGTCCACGCCGCCACCGCCCGCCTCGGCGAGGCCGGCCTGGCCACCGACGTGGAGAACGACACAACCTGCTGCTACGCCCTCCAGGACAAGGTCTGGGTCCACGGCCCCGGCCAGGAACCCTGGGAGGTCTACGTCGTCAAGGCCGACGCCGACTCGCTGGCCAAGCAGCAGGGCGGCACCTGCTGCGCCACCGGCCCGGTCGAGGCCGAAACGGACTCGAAGGAACCGGCCGTCGCGGGCGGCTGCTGCTGACTCCGCCGATGGCCCATCCCCACACCAGCGGGGCCGTGACCGGTACGGGGGACCGGTCACGGCCTCGCGCCGCCCTGCCCGCCCTGTGCGCCACCCAGATCACCAGCTGGGGAATCGTCTACTACGCCTTCCCGGTGCTGAACCCGGAGATCACCGCGGCCACAGGCTGGTCGACCACCGCCACCACCGCGGCCTTCTCGGGCGGCCTGCTGGTCTCCGCCCTCACCGGCATCCCCGTCGGGCGCATCCTCGACCGCCGCGGCCCGCGCGCCGTGATGACCACCGGCTCTGTCCTGGGTGTCGTCGCCGTGCTGGCCATCGCCTACGCGCCCAACCTCGCGGCCTTCACCGCCGCCTGGCTCCTGGCCGGAGTGGCCATGGCCGCCACCTTCTACCAGCCCGCCTTCGCCGCCCTCACCCGCTGGTGGGGACGGGACCGCATCCGCGCCCTCACCGTCGTCACGCTCGCCGGCGGCCTGGCCTCCACTGTCTTCGCCCCGCTGACCGCAACACTCGCCGAGCACCTGAGTTGGCGCACCACATACGCCGTACTCGCGCTGCTCCTGGCCCTCGTTACCATCCCCGCCCACGCCCTCGCGCTACGAGGAACTTGGCCACCCGCACCAGCGTCTTCCTCCCAACGGGACACCAACAGCGGCTCGGTGACCCACAGCCGACCGTTCCTGATGCTCGCCACCGCGCTCACGCTGAACAGCTTCGCCATGTACGCGGTCGTCATCGCCCTCGTCCCCCTACTGATCAGTCGCGGCGCCAGCCCCACCGCCGCCGCCTGGGCCCTCGGCCTGGGGGGCGCAGGGCAGACCCTCGGCCGCACCCTGTACTCAACCCTCGCGAACCACACCGGCGTCACCACCCGCACCGTCACCCTGATCACCCTCGGCGGGACCACGACCGCCGCCTTCGCGCTGGTCTCTGGCCCCTTCCCCCTGCTCGTGGGCATCGCGATCGCGGCCGGCATGGTGCGCGGCAACCTCACCCTGCTCCAGGCCACCGCCGTCACCGACCGCTGGGGCACCACGCACTACGGGCATCTGTCCGGGCTCCTGGCCGCCCCCGCTACCATCGCGTCTGCCCTGGCCCCGTTCGCGGGAGCCGCGCTGGCCGGACCACTCGGCGGTTATCCCGGCCTGTTCACCGCGCTTGCACTGGTCTCCGCTGCAGCGGCCCTCCTCGCTCTAGGCAGCTGACGAAGGTCACTGGATTGGACAAGCTTCCGCGATCAGGCCCAGGGCTCCCTGGATGTCTACGGGCGGTCAGTTGCAGCAATCGCAGCCTGGGCGGCAGCCACACGCACCGTCCGCCTGAGTCTCGATGGCCGGGGCCGCCACTGCGGAGGGCGCGCAGCATCCCTTGCCCTGCCAGGCGTCGCGGCCTTCCTTTGTGGCAACGGCGGCGATGACGAGGGCGGCGATGGGGTCGGCCCACGACCAGCCGAGGGTGGCGTTGAGGACCAGGCCACCGAGGAGCACGGCCGAGAGGTACGTGCACAGCAGCGTCTGCTTGGAGTCGGCGACCGCGCTGGCTGAGCCGAACTCACGGCCTGCGCGACGTTGTGCGGCTGACAGGAACGGCATGACCGCGAGGGAGAGCGCGGCGAGCACGATGCCGGGGATGGAGCGCTCCGCCTCCCCCGTGCCAGCGAGCGCGCGGACGGCGTCGACAGTGACGTAGGCGGCAAGCACAAAGAACGAAAGCGCGATGATCCGCAGCGTTGTCTTCTCCCGTGCCTCGCGCACGGCATGCTCACGGGCGGAGAACTGCCAGGCCACCGCAGCGGCAGAGGAGACCTCTATGACGGAGTCCAGGCCGAAGCCGATCAGGGCGGTGGATGAGGCAAGAGTGCCGGCGGTGATGGCGACGATCGCTTCTATGACGTTGTAGGTGATGGTCGCCGTGACCAACAGACGTATTCGACGGGCGAGTTCGTCTCGGCGGGCTGAGGAAGGCCCGAGGGATATCGCGGTCATCAGCAACATCCCTTGTCGTCGGCGTCGACACAGGTGCGGTCGGTCTCCACGGCGACCACTGCGGCACGCAGGTCGTCCAGCGCGTGGCCGAGGCGCTCGTCCGCCAGTTCGTAGCGGGTGCGGCGACCGTCGGGCAGCGTGACGACCAGGCCGCAGTCGCGCAGGCATGCGAGGTGATTGGAGAGCCGGGTGCGCGAGACGCCGAGCGCCTCGGCGAGATCGGCGGGGTAGGCCGGGGCCTTACACAGCGCGAGCAGGATGCGGCAGCGGATCGGGTCGGCGAGCGCACGGCCGAAGCGGGCCAGCACCTCGATGTCGGAGGCAACAGTCAGCACAGCACGACAGTACATAGATTCCTGAATTCAGGAAACCATGGATCGTTGATGGATGGACCTGCCCCGCCATAACTGGATGGGCTGCACCTGCCGTGGTGCAGCCCACCCGCTTCGGCTCCAACTACCGCTCGTCGCTGTCGCCGTACTTCCCCGGATCCTTCGCGCGATCCACGGCCTGTGCGCAAGCCGCAACAAAGGCCGCCGCCACGGCTCCTTCGTCCGTGCCGCTCGCCCGAACGTCGATCTCTCCTCCCAGTCGGCGAAGAGTGCTCCAGCGCACCACCTGGTCGGTGTAGAGGTCCGTTTCGAACTCCCAGGCGTCCACCGACCAGGGATCGAGACCAGTTCCCGACTCACGCGCCCCGCCGGGCAGGAAGGCGGCGTGGGCGTGGTGGACGACGCGGCGGTCGGGAAGGCGGTCGCGCACGGCGCTCAGGCCACCAGGCCCTTCCCTCTCCCACTTCCGCCGGTCCCACTCCTCCACCTCGGCCACCTGGCCAGGCCGTTCGGAGCGCCAGCGGTCCAGGAGGAAGTCGGCGTGCCCTCGGTCGTGGAAGGGGACGAGGTACTCGCCGATGCAAGCGACGTGCACCGACACGCCAGCGGAGGCGTGGGCGGCTTCGGTGGCCCCCTCCCCTCCGCCGGCGGCTACCGGCCACAGGAGTCCGCCGACCTTGGCAGCCGTGTCCCTCAGAACACGACCGGTCAGGTGCTGGTAGCGGCGGCGCATCCGGGCGGAGTTGCCGGGCTCCCAGCCCATGATCCGGTCGACCACCGCATCGGGGACGCCGAGGATGAGCAGCACGGTCGCCGCAGTGTGGCGGGCGTCGTGGAGACGGCCGTCGCGGACGCCGGCGGCCTTCAGCAGGTCCTTCCAGCGGTGGTAATCGGTGTTGGGGTTGAGCGGCTCACCGGTCAGCGAGGTGAACACGTACCCCTTCTCCACCCACAGGTCGCGAGCGAGGGCGCGCTCGCGGGCCTGCTCCTCCTGGTGCTGCTGGAGCAGCTTCAGGAGTTCCTCGGGGACACCGATCGGACGCTTGCCCGCCTTGGACTTCGTTCCCTTGGTCTCCTTGCGGATGTTGACCTTCTGCGGGCAATACCCGGCCTTACGACCGCAGCGATCACCGCAGCCGTGTTTGTAGCGGGGCCGCAGGCGGCTCTGCCGAACACGGATCACACCGGTGTCGAAGTGGACGTCCTCCCACTGCAGGCCGAGGACCTCGCCCTGGCGCAGGCCGAGTGCGAGGGCGATGACCCACCGGGCGGTGTTGCGGTGCTTACCGGCTTCCAGCAGGAGGCGCTGAACCTCCTCGACCGTGTACGGCTCGACCTCCTCTTCCTCCAGCTTCGGCGCCTTGGCGATCGAGACGGGGTTGAGGGTGATGTGCCGCCGCCGCACAGCCTCGTTGAGGGAGGTGTTCAGGGTGCGGTGGGCCTGGTGCGCGGTGCCGGCGGCGCTGCCTGCCTCCTGCATCTTCTTGTAGAGCCGTTCGATGTGCTCGGGCTCGAGTTTCTCCAGGCGATGGGCTCCCAGACCGGGGATGAGGTGGCGGTAGACGGCGACTCGGTAGCCGTCGATCGTGTACTCGCCGACGCTCGGCGCGGCGATGTTCTCCACCCAGTGCGTGAGCCAGGTCTGCACCGTCCAGTGCTGTCCGGCCTTGCGGACGCTGCCGGCGTCGCGCTGGCGTTCCAGCTCGCGTACGACCTTGGTGATCTCGGCGCGCGTCTTGCGGCTGGCGTGGCGGCGGTCCGGGCTGCCGTCGTCCTTGACGCCGACGGTGACGCGGCCGTGCCAACGGCCGTCCTTGCCAAGGTAGATGGTGGAGGCGCCGTTGGGCTGCCGGGACGTGCGGGGCTTCTTCGGCTGTGCCATGTGCGCCTCGCTCAGGCTGCAGTGCCGAAGTCCGTGGTCCGATAGCGGCGGGCTAGGAATTCTCCGACCGCCTCGGCGGGTATGCGGCGCAGACTGCCGATCTTGACGGACCGGATCTCGCCGGACGAGACGTACTCGTACATCTTCGTCCGGCCGATGCCGAGGCGGCGGGCGGCCTCCTCGACGGTGAGCCCGACGAGGGTGGGGTCGCCTGGTTCGTCGTCCCGCTCGGCCATCAGGGTGCGCAGGGCACCCTCGGGGATGCCGAGCAGCTGGGCGATCTGGGTTACGGGCAGGGGGAACTCGGGCAAGAGGGCTCCTCACCCGGTCACGTACGGAGCGCCAACTCCGGTCGGACCGGTCGTGGTGGTGTGGGTGGTTGGGCGGTTGCGCAGACGCGCGAAGGTGACGCGGTGGTGGGCCCTGGGTGTTCGCAGCACCGAGGGCCTGGCGGCGGGTGGGTTACTCGTCGCCGTCAGCGTCGGTGGGGGCCTGCGGGTTGAAGGCGTCGCCGAGCCAGCGGATCAGCCGGGAGCGGGCTCCCTTGTGGCGGTGGAAGTCGCCGTTGGAGGCAGCGTCCAGTTCGTGGGCGAGCAGGTTGCGGACCATGGTGTCCTGGTCCGGGTTGGCCTTGGTGTACTCCCGGAGCTGGTCCTGGATCGCGTCCATGGACTTTCCGAGGGAACGCCATTCCTTCCACAGCTCGACGTACTCGCCGACCAGCCGACGGATGATCGGGTTGGCCATCTGCCCTGGCGGGCTGGCCAGTTCGTCGAGGGTCATGTCGAAGACCTTGCAGAAGCCGAGCGCCTCGTCGGTGTTGATGCGGCGGCGCGGCTTGCCGCTCTCGATGCGCCAGATCGCGGACTGGCCGATGGGGTGGCCGGCCTCGGCCATCTTCTCGGCCAGGGTGACCGAGCTCCAGCCGCGTGCCTCGCGCTCCAGCTTCACGCGCTCGGCGATGTTGTCCTCGACCGGCGGCCGCGCGTTCGTGGCGCTCGCGTCGTCGTCGCCCTTGCCGCTGGCCATCTTCACCTCCTCATCGTGCGGGCCTGCCGTACAGCTGCGGCCTAGGGTGAACCAGTTAACATCATTTGGAAGCCGAATGCAACTAGACGTCTCCCGAATGTCCGGGGTAGACTTATGGCGTCCGGCGGTGAACGCGGCTGGACAAGCAGAAACCCCCGGTGCTGGAACACCGGGGGCGAAGCGGAAATCCTCACAACCGCCCAACCTTGACGATCTGTGCCGGTGGCCGGAGTTGGCGCTCCATGTGGCCTGCCGGGAGAGGAGTCCTATTGACCCAGAGTACGGGTCACATGCACGAGATGCCATCCCACTTCGGATACGGCCCCACGCCGTCTCCGGACGAGTCTGCGCAGGCTCCTTTCAACTTGGAGGCCGAGAGCGCGGTGCTCGGCGCCTGCATGCACGACAGCGACGTCATCGACACGGTCCGGCCCATCCTGGGCGACGACGCCTTCTATCGCCCCGCGCACGAGACTGTCTGGCGTGCGCTGCTCGCCCTGCATCGCGAGGGCAGGCCGACCGACCCGATCGTCCTCAGCGAGCTGCTCCAGGAGCAGGGGGACTTGAAGCGTGTCGGCGGTGCCGTCTACCTGCACCAGCTCGCCGGTGCGCTCTACGGCACCGGCAACGCGGAGCACCACGCGGAGATCATCCGCAAGAAAGCCGACCTGCGCCGCCTGCGCGCCTCCGCCATACGGACCGTCCAACGCGCCCAGGAGCCGGGCGCCGACCCCGACGAGATCCGCGGCGAGATCGAAGCGGAGGTACGCGCCGAGCGCGAACGCGCGCTCGCCTCGGGCCACGGCCGCCTGTCCCGCTTCGCCAAAGACGGATGGACCTTCGTCAAGGAGACCGGCGCGCACGCCGAACCTCTGTGGGGAACGCGCGACAAGACGGTCTGGGCACCGGGCGAGAGCCTGATGATCGTCGGCGCACCGGGGGTCGGTAAGACCACCCTGGCCCACCAGGTGGTCTTCGCCCGCCTCGGCCTGCAGGAGACGGTCCTGGAGATGCCGGTCGCGCCCAGCAGGCGGGTGCTCTACCTGGCTATGGACCGCCCGAAGCAGATCGCCAAGGCCATGTCCCGCCGGGTCTTCGACACCGACGAGAAGATCCTGCGCGAGCGGCTCGTCGTCTGGGAGGGCCCGCTGCCCGCCAGCCTGGACAAGGAGCCCGACCTCCTCGCCGATCTCGCCGCCGCCCACCGGGCCGACACCATCGTGATCGACAGCCTCAAGGACGCGGTGAGCACGATGGTCGACGACAGCCTTGCGGTCACCTTCCACAACGCCCGCAATCGCGCCCTGCGAGGCGGCGTGGAGATCCTGGAGCTGCACCACCAGCGCAAGGCAACCGCCGACGCCCCGCGCGGTCAACGCCCCAGCCTGGACCAGGTCTACGGCTCCACCTGGTACGTCTCCGGCGCAGGCAGCGTGCTGTTCGTCACCGGCAAGGCCGGCGACCCTGCCGTCACCCTGCACCACCTCAAGACCCCCACCGGGGAGGTCGGCCCGTTGGACGTCACCCACGACCACGTGCGCGGCACCACCACGGTCGACCCCACCAAGGACCCCGCCGTCCTGATCCGCAACGCCCCGAACGGGATGACCGCCCGAGACCTGGCAGTCGCCCTGCTCGGCGGGTGCGACCCCGACCGCGCCGACGTGGAGAAGGCACGACGCCACCTGGGCCGCCTCGTCGACAACGGCCTGGCCACCAAGGCCGACGGGGTCGCCGGGGGCGCCGGAGGCGGGCAGCAGACCCGCTACTACGCCTCCGCACGCCACCTCACCGCCGTCGGCTGAGCCCCACAGGCCCGCGCGAAGCGATCACGCGACCGTACACGCGGCCCACTCGCTCAGATGCCGCCGTGAAGCGCTCACAGCGCGCACGCTGATCGCAAAACCGCAGGTCAAGCGATCACGCGAGCGTCCACGCCGTGCACGCGCCCAAGCGATCACGCGCGGGGCCCCCTTTAGAAGGGGGCCCGCGTGTACGCCCCCTCCGTGAACGCCCCTCACTCCCTCGCTTTCCTCCCCTTGGAGACCGTCTGCATGACCCTCGGCAACACCGCACACGTAAGCGCCGACAGCGGCACTATGTCGCTCCCGCCTCACTGGACCACCTCGTCGGCGGCCGGCGCAGTCCTGTCCCTCGTCGTGGCCCTGCTCGCTGGATGGCTGCTGCGCCGACGCAACCGGACGCCCGGTGTCGGGGAGCGCCGTGGCACCGCTGCCATCCCGGTCGCAGCCGTCGCCGCGATCGGCTGCACCGCCTACAGCGCGGACACCAGTTGGCGATTCGCCGCCGACTACCTCGACATGGGCAGTGCCATCGAGCGCGCCGCGATGTTCGCCGCCGCCGAGCTCGCCCTGTTCGCCGCCGCCCTGATGGCCCGGCAGAACCTCAACGGCCCGAAGCAGGCGCCCGGCCTTCCCGGCACCCTCACCTGGGTGATCACCGCCGTGCAGATCGTGCCCGCCTACGCCGAGTCCGGCCCGGTGGGCGGCACCGTGCGGGCCTTCGTCGGCCCGGTCCTGGCGGCGATGCTGTGGCACCTGGCCATGGGCATCGAACTGCGCAACCGCAGCCCGCACGCCGACTCCCACAGCCTGACCGCCGTCCTCGCCCGGCAGATACGGGAACGGCTGCTGGCCCGCCTGGGGATCGCCGACCGGGACGCGGACGCCACCTGGATCATCCGCGAGCGCGCCCTCGACCGGGCCGTCACCCTGATCCTCCGGGCAGAAGCCATGACGCCCGAACGGCGTGCCAAGGGGCGAGGCCGGCGCCTCACCCGCCACCTGCACCAAGCACTGGAGCAGGCCGACGTCGACCGCGACAAGCGCCAGGACGAGCTGCTCCTGCGCAAGCTCGCCACCCGGCAACAGGCCCTCGCTCTGGCCTCCGTTTCCCTGCCCCGGCGCTGGCCCGCCCTTACCGCGGGCACGCCGAGCGGCTCCACGCCTGCCCGCCCGCGCTCCACAGCGACGAGGCGGGCAGAGAATCCGGGCCGCCCGCCCGAGAACGATGCGGGCGCGGATGACACGGCCCACCGGGCTGCCCACCCGGAGCCCGAAAACCGCCCGCACCGGCCCGCCCGCACCACCACGAGCCCAGAACCGAAACCGGGCGAGGAACCGCCGGATGCTGATCCGGGCAAGGCCGCACGGGCGAAGGCAAAGAAGCCAGGCCCCAAGCCGCGCGCGACACGAGCCGTCCTCACCGACTACGCCCATCGCATCCACGACGAGACCGGACGCCTCTCCCGCGACCTGCTGGAGGACACCGTTCGCGAGGACGGCTACAGCGTCGCCAGCGACACCGCCGGAGAGGTCGTCCGCACCGTCAAGGCCGAACTGAAGGCCACTCGCGCCGGCCACCCCCACTGAACCCGCTCCCCCCACAACGCCCAAGGAAGACCGTCGAATGCACGACTCGCACCACGAACTGCCCGCCAGCCAAAGGGAGATGACCGCCCCAACCACCAGCCCAGCAAGTTGTCCCGGGAGCAATGCTCCCGGGATTCCCGCCCCGGGGGTGGCGGGAACAGCCCGGCGCCAGGGGGCACCGGACCGTCAGGCTGCGACCGAGGGCGGACCGCAGCAGGGAAGGGAACGGCAGGCCGAGTCCCTTGCGAAGAGACGTCAGCGCCCGCGTCAGCCGACATCGCGCAAGCGCCTGCACCAGCCCAGCTGCCGCATGAACGACGCCGAGTTCAAGCGCTTCACTGACGCCGCCGCCCACTGCCAGATGTCCAACGCCGCTTTCCTCGCCTACTCCGTCGACAAAGCCGCCCGCGACCTGACCCGCACCGCCGCCGAGGTCGCCACCGAACGAGAGGTCATCGACGAGCTGTTCGCCGCCCGCCGGCACCTGGGCCGCATCCACGGCCTGTTCAACCAGGTCGCCAAGGCCCTCAACTCCGGCGCCGACGCACCCCACCTGGATGCTGCGGCCGAGGCCGTCGGCAGCGCGGCCCGCCGCATGGAGGACGCCGCCGACGCCCTGCTCGCCCACCGCAACGGCGGTGCCCCGGCGTGATCCCCAGCATCCACAAGCGCGGCAGCGAGACCATCGGGCTGATCCGCTACCTGTACGGCCCCGGCACCGAAGAGGAACACATCGATCCCCACCTGGTGGCCGCCTTCGACCCGCTCACCCCCGACCCCGGCCGCGACCCGAAGACCACCTACGAGCAGCTTCAGCGCCTGCTCGACCAGCCCGTCAACGCCCTGCCCGTCGGCAAGCGCCCCGAGAAGCACGTGTGGCATCTGTCGGTGCGGGCTGCCCCGGAGGATCCGATCCTGACCGACGAGGACTGGGCGGCCATCGCCCGCCGCATGGTCGCCGCCACCGGCATCGCCCCCGACGGCGACGAAGCCGCCTGCCGGTGGGCAGCCGTCCGCCATGCCGACGACCACATCCACATCATCGCCACCCTCGTCCGCGACGACGGCCGCCGGCCCCGCCTGCACAACGAGGCCCGCCGCGCCCAGGCCGAAGCCCGCCGCATCGAAGCCGACTACGACCTGCGCCGCGTCCCACCCGGGGACGGCACCGCCGCCAAGCGCCCCGCCAGCGCCGAACTCCACAAGGCCGAACGTGAGGGCAGGGAACAACCGGCACGCGAGGAACTGCGGGAGACCGTACGGCGGGCAGTGGCGGGAGCGACGAGCGAGGAGGAGTTCTTCGACCGCCTGGCTGCTGCCGGCCTGCTGATCCGCAAGCGCGTCGCGCCCTCCGGCGACCTGCTCGGCTACAAGGTCGCCCTCCCGGACAACCGCAACGGCGAGAAGGAGCCGGTGTTCTACGCGGGCTCCACCCTCTCCCCCGACCTGTCCCTGCCCCGCGTCCGCAAACGCTTCTCCGGCGACAACGACGCTGCCGACCGAAGCGACAGGGCACCGTCCGACCGAGCCTCCGATCCCGCGCCAAGCGGTCCGGCTACTGCGCGGCGCCGGGCAGCCGCGGCGGTATGGCAGGCGGTGCTGGTCGTCGACGACGGTGAGGACGCGGCGGTGGCCGCGCACATCGCGGCGGCCGGGGAGGTCCTAGATGCGCTCGCCAAAACCTCCGCCGCCCACACCCGCACCGAACTGCGCGAGGCGGCCTTCGTGTTCGAGCGGGCCACCCGCTCCCACATCAAAGCCGAGCGCGGGCACGACCGCGCCCTGCGCCAAGCAGCCCGCGATCTCGTCTACAGCGGGCCGGCGCTCGGCCGCGGGGAAGACGGGGCGACCACGGCGATGGTGATCGACATGGCGTTCTTCCTCGTCACCGCCGCCGCTCACTGGCATGCGAAGAAGGGGCACGCTCAGCAGGCAGCCGCTGCCCGGGAGGCCGCCGAGCACTTGCGCGCCGCCTATCAGGCCGCTGCCAACGTCCCACTGGGCGTGCTGCACCAGCGGGGTCAGCGCCTGTCGCAGTCTCTGCGCCAGAGGCAGACCGTCCACCTGCGTCAGGCGGTGCCGGAGTTGGCGGATCAGGTTCTCACCGAACCGGGCTGGCACGCCCTGGCCGCCACGCTCGCCGACGCCGAGAGCGCCGGCCACGACCCGGCGGCGCTGCTGACCGAGGCTGCCAGGCGGCGGGAGCTGGGCACCGCCGGGTCGATCAGCGACGTGCTCGTGTGGCGGCTGCGACGCATGGCCGACCTGCCCGCCGACGCCACCCCGATGCCCAACCACACCACCGCTGCGGCGAAGGGCGCAACTACTGCCCGGCCCTCGCCCAGCCGACACGACGGGCCTCGCAACGCACGGTAATCCGGGTATACGCCGGTGACCCTCTGCCAAGGCAGAGGGTCACCGGTAAAGCGGGTGGTCAGGAGGCAGGGAAGGCCGTCTGGATCGACATGGACCTCCCTGCTCCGCTGGTCAACGACCCGACGGTGACTGCTTGGAGACCGCTACGCGTGGCCAACGCACGATGTTGTCTACTCCGAAAGCCGGCGCGGCAAGGCAAAGTCGGGCAGCTCGTCGCAGCGGTGTGGAGCCGGTGGACACCGGCTCCATGACCTTGGAGGCAGGGTGCCGTTGGCGCCCGGTTTCACTTTCGCTAACTTGCCGATCACGTGACTATTAAGGGGAAGCGTGATCATCGCATTCTTACGGGGGCTGGTCTCCCTTCCGATCGGGGTCGTCGGTTTATGGATCCCCGTCCTCACGACGCGATATCTGCGTGCCCGGACGGCTTCCATGGCGGCAGACGAGCCCGCACGCGCTGGTACACCGTGGGCCTGGGTCCTGGGGCTCCGAAACGGGCGAGTCCGCGAGGCAAATCGGGTCTACGTACGGAACCTGTGTGCCTACTACGATTGCTCGCACCGGGATCTGTGCCAACACCTTGTGGTCCACATACCGTCCAGCCCGGTTGAACTGCGTCGACGTGCGCTGAACCGTCGAGACTCCTCGGTTGGCCACATGCTCTACGCCGCGCGCCACGCTTGTACGCGTTTTGGCTTCGAGACGGAGGCCGTCGACTGGCAGGCGATAGCTGGCGCGCAGTTACCTCCCCCAGCCCTGCGGAACTACGCCCGCGAAGCGGTGGGTGCCGTCCTGTTCCTGGTCTCGTCTGGGCTGCTGACGTGGTATGTCACCAGTCCTTCGGCTCCGCACTGGCTCAGCTCGTCACCGGCATCCACCACTGCGTCCGACCGGGCGGGGGCTGCTGGCGTTGTTGTCGGCTTCTACGGCATCCTTGCGGTGTGGTGGCTTCGCCGTCGATGGACGGCGCGCTGGCGTGCATTCAGATACTCGGGAGCGGACGCCCCGGTGTTCGTCGGCCTCGGGCTCCTCTTCGCCACATCGGCCTTGGCCGGTGCCGAAGCCGGTCCTGAACGCGCTCGCTTGCTCAGGGACGTGCACCGCATGGGCGCAACACTTGCCAAGGCGGTCGTTGTGACCGGCCGTTGTGCGGCGGGCATGGCGCCCCACAGCCGGCACGTGAACGCGACGATGCATACCGACACCGGGTCGTTTGCCCTCGGATTCGCGACCAACCGAGGTCTCGACCGCGCCACGCGTGTCCGTCTGCGGGGCGCGATGGAACCGCACACGCGTCGAGTGGCCGATGCGTTGTTCGGCTTGGTGGAACAACTCACCACGGGCAAGCCCGATGCACCGAAGGACTTGGCCGCCGCCGCGCTGCACATCGTGCAGGCATGCGCTCATGGTCGCTACCTGGCGCTGCTACCCGAGGAGCAGCTCGGTGAGGACCCCGGGCGCGACCGCGTCGACGGCCGTCGTCTTGCCTTGGTCGTCCTTGGCAGCCTCGCCGTCGCAGCAGCAGTCAGTGCAGTCACAGTGCGCCTCATCGGCTCGTTCTTGCCTGCGTGGTTCGGATTCGCCGTCTTCGCTGCTGTGTTTGCCGCGGCCCTGTTGTTCACTTACGGGCAGAACGGGGCTGCCGCCCGCGTCGCTCTCGTCCGCGACACTCTTGCTGTGCTTCCCGGCGGGGGCGGGGCGCCGTAGTCGCGGACTGTCTTGGCCATCACAAGGGCACAAGTTCAGGGGTCCGTTAGGGCGTGGATCGTCAACTACGGCGGACGACTGTGAGCCGCCCCTCGGCGCTCTTGGGCACTATTCGGCGGGGCACCGGGACCCGTGAGGTAAGCGATGACGTGAACGCGGCCACCAGGCCGTTCGGAACGCTGGCGCTGAAGCTGGCACACCACAGGTACGGGGCGCCGAGCACGGGTTCCGCCCACGCCTGCCAGCCCACCAAGTCAGGGCGCGGGTCGGCGTCCTGGATGAGCGGTGGCATCAGCTCCAGGGAGACGCAGCCGGAGAGACCGGGGTCCGTGGCGGTGGTGTGGGGGCGATCCACGTCGCGGAGCCAGCCTTGGGCACTGAGCGCGTTGAGCACCGTCTCGGCCCCGCCGAAGTCGGTATCGGGTGCCTCGCGGGCGTCGATCGCCGCGAGGAGATCGGCGAGCGCCTCGTACGGGACGCCAGTGGTGAAGTACGCGTTCCACTCCGTCATCGCCGAGGTGGCGTGCGGACGGGCGCTCAACTGCCAGGCAACAGGCAGTCCGCCCAGCTCGAACGGGTAGGCCGCGAGGATCCACTCGGCACCGCACAGGTCGTCCGGGCTCACATACAGCAGGGTGTGGCGGGAAGTGGGCCACATGCGCCAGCCAAGGCCGGCCAAGGTGTCGCCGATCCGCTCGGCGAGCGCATCGTCGTCACCGGACAAGTGGCGCGGCGTGACCCAGTACACCGGGTCCGGCGAATCGGGACGGGAAGGATCGCTGGGATGGTGGGGGTACAGGGGCGCCTCCGTGCACTCGGGAGAGGTTACTGACCGTCGTTGACCTGGTGTTTCGGAAGGTCGTCCACGTTGGCATGCCAACCCGCAAAGCACCAATAGTTTCGGGATCTTCCCTGTCTGCCTCCGGCAAACTGGTGAATCGCCTAAGTGATCCGCACGCATGCGTCCGTGTGTCGACCAGAGAGTCCTCACTCGACGGGCGATTTCAGCCGTTTCCCAGCCTGGGACGGCACCTCTTCTCCCGGACTCAAGGAAGGACGGACAGCAATCGAATCCGGCCATCCCTGGGGGTGCTGCGGCCGGTCCGCTCTTCATCGCTCTTACCCCGGCCGCGTAAGGTCAACTTCCGTACGCCTGGCAAGTTTCGGCAAGTTCCTCGCTCCAAGGCCCAGCCACGGGCAAGCTCTGGCACAGAGATCGTTACCGGCATCCGAGGAGGACATCATGGCCCTGCGTAAGCTCGGTAAGGACCCGGAGAGTCCCAGTGGCGGCTCCCCCACCATCTACCTCGACGAGGAGAAGGACAGCTACCTCGTGCAGGGGTTGAAGGTGGAGGACATCGAGCGCCTCGGGCAGATGGACATTCCCGGCCATGAGTCGGTGGTGGAGATCCCCCGGCGCATGGTGCAGTTCTTCCTGGAGGTGAAGAAGGTTGACGAGGACCCCGACGTTTGAGGAACTGTTCCGCGACTGCCAGAGGACGGCCGTCCATCTGGAGATGCGCGACGCCTACATGAAGTCGGACCGGGCCTTCATCGACTGGAAGGCCGGCATGACACTCGACCCGGCCGAGCGCTGGGGGGACTGGCACAGCATCGTCACGGAGGCGACCTCCCGAGGCGTCGAGGTCCGCCGGGCCCGAGTCGTCTCGACTCCCGTCAGCGAGTACATCCGCTTCGAGTACGACGTGACGGATGGACTGAACATCGCCGCCGGCGAAGACGTGCGCTGGCTCTCCCGGCGAAATGCAACGGGCCTCGCACTTCCGGGCAACGACTTCTGGCTCTTCGACTCCAGTCTCGTTCTCGTCAACCACTTCGACGGCGAAGGCGAAAACATGGAGGTGGAACTCACGGACGGCCCCGAGGTGGCAAAGCTCTGCGAGTCGGCTTTCGAGGCCGTATGGGCGCGGGCAACACCGCACGCAGAGTTCCAGCCGGCCTGACAGCCCGAACAGCAACGTCGCAGCGACATGACATCGCCATCTTCGAGCGTTCTGGAAGCCCGCAGGGCCCTTGGGAAACGCCTGAGCGAAATCCGGCTCGAAGCCGGGCTCACCAAGCGAGCGTTGGCCAGCAGCCTCGGCTGGCACGAGTCGAAGTGCTCGCGCTTCGAGAGCGGCACGCGTCCGCCCTCGGAGCGCGACCTTCGTGCGTGGGCCGCTGCTTGCGGCGCACAGAACGCGGCCGAGGATCTCGTCTCGACAGCCCGCGGCATCGAGGGCATGTACGTCGAGTGGCGCCGGATGGAGCGCACCGGCCTGAAGCAGGCCCAGGAGTCAGTCCTCCCCTTGTGGGAACGCACCCAGCGCTTCCGTATCTACTCGCCGTGGCTCATTCCCGGCCCGGTGCAGACGGCCTCGTACATCACCGCACTGCTCACCTCTATTCGCGACCGCCGCGGCCTCATTGATGACGTGCCGGCGGCCGTCAAGGTGCGTGTGGAGAAGCAGCGAATCGTGTACGGCAATCACACCTTCGCGATCCTCCTTGAAGAGGGAGCACTCCGGAAGCGCATAGGCGGGACGGATGTAATGGCCGGCCAACTCGGCTATCTGCTCAGCGTTATGGCGCTGCCTTCGGTGAGTATCGGCATCATTCCTGAGGACGCCGACCGTTCCAGCCTCTGGCCCGTCGAGGGCTTCTTCCTGTACGACGACCACACCGTCCACGTCGAACTCGTTTCGGCCCACCTCGCCGTCACGCAGAAGCACGAACTTGCCATGTATGCCCAGACGTTCACGGATCTGGCCGAACTTGCCGTCTACGGCCCGGCGGCGCGCGAACTCATCACGGCAGCCATCGAATCCGTGGGGTGAATGCCGGGCAAGTTCCGGCACACTCGTAGAGCCCCTCCTGTCGCCCTTCTTAGCGTTACTGGCACGGCCGGAAACGCGTATTGAAGGGGCGAGACGGTGATCACTGTGGCAAGTAGTGGCAAGGCATCGAGAGCAACCGACAGCGCGGGTACCGAAGTTCTCCCAGTCGCCATCGAGACCATTTCGGAGAGCACCGAGGCAGCCCTCTCCATGCAGATGGCCACCTCCACCCGCAAGGACATGAACACATCCCTGCCGGAGATCATCGGACACCTCAACCTTCTACTCGGTGAGGATCTGGGGGCAGACGAGGACCAGGACGTGCGGGACCTGCTCCGCAAGGGATACCGACTCCTCGACCTGCAGAACCGGCCGACCGCGGAGACCCCGTCGTTCGGCGTCTTCATCTACCTCCGGGATGCCGCCGACGTCACGCGAAGGCTCCTGTGGATCTACACACAGCGCCACGGGCTCGGTGCCCCGTGAGTATCCGGGAGGACCAGATCGTCCGGGAGCTGTCCCACTACATCTACGAGCACCCTGACGAGCAGATGGCGCTGATGCCGGTGTACGACGCCGCCCGCGACCACGCACGGCGCGGAACCTGCACCCACAGCCGGCGCTGCCCCCTCGTGACGACGGGCGCGGTCGTCGTCGACGAACACAATCGCGTCCTGTCCCTGCGGCATGGAGGAGCCTTCGCCCTAGCCGAAGCAGAGCCGGAGGAACAGGACAACTCGCTCGGAGGTTCAGCCCTACGTCTACTGGCCGAGGCGGTCGGCATCCGGGACGTGTGGACGGAACCCGACAGCGATGGCCCCTTCCTGATCGACGTGACCAGAGCGGGGCACCACAGGTACGGCCCCCGCCTCCGGATCGGCTTCAGATACCTCTTCCGGGCCCACTCCGGCGCCATCGCTCCGATGGTGATCGGAGCCGGCGCAGCGGCCTGGATGCCCCTCGGGGAGATCGGTATCCCATCAGTCCGCGACCGCCTTCACGACCACCTGGTCGGCGCCCCGTGAGCCCCCGGAAGCAACAAGTCTGCTACGTGGCAAGCCTCTTGGCACTCGGCGGCTCGATCCTCCTTGCCATCTGGAGAGGCTGAATGTACAAGCACCGCACCACCGAACCGACCTCCGTGCCTCCTCCCCTCGACACCATCCCCGGTTACAGGCAACCAAGCGATGTCCACATAGGCGATTTCGTTTTCCTCGACGGGTCGTACCTGCGGGTCCGCGACATGAGGTCCGCAGGCACCGCGGGGCGCCGGGTCCTGATCTTCGACGGGCACTCCCCGTGGGTCATGAGGGAGTCGGCCACCACGTATCGGCCCGTCGAACTCCTCTGACCCGAAGCCCCATTCAGCCGTCACGAGAACTGTCACCTCACGCCAGCGAGGAGCTTCGCCATGCGCTTCCGCAAGATCCACGGAGCGGGGAACGACTTCGTCCTGTTATCCGACCCCGCGCCGGACGGCGAGAAAAACTGGCCAAAGGAGGCCGAGCGCCTCTGCGCCAGACGAACCGGCGTAGGCGCGGACGGCCTCGTCATCAGCAGCCTGATCAGCATCAGCCCGGTCGTCCTCGAAGTCGGCTGCTTCAACGCTGACGGCTCGATCGCGACGATGTGCGGTAACGCTCTGCGGTGTACTGCCTGGGCCGCCCACCACGACCACGGCTTCCGCGAGATGAGCCTCCGCATGGCGGGGGTGATGCACGAGGCGATCGTGAGCGATGACTCCGTGTGGGTCACCGCCGAGGTCGGCGCGGTCCACCCCCGACGCGTTCAGACCATCATCAACGGCAAGCCCACTTGGTTCGACAGCGCCCACACCGGCACCGAACACGTCGTCGCCATCGTGGACGACGTGGACGCCATCGACGCGGTACTCGTCGGACGCCTCATCCGCCACCACGCCGACCTTGCCCCGCTGGGGACGAACGTCAACTTCGTAGAGGCCGCCGGCAGGCAAGCGCTGAAGATCCGCACCTACGAGCGCGGCGTCGAGGCGGAAACTCTGTCATGCGGGAGCGGAGCCGTCGCGGCCGTAGTCATCGCCACCCTGCGCGGACTCGTATCGCCGCGTGCCGTCACCGTCCACAACCGCGCCGGGGAGCCGCTCACGGTCCGGCCACATCCCGACCGGCCGAAGTGGACCCACTGGGTCGGCGGACCGGTCACCAACACCTTCGAAGGGGTCCTCGCATGACTCAGTTCCTCGGCTCCAGCTCTGGCCTCGCGGTACAGGAAGCCGCCCAGGACCTTCGCGCCTGGCAGCGCGACCACGAGGGCCTCGGTGTCGCCCTCGTATACGGGCCGGTGTCAGCAGAGGACCGGCTCTACCATTCGAAGTGCCCCGTGGATCAGCGTTCCGTGACTGCCCTGTCCGAGGCTCTCGACGACATCGGTGCCCGCTGGAAAGTGCTGAACCCCTGCGAGCCGGACTTCATCACGGAGTTGGCCGGGTACGACGTGGCCCTCTCGAACCTTCACGGCCCGTACGGGGAAGACGGGAGGCTGCAGGGCCTGCTCGACTACCTGCGCGTGCCGTACTGCGGCAGCGGAGTCGCAGCGTCCGCGGTGGCCGCCGACAAGATCCTGTGCAAACGCGTGATGCTGAGCCTCGGCATCCCCACGCCGGGATGGTGGGTGTGGTCCGGCGGCCCGATGCACTGGAACGGGCAGGCAGCGATGGTCAAACCGCCCTTCGGCGGCTCCAGCGTGGGCATGAGCCTGGTACGCGAACAGGCGGACCTTCCCAGGGCGCTGGCGGACGCTGCCGGCGAGGAAGGCGACGCCGTACTGGTCGAGGACTACCTGACCGGCGTACCACTAACCGTGGGACTCCTGGAACTACCCGGAGGCGCGGTCGTCGTACTTCCCCCGCTGGCCACCGAAGCCACCGAGGCGGAGTTCTACGACGCCGACACGAAGCTCGACGTGGAGTCGAGGGGCGCCGTAGCCGTACGGGCAGCCGAGCCGTCACCCGAGGTACTGGCCAAGGTCACCGAGTACGCCACGACGCTGTGGGACGGGCTCGGGTTGCGGGGATCGGCGCGCGTCGACTTCATCCTCACCGAGGACGACCAGCCGTACGTGCTGGAGGTCAACAGCACGCCGGGCATGTCCCGTGACAGCAACTTCGTGGTGGGCGCCGCGATGGTCGGACTCACGCACACAGATGTCGTAGTGGCGATGTTGCACGAGGCGTTGACCCGACCGCCATACGATGTTCCTCTGCCCACTCCCGCGTTCTCCAGCACCACACTGACTCGGGAGGCTGCCGTCTCACCGTAGGAGCCCGCCCACTGTGTCGCGCGTCCACGATGTCCCCATGTGCCGACAGCTCATCGCCCCCGAGGAATGGGATCTGCACGGAGGATGGGCACTCGGGGACAGGCTGGAATGGTCCAACCGGGCGTGCGGCCTGGCGTCGCTGAGAATGATCCTCCTCGCCTACGGACGCGCGGCACCCACGGTCACGGAGCTACTGAAACTCGCGGCCAAGCACGAGGTCCTGACCCCGCGTGGAGCACTCCACGCGGGGATCGCGAGCCTGGCTACCGACCTCGGGGTCCCATCGACCGCCGAGCCGGTCCTGGTCGAAGACCTGACGAGGCGGCTCGACGACGCTCCGCTCATCGTCTCCGTGACCGAGCAGTTCCCCGACGACGGCCGGGCAGGCGGCCACCTCGTCATCCTTCGTGGCTACGAGGACGGCCCCGACCCGACGGCCCACTTCCGAGACCCGTCGGCCTGGGGCCAGACCCACGATCGAGTCCCACTCAGCCGCGTATCCGCTTCCTATACCGGCCGCGCGATCACCTTCGCGCCCCTCATTCACAACGGAGAGTCTTGATGACCGAGGCAGACGGCGACACGACCGAGGCCGCAGGCGGCCGGAGGATCGCCGTACTCGGAGAGATGCTGGAGCTGGGCGACGAGGCCGTCGAAGCGCACCGCGAGGTCGGGCGCATGGCGGCCGAGAACGGCGTCGATCTCGTCGTCGCGGTCGGCGACGCTCTCGCCAAGCAACTTGCCCTCGCGGCGGGAGCGGCAGGCGTACCGGACATCGCGATGGTCGGTGACAACGCCACCGCCGCCGCTTACCTGAAGTCCATCATCCGCCCCGGTGACGTCGTTCTGGTGAAGGCGTCCCGCGGCGGTCAGCTGTGGCAAGTCGCGCAGGCACTCACAGGACAGCCTGTTACGGGGTTGTGAGTCTTCCTCAATCCCAACGCGTGGCTCCACGCCCTGCCCGTCGACCTGAACGCCCCATCCACCCTTCAAAGCGGCTACGCCGCAGGCAATTCCTCGGAAGGTTCCGGTTCAGCTGACAGGCTGCCAATAGTGAGACCCAGCATAAGAGCCCCTTCGAGCGCCGCGAGGATGCTCAAGAGCTGACTCTTCTCCTCAGGCGTCCCGTAATCAGCGTGCTTCATCTTCTGCAACTGATTCCGAATGGAAACCAATGAAATAGCGATCACATCGTGGATAAAGTCGGGACCTTGACCATCATCGTTCTCGCTAGCCTCGCGTGGCATGATGGGGTCGCCGCCATAAACAAAGCATAGGGCTTCCGCACGCTTGGTCGGGCGCCTTTGCCCTTGCACTTCGTGCGTCAGATCTATCCCATCCGGAAGGTTGACATCCACCCAGGCCAGAACTTCTGCAGGCTTGAAGCTTTCTCGCATGATGCGATCAAGCAACTCGATGAGAGAGTTGGCGGCCTGGGAAACGCCGTCCTCCGAGAACCGAAGAGCGTCTCGCGCGCCTCGAATTTTCCTTACAAGCGGAGAATTTCTGCGCTCCACACGCTTGACCGAAGCCTCCGCCACCATGGAGCGAAAGCTGGCCACGAGGTCGTCTATGCCTTCTGGCGCCAGCGTCGCAAGATCAGATTCGTTCGCACCCGTCACTTCCATGGGAAGAGCGGCGAGGACCTTCTCCCCGAGGAAGTCGTCGAGCGACACCAGCATTTCGACGGCATTCACCGCGAGAACATTGGCTGACTGGACACCCTTGAGCTGATTTTGTGAAGAAATCTTGACAGCGTCATTCCATGCCACAACGAAAGGAGTGAGTGCGCGCACCCCGCGTCGAACGGCCAGCGCGACCACAGCGCCATCTTGCTTCAGGGAATCAATGAAGCGCTTATACGTTGCTGCCCCCAGAAGGCGCTCAGCGAAGCTGCTGTAGTTCTGATTCTTGAACCGCTCCGCCCAGCGTTGCAGCTGCTCACCTTCGCATTCATCAACGAAGGCTTGGACCATTTCCTTCAGCCGCTCTTCCGTAACCTCTGAAAAACAGTCTTCAACCCGTTCCTGCCACGGCCGCGGGTCACTGTCGTTGGTCAGCGCCTTGCACAGCGAGACGAAAGCCTCCATCAAGAGCACGGCAGATTCACTGATACGCAGTGTCTCGAGCAGCCCAGGATCCAACGTCCGCGTGCAGGCGGCAAAGCTGGACTGGTAGACGGTGACAGGTATGGGTTCTTGCACTGTGCCTCGCCTCACTCTGACAAGTACGCGCGCTCATCAAAGAAAGTACCGATGTACGCAACGATGCGGTACGGAATTTCGGACGGAGCTGCCGACAGAAACCGGCAGGGTCTCCTGTGAGTGGACTGTACGACACGCCACTGACATCGCTGAATGACCATCAGATACCCGTGCTGTGACTCGACATCGACCGGCTCAGCATCTGCTGGCGGGGCGCATCGATGCGCCGAGCAACTGGGACCGACCCGAGGACATGCCCGAAATCACGGGGTTGGAGGTGGGGAACGCAGGCATCCCGGTACTGGCAGAGCGGGCCGAGCTCGACGCAGCGAAGTTCCTCCAGCAGCTATGCGAGCTGTAGCAGCGTGTGCTTGAACACACCACGGCCTCTGGGAGATTGGCAGCGGCGCCCGCGCCATACGCCGGGCATCGCCTGCCTACGGTGAGCCCCGCCAGCCCGTGACTACGCCCTGGACCTCTTCGCCGCGGCGCGAGCCGAATTCGCGTTGGCGGCTGCGTTGAGTCGGGCCAGATGCGCGCGTTGCGAGACTTCGCCCCCGTAAGAGGACCAGCCGTACAGAGACGCAAGCAGTTCGGCTGCAACAGCTGCGGCTGCCGTCAAGCCGGCCATAGTCCTGGACATGGACGCAGGGGGCCTGGCAACCAACCGACCTCGGCTTTGCGCAGCCGTGATGGCACATTGCTCCGACCAGAGCTCGAAGACCTGAGCGAGACGGGCGAAAAAGGCGGCCGCCGCGGCCAAGCAGGCGTAGAAGGCGACGAGCCCTCCGCCGATGCGGGCAGCGATGCCCGGAGCCGGTTCATGGTCGGTCCAAGGCCAGCCCATGACCGCATAGACGACGGCCAGACCAGCCGAAGCGGAAACCCATGCAGCCACGATCAGAGATCCCAGGACGCCCTCGTAGTCATCCTCATCCTCGTCATCCTGCTCGGGCTGTCGCTTCGTCGGCGCCGGATTGCCGGACGTCTTCTTTCCGTAGGGCGGGAGAAAGACCTGCCAGAGGCCACCGTGGACGTCGCCGCCCACGAACGTGCCCGAGCCGTGGTTGTGCTGTTCCCGGTGCTCAGTGTCCGCCATCTGGCGCCCCGCCGTAGTTGAAGGCCAGGCCACCGTGGACGTCACCACCGATGAACGTTCCTGTTCCGGTGTTGTGCTGGTTCCAGACCTTCGAGGCCGCCGGAGTGGGCACCGCGAGTTCGTCCACCTCACTCATGGCGTCGTTGTGCTCGGCAAGGTATTGAGCGATGAGCTGCGCCCAGGCGGTCGCTGCGAGCGCCTGAACCTCTACAGAGGGTGAGGTGAGCTGCGCGGCGGTGTCATCCACTGCTTGGGCAGCCGCTCTCTGCTGATCCGGAGTGGCCAGGCGGAAGAAGTGCGCGACCTTCAGGCGCATCTTCTCAGCGCCCGACGTGGCTATGGCTGCGACGAGCGTGCCGGCCGCACCGGTGGCCACGGCCATTAATTCGGCGTCATACATGATCGAGATGTCTCCCCGTTCGTAGTGGCGTACCGCAGCAGAACCTACCGGGCACCACTGACACTCCGAGGGGACAATCCGCATACACAGACTCCGAGAGGGCCACGCACCCAGCCAGGCGACACCGGCTCCTGATCGGCACGTCGCTGCGGCTCGAATGCGGCGCCTGACCAGGTAGAACACCGGGGACCTTGGTCTCAGTTCTGGTCTCATTCGCCCCCGTCCGGCGCCGTTCAAGGGCGCCGCTGCCACCCTCTCCACCCCAGGTCAGAACGCCCCCGTCCCCCACCGAACCCCCAGACGAAGACTTGGAAAGCGTGTTGGGGGCAACCCCTCACGAGTTCGAATCTCGTATCCTCCGCCATTGCTCTCACCGGGCAATACGTCGAAGGGCCCCACCGCTTGCGGTGGGGCCCTTCGACGTTTGGCGTGGCCGTAGCCCAGGCCGTGTTCCGTCTTGAGCCAGGTGACCAGTCCCTGTGCTCGGTCAGGGGCGAGGCGCGGATGAGGTCCTTCCACTCCGCGATCGGTCGGCCGTACTTCTTCTCGATCGAGGTGAAGTAGCTCGCGGGGCCCTTCACGGGTTCGGCCGTGGCTGCGTTTCCGTTCGTCTGCGGCGTGGTGGTGCTGCCTGTACGACCTGGACCGAGGCGCGAATACATCGGTCGGGAAGGCGTGATCCACGCCACAGTAAAGATCGAACGTCTGTCCTTGCCCCTCGTTAGAATTCGCTCGCCCCAAGAGCCCTCGTGAGCACCACAGGGACGGGGCCTGCGCTTTCCAGGGGGGAACGCATGCTTCACACGTCCATCAGGGAACAACGCCGAAGACGACACGCGTCCAGGGGGGCCACTTCGCTTCTCGCGCTGATCGTCGCCGTCCTGGCCTCGTTCACCGCACAGACCGGCACGGCTTCCGCCGTGGCCGTGCCGACCCCGAAGACCACGGCCGCGGCCTCCGGGCCCGCGACACCGAAGTCACCGAAGTCACCGAAGTCACCGAAGTCACCGAAGAAGAAGGCGGCTCCCGAGGCGCTGCACGCCACCGCCGCGCGCGAGATCGGCCGTAGCGACGCGGCCGACACCTGCTCCGGGGCGATTGAATCGGGAACGGTCTACACCTGCTCCGCCGGGCCCGAGGGCGGCGCGAGCTTCACCTTCGCCCTGCCGAACCCCGACGACCTGGTGTTCCTCCAGGTCGTCTCCACCGATGACCAGCCCCAGTACCCGACGCTCACCGCACCGGACGGTTCGACGGTCACCTGCGACCGGCCCGACGGCGCGTACGGGGCGGCACGGTGTCCGACGAGCCGGGCCGGTACGTACACCGTGCAGGCCGGGGCCGCGCCGAGTGGCTTCTCGGTGTCGTACACGGCTCTGCTGTCCGGCACTTCCTGCACCGCGGTCTCCAAGGACGACACCGCCCTCGGGGCGCCGAAGTCCCTCGCCGACACGCTTACCGCCGGGTCCGCCGGCCACTGCTTCGGCCTGCCGTCCGCCGCCGGGGACGTTCTGCGGAGCCATCTGTCCGCGTGGCAGGTGACCGGGACCGTCTACGACGCCACCGGCACGGAGGTCTGCACGACCCGTGAGAACAACGCCACGGACTTCGACTGCACCCTCAAGGGCAACGCACCGTTCCGTGTGCTGACGAACCAGTCGTACGCGGCGAGCATGGACTACAGCCTCACGTCGGCCCGCCTCTCCGCTCCCGCCGGCTGCCCCACCGTCCAGCCGCTGGCCTACGGCACGGTCCCGGACGCCACGTCCACCGCGCGCTGCCGCGTCCTGCACGTACCCGCCTCCGGGCCCTATCTCTTCGACACCGTCGGCGACAGCGTCTCCGGGAGCCTCTACGCCACCGACGGCACGTCCCGCTGCACCCCCACGCTGCTCGCCCCCTGCACCCTGACCGCAGGTGATTACACCTGGGCGCGCGACGGGCGCAGCAGCGCCCCGGCCGCCTTCGGGGTCCGGCTGTACGCGACGAACCTGACGCAGGGCTGCACCGCCGTACGCGACGACGGCTTCGCCTCCGGCGCGGTGAAGGGTGCCTTCGGCGGACCGGGCGAGCAGCAGTGTCTGTCCCTCCCGACGGCCACCGGCCACGGCCTCTACCTGATCGACCGGACACCGGACGGCGGAGTCAACCCGAGCTACCGAGTGTTCGACGCCAAGGGCATCGCGCAGTGCGACAACGACGACTCCCCGGTGATCTGCAAGCTGACCGGGACCGCCCCGTTCCACGCGGTGCTCTCGGGCTCCGCCGCAGGTGAGTACCAGCTCGCCGTCCAGGACACCGGGAAGACCGCGGGCTGCACGGCCTGGCCGCAGTCGGCGTTCGACGGCACCTGGGGCGTGTCGGTTCCGCTCACCAGCACGACCCAGGCCGTGTGCCTGGGCATCGCCGCCGACCAGCACTCCACCGCCGAGATGTTCGACTACACGAACAACACCAACAGGGTCAACGCCGCGGTGCGGGTGTTCGACGGCGCCGGCAACGAGCTGTGCACCACTGTCGGCGGCTCCACGACCACCTGCCGGTTCACGGCCGGTGTCGGCTACACGGCCCTGCTGACGGGCACCGGCGCCTCGGACACGTACAAGCTGGTCCGCCGGGACATCTCTTCGACGGCGAAGTGCGCCGCTCCGGCCTCGCTCACCGTCGGTGGAGCCTCCACGTCCTTCACCCTCGACTCCGCACTGGACAGCCGGTGTCTGCGTGTCACTGCAGCGGCCACGGACAAGCTCTGGATGTCCGCGCGGACCCCGACCGCCGCCCGGAACACGGGCGTGGTGCTGAAGGTGGTCGACGCCTCGGGCACGAGCGTGTGCCGGCAGTGGGGCGTCTCCTGCCGCGTCACCGGCTCGACCTCGTACATCGTCATCATCCTGGCCTCGGGGTACGACGAGACCCCCATTTCCGCACACGTCGACACCTGGCGCGTCGGCACCGCCTCGGGCTGGGCCCCGGAGTGCACGGCGAACAAGGTGTCCCCGCAGGGCTTTTCCGTGCGGAGCGGCATGTTCACCGAGTCCGCAACCGCGTACTGCGCCGTGATCCCCATGCAGCCGTCGCAGCGCTTCCAGGTGTACGGCACCCAGAGCAGCAGCACGGGCACCCCGTGGGTGAGCCTGCTGAGCACCACCCGCTTCGCCGGCGCGAGCGCCGACTACTCCTACCAGTGCAACGGTGACAACGCCGGTGTCTTCAGCTACTCCTGCCTCACCACCTCCAGCGCCTCCGCGGGCGACTACCTGATGCTGGTGAGCCCGTACCAGGCGGACACTCCGGTCGAGTACTCCATGCAGGGTGTCTGCAAGAGCGGCTGCACCACTCAGCCGAAGTCGGCCGACGTCACCTCGCTGGGCCCGACGAGCGGACCTGCCGGGACGTCCAACCAGGTTGTGCTGCACGGCGCGAACCTGACCCTCGGCACCCAGGTGGAACTCCGGTCCGGGGACGACTCCCGCACCGCCGAGCCGGTCTCCGTCAGCGCCGATGGCACCACGCTCACCGTGCGGCTCGGTACGTACGACCTCCCTCCGGGCGCGTACGACCTGGTAATCGACAACGTCGGGTACACATCCGGCATCCCGTCACCCGGCTACCTTCCGGGCGCCTACACCGTCACCGCCGCACCGGCGGCGACCCACAACCGCCTCGTCCCGGTCTCGCCGACGCGCTTCCTGGACACCCGCAACGGCACCGGCGCCCCCAGGGCACAGGTCGGCGCGGGCGGAATCGTCGAGCTCAAGGTCGCCGGGACGCACGGTATCCCCGCCACCGGGGTCACCGCCGTCGTCATGAACGTCACCGCCGTCCGGCCCACCGGCAACGGCCACGTCGACGTGTACCCCGCCGGTCAGCCGCTGCCGACCGTCTCCAGCGTCAACTACACGGCGCCGCAGACCATCGCCAACCTGGTGACGGTTCCCGTACGGAACGGATCGGTGGACCTGCGCAACAGTGCGGGCTCCGTCGACCTCCTCGCCGACGTCACGGGCTACTACGCGGAGGGGAGTTCAGGTTCGGCCTTGACGCCGGTCTCGCCGACGCGCTTCCTGGACACCCGCAACGGCACCGGCGCCCCCAAGGCGCGGATCGGCGCGGGCGGAATCGTCGAGCTCAAGGTCGCCGGGACGCACGGTATCCCCGCCACCGGGGTCACCGCCGTCGTAATGAACGTCACCGCCGTCCGGCCCACCGGCAACGGCAACGTCGACGTGTACCCCGCCGGTCAGCCGCTGCCGACCGTCTCCAGCGTCAACTACACGGCGCCGCAGACCATCGCCAACCTGGTGACGGTTCCCGTACGGAACGGTTCGGTGGACCTGCGCAACAGTGCGGGCTCCGTCGACCTCCTCGCCGATGTCACGGGATACTTCTCCGCCACCGGTTCGACCTTCACCCCGGCGGGCCCGCTGCGGCTACTGGACACACGCAGCGGACTGGGTGCCCGGCCCGGAGCCGTCGCCCCGGGCGGTCTGGTCAGCCTCCCGGTCACCGGTACGGCCGGCGTCCCCTCCTCCGGGGTCACGGCAGTGGTGCTCAACGTGACGGTCACGGCGCCTTCGGTCGGGGGATATCTGACGGTCCACCCGCACGGTCTGCCGGAGCCCGGGGTCTCGAACCTCAACTTCGGCGCAGGGCAGACTATTTCCAACATGGTCGTGGTGCCGGTGGTTGACGGACGAGTCACCTTCGCCAACCACACCGGTTCGGTCCAGGTGATCGCCGACCTGGCCGGGTACTACAGCAGCTGACCACCAGGTCGGGGGCGGGGCTCGCACCGCCCCCGACCGCTCCCTGTACACACCGAAACTGCCGCGCGCTCCGGCGAACGTCGGCCGGGCTGCGGTGTGCTCTCTGCTCGTGCGCTGATCCGGCGGGCGAGTGCGAGCGGGCCCACTGCGGCGAGGGCGCCCGCGGCGAGTGCCGTGCGCCCTGGTAGCGGCCGCGGGCGTGGACCGGGGCGAGGCCGGCGACGACCGAGGCGGCGATGCCGGCCTCGGAGTCCTCGCCCAGCGACCGGACGACCACCGACACCGCGAAGCGCGGTAGGCGTCGGCCCCATATCCGGAACGGATCATCCTCACCGAACCACTCCGCTTCCCGGCCGCGGCTCCTGGAACGTCTCCCGGTAACACCGCCCCTGCGCGATAACAGGCCCGAACATGGCCACGAACGTATGCCGCGGCACCCCAGCCAGTCCGACATGCCCTTCTGCCGATCAAGCTCATGGAACGGGAGGCAATCGTCCCGCTTGCCGATGACTCGAATCGCCATCCTCGGCGGCCATGGAGATCGGTTCCCCCCTCATCAAACACCCGCCTCCAAGGTCGGAGTCAACCTGCCAGGCAGCACGAAACGCGATGCGTCAAGTGGGGCCTGCCCAGGCAGAACGCGACCGTCTCTGGTCTCACTTCCGGTCTCATTCGCCCACGTTCAGGGCCGTTCAGAAGATCGCGTGCAAGGCGCTTCAGCGCAGTTCAGGACGTTCCTGATGTTCCGTGAACCTCTGGACGAAGACTTGGAAAGCGTGTTGGGGGCAACCCCTCACGAGTTCGACTCTCGTATCCTCCGCCAGTGCCTCACCGGGCACGATGTCGAAGGGCCCCACCGCGAGGTGGGGCCCTTCGTCGTTGTCCGTCTCCGTTTTCGGCGCGTGATCACCGCGCTGTGCATGACATCGGGCTGCTTGGCCAAGCCCGAGCCGTCCTCAACGACCCGGCACGTTATGGACCTCTGCCACCGAGCCGTGCGAGCCAGCGGCTGCCTCACACCAGAGCCGTCCCACCTTGAAGCCTGGTGACACTGCGGGACAGCGAAGGTGTCTTCACCCTCTCGCGCCTCCGCAGCACCGCTGCGTAGTAGCGGTTGAGATAGTATCTCTGTCGATACTATCTTCTGTGGGAGTATCCGCATGCTTCGTTTCATTGGGCGGGACCGGGAGCTGGGTGTCCTCCGAAACGCCTTCCAGGCAGTTCAGGACGCCGTCGGAGTACCGAAGCCAGGGCAGTGCATCCTCCTGCGCGGAAGGCGACGGGTCGGCAAGTCGAGCCTCATCGAGGAGTTCCTCCGGCGCACCGAGGCCCCGAACCTCTTCTTCACCGCGGCGGGCGGTACCGCGGAGGACGAACTGACGGAACTGCTCGATGCCGTGCTCCGCTCCACCCTGCCGGAGCGGGGACAGTTCTCGGAGGAGACTCCCGACCAGTGGAATGCGGCGTTCAGGCTGCTGGCCGAGGTCCTGCCCGACGACAGCCCCAGCGTGGTCGTCATTGATGAGGTCCCGTATCTCATGGACCGCATCGACGCCTTCGAGGGCATGCTCCAGCGGGCCTGGGATCGCCTGCTCAGCCGCAAGCCCGTACTCCTCCTCCTGGTCGGCTCCGATCTGTCGATGATGGAGAGGCTGAACAGCTACGACCGTCCCTTCCACCAACGGGGCCGGGAAATGGTCCTGGGGCCGCTGAACCCTGCCGACATCGGCGAGATGCTCGGACTTGAGCCGGCAGCCGCCTTCGACGCCGCCCTGGTCACCGGCGGGCTCCCGCTGATCTGTGCGGAATGGCGGCCGGGAGCCGGTGTCCGGGAGTTCCTCCGCGACTCGCTGGACAACCCGATCTCCGCGCTGCTGGTCTCCGCCGAGCGGTCGCTGGCCGCGGAGTTCCCACCGCAGGCGATGAGCCGGGAGGTCCTGCGGGCCATCGGATCCGGGGAGCGCACCTTCACCAACATCGCTCGTGCGGCCGGCGGCATCGCCCACACCACGCTCACCCGAGCCACGGACGTTTTGACAGAGAAACGGGTGGTGGCCGCCGAGCTACCCCTTTCCCTGCGACCGTCCAAGGAACGTCGCTACCGAGTGGCCGACCCCTATCTGCGCTTCTGGCTCGCGTTTCTGGATCCCCACATGGCGGAGATCGAGCGAATGCGGGGAGATCTCACACTCGGCCGGATCAAGGAGCAGTGGACAAGCTGGCGGGGGCGCGCGATCGAACCCCTCGTCCGGGAATCCCTCGCCCGCCTCCTGCCGGACGCGGATCTGCCTGCCGCCCCGGCGATCGGCGCGTACTGGACCCGCAGCAACGACATCGAAATCGACCTGGTGGGTGCCGACCGGCAGCCGGTGGCCAAGCAGTTGCTCTTCCTCGGCTCGGTCAAGTGGCTCGAGAACTCCACGTTCGACAGCCACGACCTTGCCGCGCTGCAGAAGCACCGGGCGGCGATCACCGACGAGCCCGTGCCGCTCGTGGCGGTCTCCCGCAGCGGAGTGAGCTGTTCAGGGCTCCAGGCGGCGTACGGCCCCGAGGAACTGCTCAGCGCCTGGCGCAGGGCGTAAGCAGTAGCTGGGCTCCTGCGGTTGCAGGTCAAGTTGCAGGTCTAGTTGCAGTTCCAGTCACAGTTCTGGTTTCAGTTCCCGTTGCGTTCACCTGTCCAGCCCCGGCCAGGCAACATCCAGCCCCACGCCTCGCCGCAGGTCAGAACATCTGCACACGCCATCGAACACCCAGGCGAACATATGGACGGCGTTCGCCGTTCCTCAGGTGGCTTCGGAGGTACGGCGTCCGCGGATCATGGAAGTGCGCCATCCTTGACCTCGGCGTCGAAGCGCATTCGGCCCGCCTGTGACGTTCCCTCTCTGTCGAGGTGCACCCTCATGACGTCCCGATCGACGCTCACGACGTGGTTGAGCGAACTCGACGGTTCCCGCCTGGCACGCGTACTCGCCCTGCGGCCCGACGCGGCCGCCTCCCCGGAACCACGCACGGTGGGGGAACTGGCGGACCGTCTCCAGCGTCCGGGGTCCGTGGCACTCGTCCTGCCCCAGCTCACGCTGCCGTGCCTGCAGGCCGCCGAGGCGCTGGCGGCCCTGGGAACAGGGGCGACCCGGGACAGCCTCGCGGAGTTGCTCGGCTCGACGTCCCCCGCGGCGGTCCACGCGCTGGACGCGACCCTGGAAGCGCTGTCGGACCGGGCACTCGTGTGGCCCGACGGCAACGGGGCACTCCGGATGGCCACCCCCTTGCGGCAGGCGTGGAGCACACCCCTGGGACTCGACGCCCCGCTGGAAGAGCTGCTGGCCGGCACCACCTCGGAGGAGCTGCGCGGCATGCTGGCGGCCCTGGGAATCAAGCCACCCGGCACCAAGCAGCAGCGACTCGCGGCTCTGGTGGAGCATCACAGTGCCGCGGAACGGGTCGCCGCGCTGGTGGCGGGGGCACCGGCAGTCACACGGAAGGTGCTCGAACAGAGCGCCGGGGTCACGCCGAGTCAGTCGATGTCCGTCATGTTCGGGGCTCCCGGCAGCGACCTGCGACCAGGCGCCCGGTGGGCGCTCGACCGCGGGCTTCTGCTCCAGGACCCTCACCGGTACGGGGCCGTCCGGATGCCGGCCGAGGTGGCCCTGGCTCTGCGGGGCCCCGGATGGCACGCTCCCTTCGAACCTCTGCCGCCCGTCCCGCAGTTGGTGCCCGTCACCTCCTCAGATGTGGAGCGGGAGGCCGCGGTGGCCGCCACCGCGTTCGAGGCCCAGGCCGCCTCCGTCCTTTCGGCGTGCGCGGCGGCTCCACCGGCCCGGCTGAAGTCGGGTGGGATCGGCGCGCGTGAACTGTCCCGGCTCGGCAAGGCCGCGCGGGCGGACGACACGGTCGTACGCATGGCCCTGGAGACCGCGTACGCCGCCGGACTGCTGGCCCGCGACGGTGATCGCGTGGTTCCCACCGAGGCGTACGACGCCTGGGCCGAGCAGGAGCCCGCGGAACGGCTCGCCGTACTGCTGCGGGCGTGGCGGGATCTGCCGCTCACCCCCACCCGCGCGCGGGACGAAGACGACAAGGCGCTGCCCGCGCTCGCCGGTGCGCCTGACTGCGGCGGCTGTCTGCAGGCCCGCCACGGGCTGCTCAGCGCGGCAGCGGGGCTCCCGGCGGGACAGGGTGCGAAGGTCGCTTCGGAGCTGGGGCCGCTCGTGGCCTGGCACCGTCCGCTCGCCGACGACGCCTCGCCCCGGGACACGGCACCGTTCAGCACGGTGATCCGCGAAGGGGAACTGCTGGGCGTGCTGGCACGGGGTGCGCTGTCCCCGCTCGGTGCCCACCTGGCGTCCCACGCCGACCAGGAGCTGGACAGCACGGCCCGGCGGCTGCTTCCCCCTGCCACCACGACGGCCCGGATCGGTGCCGACCTCACGGCCGTCGTCCCCGGCACCCCGTCCGCGCGACTCGCCGCGCTGCTGGATTCGACGGCCGAACGGGAGACCAGTGGCACGGCGTCGGTATGGCGCTTCAGTGCCGGCAGTATCCGCCGGGCCCTGGACGCCGGCCGCACTCCGGACGAGATCACAGCCGACCTGGCAGCCGCCTCCTCCACGGCCCTGCCCCAGCCGCTGACCTATCTCATCGCCGACACCGCACGAGGCCACGGCCGGGTGCGCATCGCCCCCGCGGCCTGTGTCGTCCACGGCGACGAACCCGCGCTCCTGGCCGAACTCGCCGGCCATCGCGCCCTGTCCGAACTCGCCCTGCGGCAGCTCGCCCCGACGGTCCTGGTCAGCGGCAGCCCACCCGCGACGACGCTCGCCGCGCTCCGGGCCGCGGGCTACGCCCCGGTCGCCGAGTCCGCAGCGGGAACGGTACGCGTCGAAAAGCACCTGCCGCAGAGGGCCGCCGCCGTCCCGGCCCCGCGCAGGAACCCCGGGCGGGGCGCTTCCCGGACCACCACGGTCCCCACCTCGGCCATGCACGCCGACGCCGGGACGGACGCCCTGGCCGACCGGCTGCTCAAGGCCCCGCCGACCGCGCCGGAACCCGATCCGTTCGGTACCGGGGTGCCCTTCGGCACGGACACCGAGGAGATCGTCGCCGGATACGCGAAGCACCTGTCGTACAGCGACGTCCGCCAGGTCGCCCATGCCATCGACACCGGTGCGGCCATCACGGTCGAGTACGTCGCCACCTCGGGCAACCGGACCGTACGCACCCTCAGCGCCCTGGAACTCGACCCGCCCTACCTCGAGGCCTGGTGCCACCTGCGCGAAGCGGAACGCGTCTTCACTCTCTCCCGCATCCATGGCGTGATGCCCGCGTAGGACTCGGCGACCAGGACCGGACGGCAGAGAGGCGGACGATGGTTGCCCGGTGGTGCAACGCGGTGCGGGCCATGTCCTGCCCGACGGACGGTCGCTGCTTCGCCGGTTGACACCCGAGATCCGGCACCCGAAGGCCCGCCCGGCCCAGCCCTTCCGCGCCCCGGCCCAGCCCGCCGCGCCCCGGCTCAGTGCACCGACAACCCGCCGTCCACGAAGACCGACTGACCGGTGACATAGGCCGAGGCCCGGCTCGCCAGGAACACCGCCGCGCCCGCGAAGTCCTCCGGGACGCCGTTGCGGCCGGTCATCGTGCGGGCGGCCAGGGAGGCGACCTGCTCCGGGTCGTCGGCGAGGCGGGAGTTGAGGGGGGTCAGGACGAAGCCGGGCACGAGGGTGTTGCAGGTGACGCCGTGCGGAGACCAGGCCTCGGCCTGGGAGCGGGCCAGGGACTCCAGGCCGCCCTTGGAGACGCCGTAGGCGCCGCTGCTGACGAAGGCGCGGTGGGCCTGCTGGGACGTGATGTGGATGATCCGGCCGAAGCCGCGCTCGGCCATGCCGGGGCCGAAGCGCTGGCCCAGGAGGTAGGGGGTTTCCAGGTTGACCGCCATGGTGGCGTCCCACACGTCGTCGCTGAGCTCGGCCATCGGTGGACGCAGGTTGATCCCCGCGGAGTTGACCAGGATGTCCGGCTCACCGAACACAGCGGCTGCCGCCTCCGCCGCCGTACGGACACCAGCCCGCGTGCTCAAGTCGCCGCTCACCCAGGCCGCCCGGCAGCCGTCGGACGTCAACTCCTCGACCACTGCGGCCAGTTCGGGCTCCCGTCGGGCCACGATCACCACACTCGCGCCCGCCCGCGCCAACGCCCCCGCGATCGCCCTGCCGATGCCCGAGCTCCCGCCCGTCACGAGCGCCACCCGGCCGTCCAGCGAGAAGAGTTGGGAGAGATACGCCTGGGAAGTCATGCCCGCACCCTAATTCGGTACCCGGGCCCCCATGACCCGCATTCTCGTCGGCACATGCTCCTGGACCGATCCCGCGCTCGTCCGCAGCGGCTGGTACCCGCCGGGGCGGCGGGACGCCGAGGGGCGGTTGCGGTACTACGCCGAGCGGTTGCCGGTGGTGGAGGTGGACGGCACGTTCTACGCCCTGCCCAGCGAGCGCAACAGCCGTCTGTGGGCGGAGCGTACGCCCGCCGGGTTCGT
This sequence comes from Streptomyces sp. NPDC058307, assembly GCF_042880295.1. NCBI lineage: Bacteria > Bacillati > Actinomycetota > Actinomycetes > Kitasatosporales > Streptomycetaceae > Streptomyces > Streptomyces sp. NPDC058307. The sequence goes on from NZ_JBHVYZ010000043.1 coordinate 61,494, forward strand.
GTTCGACGTCAAGGCGTACGCACCGCTCACCGGGCATCCGGCGAAGCAGACCGCCCTCGTGGACGTCCCCCTGGACGAGGTGTGGGCGCGGTTCGCCGCCGGGATCGAGCCGTTGCGGGAGGCCGGACGGCTCGGCGGGGTGCTGTTCCAGTTCCCGCCGTGGCTGCGGCCGGGGGCGCGGGCGGAGCGGTTCCTGGAGGAGACCGCGGAGCGGACCGCCGGGTGGCCCGTCCACGTGGAGTTCCGGCATCCGTCCTGGTGGGAGGAGGGGCAGCACGACCTCACCTGCGCGCTGCTCGCCAAGTACGGCTTCGCCGCCGTGGCCGTGGACATGCGCCAGGGGCTGCCCGCCTCCCTGCCGCCGGTCACCCCCGTCACCGCGCCCCGGCTGTCCGTCGTGCGCTTCCACGGACGCAGCTCCTCCTGGGGCCGCGGCAGCAAGGAGGACCGTTTCCGGTACGACTACACGCGCGCCGAACTCGCCGAGTGGGTACCGCGGTTGCACGCGCTGGCCGAGCGGTCCGACGAGCTCCACGTGCTGTTCAACAACTGCTGCGGAGCGGCCGCCGTGCACGCCGCCGAGACCATGGCGGACCTGCTCAGCCCACGATCCGCACCGTCTTCGTCACGCTGATCTGGTCGACGTCGGAGACCCTGATCGTCGCCTTCATCCGCCAGTCGCCCGCGAGGGGGAGGGTGAGGTCGTTCGTGCCCCAGTAGCCGCCCAGGTTCTTCAGCCCGGCGTCGATCGGGCCGATCTGCTTGGCCGGGAGGGTGAAGGACAGCCGCAGTTCGGGGATCGTGGCGAGGCCGCCGTCGGCCGCGTAGACCATGGCCTGGACCGAGTTGTCGCCGGTGCGGCCCGGGTCGAGGGTGATCTGCACCTTGCCCGTGGCGCCGCCCACTGCGAAGGGCACGTTGATCAGGGACGCGGCGGGCAGTCCGCCCGTGGCCGGGCCCGCCTCGGCCGCCTCGGCCTGCGCCCGCCCGGGCAGCGTGCCGCTCAGTACGGTGCTCAGCACCAGGACGACGACTCCGACGGCCACTTCGGCGAGGACGGAACGGCGCAGGCCGTGGCGGTAGGCCGGTGCGCTCGGTGCCATGGGGGCGATGGGTGCGACAGGTGCGACAGGTGCGACGGGTGGGGCCGGGCCGGGGGTCACGGGGACCGGTTCCGAGGACGATCCCCCCACCCGCTCCGGCACCTTCTCCCGTACGACCGCCTCCGCCTCCGACTTCGGCTCCCGTTTCGCCTCGGCCGCGGCCTCGGCCGTGACCGTCACCAGCCGTCCCGTCCAGCGCCGCGACAGCCGTGCCGCCGCCAGCAGCAGCGTCACCGCGAGGAGCTTGAGGACGAGCAGATGGCCGTACGTCGTGCCGGTGACCGCGCTCCAGGAGCCGAGGCCACGCCAGGACTGGTAGACGCCGGTGCCGACGAGGACGGTGACGGAGACGAAGGCCAGCCGGGAGAAACGGGCGACGACGGCGGCCGGGACGTCGGACGGGGCCCGGTGCAGCAGGGTGAGCAGGGCCGCGAGACCGCCCAGCCAGACGGCCATCGCCAGCACGTGCAGCACCGCGGAGGTCATCGCCACCGGGACCTGGATCCCGGCGGACGCGTGTTCGGCGGCGGCCCAGGTCAGCGCGAGACCCACGGCGAGCGCGCCGCCCGCCGCCTGCCACGCGCGGGGCAGCCTCGACTCACCGAGCCGCAGCAGTCGTACGACGAAGAAGTAGCCGATGAGCAGCAGCGCGAGTCGGACCAGGAGGGCCTCACCGGGGCGGGTGGTCAGGGTGCGTTCGAAGGCCTTCAGCGAGAACGCGGCCGCCGGGCCCGCCCCCGACTCGTACGGCGCCCGCAGCACCAGCAGGAACACGGTCGAGCCGAGCAGGGTGCCCCAGCCCGCCCACAGGAGCCGGCGCAGCCGGGACGGCTCCGGGGGGCGGCAGACGGTGAGGAAGACGGCGGTGCCGATGAGCAGGGCCACGGCGAGGTAGGCCAGGTAGCGGCCCATGTTGAACAGGCTCTCCGTGGCCGGGTCCTCGGTCGGGCCGGTGTCCACGAACACGGTGGCCGGGGAGGGTTTGCCGACGGAGAAGGTGAAGGCGCCGGAGACCGGGTGGCTGTCGGCCGAGACCACCCGCCAGGCCACCGTGTAGGTGCCCTGGGCGAGTTTCGCGGGCAGGGAGACACGGGCGGTGTCCGAGCCGCCCGCGCCGTGTCCGGCGTCACCGGACTTCAGCCGCTTGCCGTGCGGGTCCAGCACCCGGAAGGAGTCGTCGAGCAGGCCGACCGACTCGGTGAAGGTCAGCGTGATGTCACGGGGGGCGGACTTGAGGACGGTTCCGTCCTCGGGGTCCGTGGCCTTGAGGGCCGCGTGGGCCGACGCCGCCCCCGCACCGCCGAAGAGGAGCAGGGCCAGCACGCTGCCCAGCAGCACCAGCCCTTGAAGTCCTCGCCTGCGCCGGCCTGCGCTGCTGCCTGCACGCTCACACCTCACGTCACTACTCCGTACCTGGGCTCGAGGTCTTCCCGATAGGTACGCACGCGAACGCCCGAGCGCTCACCACGTCGGCCGGGCGGACACCCCGCCGTCCACCACCAGGTCGTGCCCGGTGACCCAGGACGCGAGGAACACGCACGCGTCGGCCACGTCCTCGGGGCACCCGAGCCTGCCCAGGGGCGCCTTCCGCCGCCACCGCTCCACCCCCTCCGGCCAGGCCTGCGCCAGCCCCTCCCGGTCGATCAGCCCGGGCGAGACCGTGTTCACGCGGATGCCGCGCGGGCCGTACTCCAGGGCCGCCGACCGCGCGTGCGTCACGACGGCGGCCTTGGAGGCGGAGTAGTGGGCGTGCTCGGGAGCGGGCTGACGCGCCTCGATCGACGCGATGTGGGTCACGGATCCGCCCGGCCCCATGACCTCGGCCGCCGCCTGTGTACACGCGAAGGCACTGGTGAGGTTGGTGTCCACGACGTCCCGCCACTGCGCGGCCGTCATCCCGGGCAGCGGCCGGGTGGGCTGCACGCCCGCGTTGTTGACCGGGGCGGTCAGTCCCCCGCCCCGTTCCGCCGCCTCCCGGACCAGCCGGTGGCACGCGTCCTCGTCCCGCAGATCCGCCTCCGGTACGACGGCCCGGGCGCCGAAGTCCTCTATCCGGGCCGCCACTTCACGGGCCGCCGACGCAGCCGTACGGCAATGGAGCGCGACCGCGGACGCGCCCTGCTCGGCGAACCGCAGCGCGATGCCCCGCCCGATGCCGCCGCCCGCGCCCGTGACCAGGGCGACCTGGCCCTCCAGGAGTCTCATGGGCGGCACAGCCCCGCGATCCGAGCGGCCTCGGACGGATAACGCGCCGTCAGCTCCGCCGCGTCGCCGTGCTCGTAGTCCTCGTAGGTGAAGCCGGGGGCCATGGTGCAGCCGAAGAAGGTCCACGCGCCGCGGGTGCGGGCCCCCATCCAGGTGCCCGCGGGCACGGTCAGCTGGGGGTGCTGGCCGTCGCGTATGTCCGGGCCCAGGACGGTGGTGGTGGCCGTGCCGTCCGGGGCGAGGAGCAGGAGGTCCAGGGGGTCGCCGAGGTAGTGGTGCCAGATCTCGTCGCTGGGCAGGCGGTGCAGGGCCGAGTAGTCGTCCGAGGTCAGCAGGGCGACGATCGCCGTGCCGTGGGGCCTCCCGTCGGCGCGCTCCTGCCCCGCCCAGGTCTGCCGGAACAGGCCGCCCTCGCGGGGGATGGGTTCCATGTTGTAGTGGGCGACGAGGTCGTCAGGCGTCACCCGGAAAGGCTACCTCCCTTGTGAGGAAGGCGAGTTGGGCGTGCTTCTCGGGCAGATGCACGTCGGGGAGGTCGATCTCGGGCAGCACGACCGCGTCTCCGGCCACGAAACCCTGCTTCAGGAATCGGGCGATCGCCTTCTCGTTGCGCACGTCCGGATCGACCACGACCCGCCGCCGGTCCAGACCCAGCAGCACGTACGAGGCGACGGCACCCAGCAGCGCCGACGACCAGCCGGTCCGGGTGGCCCCCGACGTGGCGGGCGCGAGCAGCAGGTGGACGCCTATGTCGCCGGGGCGGACCTCGTAGCACTCGCTGACGCGGTCGGCCTCCGGCTCGTAGGTCTGCAGGAGTCCGACCGGTTCGCCGCCCTGCTCCAGCAGATACGCGTGGTGTGTGTCGATGCTGTCCAAGTGGACGTAGATCTCGGTCACTTGCTCCTGCGTGAGGCCGTTCATGCCCCAGAACGCGGCGCGCTCCTCACGCACCCAGGCGTGGACGGTCGCGGCGTCGGCGTGCGGCTCGAGCCGCAGGACGCGGACGGTGCCGAAGCCGTCGACGCGCTGGGTGTGGACCGCCGCCCGGGTGGGGATGTCGGACATCGCTCTCCTCAGTCTTCCTTCGTCAGGTGCTGCCAGTCGGTGACGACCGGGACGAGATCTCCCTCGAGCCACAAGGGGAGTTGGTCGCGGTGATGCGGTGAGCCGGGGACGCCGGACGCGCCCAGCGGGACCACCCAGAGGCTGTCCTCGCGGCGGGCCAGGTCCCAGACGTAACGGGCGGCCGGACCGCGCGCGGCGAGGTCGGTGAGTCCGGGGACCGCGGAGGTGCACAGGACGCAGTCGTGGTCGCCGGAGAGGGCCGGGACATCCCGGTCCCTGTGGGGAAGCGCCTGCCAGGGGGCGAGGCGGTGGGTGTCGCCCCAGCTGCCCCGCGGCGGCTCGGCGGCCACGTCCTCCACGGCGGCCCGCACGATCCCGGCCCGGTCGATGCCGTACAACTCCTCGGCGCGCAGGAGGTGTTCGAGCGCGAAGGCGACACGGGGGACGAGACCGAGCCAGGGGAGGAGGACGTCGGGGTAGGCGGGCGGGTCGGCCAGGGCCGCGAACGCGGGGTGCGCGGCGAGCCGTCGTACGACCGCACTGCGCACGGCGGCGTACAGGGCGGCCTCCCCGCTGTTCGCGGCCATGCGGCGATCCCAGCAAAGAAGCGTTTCCCTCACGGTCATGGCCTCGGGGCTCAGGCCGTCCAGGGCCTCGATGTGGTCCAACAGGGGCTGCGCCGAGCCGAGATGGGTGTCCATGTGGATCAGGGGCATGTCGGCCGCCGACCACCGCTCCTTCTCTGCCAGCAGGGCGGTGATGCGGTTGGCGCGGTGGGGCGGGGCGAACTCGACGCCGAGCGGGGTGGCGGGGCCGCGCTGGTTGGCCATCACGGCGATGCCGTCGGTGAGACCGGCGCGGGGGGTGTCGTGCCATCCCTGCCACTCATGACCGGACACCCACGCGGGAACGGGCCGGAGCCGGTTGACCTGCGCGCGCACCGGCACCCGTCCCGCGACCCGGTGCAGGAGTCCGCCCTCGGTGTCGGCGGCCTGCACGACGTTCACCGGCTCGGCCCACAGGTCGAAGGCACGGTCCACGTCGGCGGTACGGCGGGCCCGGAGGAGAGGAAGCAGGGCACTGAAGCCGAGGTCCTCGGTGACCCGGGGCGGATGGCGGAGGGCGAGGGCAACGGGCGTGCCGGGAAAGCCGGGCCGCTCCCCTTCCGGCGGCACTCCCTCGTCCAGCCCTTCCGGGCCCCCCGCGATCACCGGCCCCCGCCCGGTCTCGATCACCTCGATCCCGACGGGGGCCTCGCCCGCCACCTCGATGGTCTCGGTGTGCCGGGTGGCCCGGTGCCAGACGCCGTCCGGGCCGAGGGCCTCCACCCCGGCCCCCGTACGGCGCAGTCGCTCCCGGTACAGGTCCTGGTAGTCGGCCATGGCGTTGGTGATGGACCAGGCGACCGTGCCGGTGTGGCCGAAGTGGGCGATGCCGGGGACGCCGGGGACGGCGAGGCCGACGACGTCGAACTCGGGGCAGGCCAGGCGGATCTGCTGGTAGACGCCGGGGTCCTCGATGTACCGGTGGGGATCGCCCGCGAGGACGGCGTGACCGGTGGTGGTGCGGGCGCCGGCGACCAGCCAGCCGTTGCTGCCGGAGGTGCCCGGGCCGTCGGCGGCGAGGAGGCCGACCGCGTCCGGGCCCAGGTGCCGTATCGCCTCGTCCCGCCAGAGCTTGGCCGGGAAGCCGGCGAAGAGGATGTGGGTGGCGAGCCAGACACCGAGCGGGGTCCAGGGCTCCCAGCGCCCGGGGGCGAGGCCGGTGCGGGCGAACTCGGGGGCCGCGGCGCCCGCCAGCTCCTCGTTCACACCGTCGACGTACACCCGCACCCACTCGGCCGTCTCCGGGTCCCGTCTCTCCAGCGCCCCGAAGCAGCGTCTCGCCGTGTCGTCCAGGCGGGCCCGTCTCGCGAGGGTGTCCCAGGACAGGGCGCCGGCGCCGAGGAAGGCGGCCGAGGTGCCCTGCGCGCGATGCCGTTCGACCTCCAGCTGCCAGGCCCGGTCGCGGGCGGTGACCCGGCCCTGGGCGCGGGCGAGTTCACGCGCGCTGCCCGCGCGGAGGTGGGGGATCCCCCAGGCGTCGCGGTAGATCTCGATGCTCACCCTCGAACCCGCTTCTCTTTAAGTTAGGCTAACCTAAGTTGACATGGTGGGGGAATCGTACGCGAAGGGCGCAAAGACCATGGGCCAGGGGCACGGCTGGGAGGGAGCGGTCCTGCGGCTGCTGCGCGCGAAGGACTTCGTGTGCACCGTGACCGGCGCCGAGGACGTCACCGACGCGTACCGGCGGGTGCGTCTCACCGACGGCGGGATGCTGGCGGTCACCGGCGTCCACCCGACGATGTGGGTACGCCTGTGGTTCGCCGCCGCGGGCAAGCCGCACCAGCGCGCCTACACCCTGGTCGACCCGGATCCCGAGGCGGGCACCTTCACGCTGGAGTTCGCGCTGCACGAGGGCGTCGCCAGCGACTGGGCCCGCACCGCGAAGCCCGGCGACACCGTCGAGGCCACCGTCCACGGCACCGGCTTCGACCGCCCCGACCCCGAGCCCACGCACGTCTTCGCCTTCGCCGACCCTGCCTCCCTGCCCGCCCTCAACTCCCTCCTCGGCGCCCTGGACTCCTCCCCCGCGACCGTCTGGTTCGAGGGCGGCGACGAGCACCTCCCCTTCCGCACCGACCCGTCCCGCCACGAGGTCCGCCGGGTGCTGCGCCTCGACTCCGGGGCACACCTGGTCGCCCAGGCGAAGGCGGACCTGCCCGCTCTGCTGCAGAGCCACCCGGACGCGTACGTCTGGATCGCCTGCGACACGGCGACGACCCGGACCCTGTCGTCGTACGTCCGCAAGGAGCTGGGCGTGCCGAAGCAGCGGGTGCAGGCGCTCGGGTACTGGCGGGAGCTGCCCGCCGGCTCCCGGTAGAGGCGCGCTGCCGGCGGGGGCATGATCGGGGACATGGACGTCACCCTTCACCTCGCCCAGGACCCCGAGGCCGACGAACTCCTCGGCCGCTCCCCGCTCGCCGCGCTGGTCGGGATGCTGCTGGACCAGCAGGTTCCGATGGAGTGGGCGTTCAAGGGCCCCCGCACCATCGCGGACCGGCTCGGCGCGAGCGACCTCGACGCACACGACATCGCCGCGCAGGACCCGGAGGCGTTCGTCTCGCTGCTCTCCGAGAAACCGGCCGTGCACCGCTACCCGGGCTCGATGGCCAAGCGGATCCAGCAGCTGTGCCAGTACCTCGTCGAGCACTACGACGGCGAGGCCGAGCTGGTCTGGAAGGGCGTGGACGACGGCCGCGAGCTGCTGCGCCGCCTGGAGGAGCTGCCGGGGTTCGGGAAGCAGAAGGCGCAGATCTTCCTGGCACTGCTGGGCAAGCAGCTCGGGGTACGGCCGACCGGCTGGCGGGAGGCCGCCGGCGCCTACGGCGAGCCGAAGTCCTTCCGGTCCGTCGCCGACATCACCGGTCCCGAGTCGCTGACGAAGGTCCGCGCGCACAAGCAGGAGATGAAGGCGGCGGCCAAGGCGGCGAAGGCGGCCGAGAAGCCCTAGTCGGCCGAGTGGCCCGTCCGGGGAACAGGGGCCCAACGCGTTGCCCCGGCCCCGCCACGGCCCCCGCTCCTCCGGCCGGGTGAATCCCGTGGCCGAAGTGATGAACCAGGCGTGCCGGAGGGGGAGACGAGCTGTGTGAGCTCCGTACGACGTCTTCCGCGCAGCCGTGACTGGCTGCGGGCGCTCGTGCTGCTGCTCGCGCTGCTGATTCCCGGCGCACATCTGCAGGCGCACGTGATGCCGCCCGTCCCGGCCGGGGAACTCGTCGAGTACGACGTCCTCGACACGGCCCTGCGGCCACCGGCCAGGATCGTCCACCGTGCGGTCGTACCTCTGAGGCCGGTTCCGTGGTCGGAGGCGGTCCCCGGTGTACCGGCGGACCGTCCCCTCCCTGCGGCCCCGCGACCGCCGTACGCGCTGCCCGCCCTGCGTTCCGTGGTCCTGCGCTGCTGACAGAGCCCGCTTCCGACAGGCCTGTTCAGCACTCACGCGAGGAACACCGTCATGCCCATCGACCCTTACGCGGTCCTGCGCGCCCTGCTGCGCGCCGAGGCGGCACGCAGTGCGCCGAAGCCGCAGAGCACGACGAAACAGCCGCCGGCGAGAGAGGAGAAGCGCGGCTGATCGCCCGGCCCGGAGGCAGGGCTACCGCCTCCTCCGGGCCGTACCGAAGAGCGAGCGGGTGATCTCACGCCCGATCTGCGTGCCCATCGACCGCGCGAGCGACTTGAACATGCCACTGCCGACGACCTGTTCGACGACGGAGGGGTCATCCGCACGAGACGGGTGCGGGGCCTTCCTCTCGGCCACCCGGGTCATCTCGTCCGGGCCCTTGGCGCCGCCGCGGGAGTCGAGCTTCTCGTACGCCGACTCCCTGTCCACAGCCTGTGCGTAACGCCCGTACAGCGAGGAGGACCTGACCGCCGAGTCCAGCGCACCCGCGTCGAGGGGACCCATCAGGGACTCGGGAGCGCGCAGCCGGGTCGCGGCGACGGGCGTAGGGGCCCCCTTCTCGCTCAGCACCGTCACCACGGCCTCCCCCGTCCCCAGGCCGGTGAGCAGCTCCTCCAGGTCGTACGCGGAGTCGGGGAAGGTCTTCACGGTCGCCTTCAACGCCTTCTGGTCGTCCGGCGTGAAGGCCCGCAGCGCGTGCTGGACCCGGTTGCCGAGCTGGGCGAGGACATCGGCGGGTACGTCCTTCGCGGTCTGCGTGACGAAGAAGACGCCGACTCCTTTCGAGCGAATCAGCCGGACGGTCTGTGTGAGCGATTCGTGGAACGCCTTCGAGGCGCCGTTGAAGAGCAGATGCGCCTCGTCGAAGAAGAAGACGAGCTTCGGCCTGTCGACGTCCCCGACCTCCGGCAGATCGTGGAAGAGATCGGCGAGCAGCCACATCAGGAAGGTCGAGAAGAGCCGCGGCCGGTCCTGAACGGCGGCCAGCTCCAGTACGGACACGAGCCCGCGCCCGTCGTCCGCGACCCGCAGCAGCTCACCGGTGTCGAACTCGGGCTCCCCGAAGAAGTCGGCCATGCCCTGCGCCTCGAAGGCGGTGAGGGAGCGCAGGATCACTCCCGCCGTGGCCGTACTCAGCCCGCCGATGTCCTTCAGCTCGCCCCTGCCCTCGTCGGAGGTCAGAAAGGCCACGACGGCCCGCAGGTCCTTCAGGTCGACCAGGTCCAGCCCCTTCTGGTCGGCGTAGTGGAAGATCAGGCCGAGGGACTGCTCCTGGGTCTGGTTGAGCTGGAGCACCTTGGACAGGAGCAGCGGCCCGAAACTGGTGACGGTGGCCCGGACCGGAATGCCGTGTCCGATGCCGCCGAGGGCGTAGAACTCCGCGGGAAACCCGGTGGCCTCCCACTGCTGGTGCACTTCCGCGGCCCTGGCCTGTACCTTCTCGTTCCGCGCGCCCGGCTCGCGGATCCCCGACACATCGCCCTTGATGTCGGCGAGGAAGACGGGCACCCCCTGCGCCGACAGCTGCTCGGCGATGAGCTGGAGCGTCTTGGTCTTGCCGGTGCCGGTGGCGCCGGCGACGAGCCCGTGCCGGTTGAGCATCGGCAGGGGGATCCTGACCTGCGCGTCCGGGAGGCAGACGCCGTCCCACAGCAGCGCGCCGAGATCGAGCGCGGGCCCGGCGAAGGCGTAGCCGGAGGCGATCTCCAGGGCCGGCTGGGGCAGCGCGGCGGAGACGGACTGTGCCTCCGGCATGGACCGGTCGGTGGTTGCCGCAACGCTCCTCGTTCCACCCCCCGGAGGGGTCTTTCGCTCGCTCATACGAAACCCCTGCTCCCGTTACGCCCGTTTTCGCGGTTTTTTTCCAGCGTCGCACTCGGCCGCCATGGCTGCGCCCGGAAGGTCTTGACCGGTAGGCTTTCCGTGTGATCTTCAAGCGCATCGGAAACGGCCGGCCGTACCCCGACCACGGCCGGGAAAGCACCCGGCAGTGGGCGGACGTCGCACCGCGCCCGGTCCGCCTCGATCAGCTGGTGACGACCAAGGGCCAGCTCGACCTGGAAACCCTGCTCGCCGAGGACTCGACGTTCTACGGCGACCTGTTCGCGCACGTCGTGAAATGGCAGGGCGACCTGTACCTGGAGGACGGTCTCCACCGCGCGGTGCGGGCGGCCCTCCAGCAGCGACAGGTGCTGCACGCGCGCGTGCTCGAGCTGGACTGAGTGACCGCGCTGTAAAGGCTTGGCCCTTTCGGGTTCTCCTGTACTGCGGTCAATGATCATCTAGTAGGCATCGCCGCCCGGGCGCACTACGCTGCGCTCATGAGCATGCTGACGCCCCCCGGCATGGGCGGTAAGTACCGGATCACGGGCGACAAGTACCCCCGGATGCGTCGGCCCCGGCGGCGCGGCAGGCTCGTGTTCGGCGTGGTGGCCTCCGTCGCCGCGCTGAGCTTGGTCGGCTGGGGCACGCTCCAGCTCATCGACGTGTTCACCGGCGGCGGTGACCGGGCCTCCGCGGCCGGCTCCAGGACGGCCTGCAGGACGAAGTCCGGCGCGTCCGCCTCCGCCTCCGCGGCCCCGCTCCCCAAGCCGGGCCAGATCACCGTCAACGTCCTGAACGCCACGGCTCGCGGCGGGCTCGCCAAGAAGACGGCGGACGAGCTGAAGAAGCGGGGCTTCAAGATCGGCGAAGTGGGCAACGCGACGGCGACCTACGACAAGAAGGTCAAGGGCACGGGGGTACTGCTCGGTCCGTCGTCCGCCCTCAAGACCTCCCTGCCGGTCCTCGCGACACAACTGGCCTCCGCCGAGACCCGCACGGACACGCGCAAGGGTGCCGAGGTCGACCTGATCATCGGGACGGCCTTCAAGAGCCTCACGGCGAAGGCGACGGCGGACAAGGCGATGGCAGCACTGACCCAGCCCGACCCGGCGGCGACGTCGAAGAAGAGCTGCTGAGGTGTCGTAGGCCGGGCGCCCAGGGGGGTGCCGGGTCAGTTGTCGGGCGGCTGCGGGCCGGTGGGGGCTGGTCGCGCAGTTCCCTGCGGGCAGCTGCGCTGGGCTTGGCCCGGCGCCTAAGGGGGAGCCGAGTGGGGCTGTCGGGCGAGTGCGGGCCGGTGAGGGCTGGTCGCGCAGTTCCCCGCGCCCCTAGGGGGTTGCAGTCACCTGCGCCCCGACGGACCGTTCACCGGACGGCGCGCCAGGACGGGCCGTTGGCCGCGTACGGCGGGCAGGGGACGGGGTGGGGGGTGTCCGCCCGCAGCGGC